>NZ_JAMYND010000007.1:0-210641 GCF_040318885.1 Mesorhizobium sp. M0998
GCGGGCGGGGGTGCCAAGGCGCCCCCAACCCCACTACGGGCTGGCCGCTCCCCCCCGCGCGTGTCCCGGCGGCCCGCGCCTCTTCGGCCGACGCCATGGTTTCGCACAGAAACAGATCGACGCCGCCCGCCTGCTCGGCAACGATACGGCGATAGATGTCGAGCGTATCCTGGAAGGATATCGTCAGCGCCGGCGCATAGCTGCCGAACAGCGGCGACAGGCAGCCGGCGATCGCCGCGTCGCCAGCCTGGTCGCGGGCTTGCCTTGCCAGTTCGATGCCGCGCTTCTGCAGGGGCTTGAACAGCTCTTGCGCGCCTTCGCGTGCCAGCCGTTCCGGCGTGGCTGAATAGGTGTTGATGGTGATGACGCGGGCGCCGGCGCGGATGAATTCCGCATGCAGGTCGCGCACCAGATCCGGTTCGTCGATCAGCACCCTGGCCGACCACAGCGGCGTCGGCTCGGAACTGCTACGGCGGACCAGCTCCTGGCCCATGCCGCCATCGGTGAGGATAACAGTCTTCATGCTCTGAGCCTCTCGTTCTTTGGATCCCATAACGGCTCATCCCTCTGCACGACCGCCCGAAAACGTTCGCCGAAGATCTCGACCTCGACAGCGGTTCCCGGCTCGGTGAGGTCGGCGCGCAGCATGCCGAGCGCGATCGACCTGTCGATGCGATGACCCCAGCCGCCGGATGTCGTCTCGCCGACGATCCGGCCGTCATGCCACAGCGTCGACATGGTGGGCGCATCGCAGTCGCCGGGGTTTTCGACGACCAGCGTGACGAAGCGTTTCTTTACGCCCTGCTGCTTCTCGTTCTGCAGCGCCGCCTTGCCGCGGAAGTCGGGCTTATCCCATCTGACGAAGCGGTCCAGCCCGCCCTGCAGGATCGAATAGTCGGTCGACAGGTCGCCCTTCCAGGTGCGGTAACCTTTTTCGAGCCGCAGCGAATCCAGTGCGTACATGCCGAACGGTTTTAGTCTATGCCTCTTCCCGGCCTCCCAGACGGCGTCGAAGATGGCTGCGGTATCGTCGACCTTGCTGTGGATTTCCCAGCCGAGCTCGCCCGCGAAGGACACGCGCACCAGCTTTGCCCAACGTCCGGCGATACTGGTTTCCTGATGCGTCAGCCAGGGCAGGGTGAGGTCGGCCGCGCAGAGTTCGGCGAGGATTTTTCGCGAGTTGGGGCCGGCGAGGATCTGGGTGGAGTATTCCTCCGTCCGGTCGACCAGCTTGAAAGTGGCGTCCTTCGGGATGCGCGATTTCAGCCATTCGAAATCATGCCACTGAGCCACCGCGGCGGTGATCAGCGTCATCAGGTTCTCGTCGTGGCGGACCACCGACATTTCGGTGACGATGCGGCCCTTGTCGTCGGCAAAATAGACGAGGCCGATGCGGCCGGGTTTCGGCACCAGGCCTGTCACCTGGAGGCTCAGCCATTCGGCGGCACCCGGACCATCGAGATTGAAACGGGAAAACCCCGGCAGGTCCAGAATGCCGGCGGCATCGCGCACGGCGAGGCATTCCTCGCGCACACGATGCTGCCACGGCCCGTCGCGGCGGAAGGTCAGCGTGGATTGTTCGGAGATGTCGTCGCCTGGCTTCGCATACCAGGTGGCGCGTTCCCAGCCATTATAGGCGTCGAACCGGGCGCCGAGTGCCTTGATGCGGTCGTGGAGCGGCGACAGCTTGCGGTCGCGCCCGGCCGGCCAGGCATGGCGCGGGAACTGGATGGCATATTCGTTGCCATAGATCTCCATGCCCTTGGCGACGCAATAATCCGGGGCCGAGGCAAAGGCGGTGAAACGGCGCGGATCGCACGACCACATGTCCCATTCGGTCTGGCCCTCGGTCACCCATTCGGCCAGCACCTTGCCGGCGCCGCCGCCCTGGGCGATGCCGAAGGTGAAGACGCAGGCCTCGAAGGCGTTGGGCACGCCGGGCATCGGGCCGATCAGCGGGTTGCCGTCCGGCGCATAGGGGATCGGCCCGTTGATGACCTTGGACAGGCCGGCGGTGCCGAGGATCGGCACGCGGGCGACAGCATCGGCCAGGTAATGTTCCAGCCGGTCGAGATCGTCGGGAAACAGCTGGAACGAAAAGTCGTCGGGCATTGGGTCGTTGTGGCCGACCCAGTGGGCGCGGCAATTGCGCTCATAGGGGCCGAGATTCATGCCGTTCTTTTCCTGGCGCAGATAATAGGACGTATCGACGTCGCGCAGCAGCGGCAGCTTCTTGCCCTGCTCCTTCGACCATGCGGCCAGTTCGGGGATTTCCTCAAACAGGATGTATTGATGGCTCATCACCATCATCGGCACCTCGCGGCCGAACATCCTGCCGACCTCGGCGGCGCGGTAGCCGGCGGCGTTGACGACGATCTCGCAGCGGATCTCGCCTTGCGTTGTCTCGACCACCCACTCGTCGTTGTCGCGGCGCACGCCGGTGACCGGACAGAAGCGGATGATCTTCGCGCCCATGTCACGCGCGCCCTTGGCCAGTGCCTGGGTCAATTGCGCTGGATCGATATCGCCATCATTCGGATCGTAGAGCGCGCCTTTCAGCTCATGCGTCTCGATGAAGGGGTAACGGCGCTTGATCTCGTCGAGCCCGACCACGTCGATATCCATGCCCTGGTAACGGCCCATGCCCTTGGCGCGCTGGAATTCCTGCATGCGCTCCGCGCTATGGGCTAGCCTGAGCGAGCCGGTGACGTGGTAGTTCATGGGATAGCCGACCTCGTCGGCCAGCCGGCGATAGAGCTCGGTCGAATAACGCTGCATGTTCATCAGCGACCATGACGAGGAGAAAGTCGGCACGTTGCCGGCGGCATGCCAGGTCGAGCCGGAGGTCAGCTCGTTCTTCTCCAGAAGCACGCAGTCGGTCCAGCCCGCGTTGGCGAGATGATAGAGCGAGGAGGCGCCGACGGCACCGCCTCCGATGATCACCACGTGTGCCGTGGTCGGCAAACCGGCCATGTTCTTCTCCGACTATTTGTTTTGATGCATGTCGTTGTCCCAAAACGGCCACGCACTTTTGGGCGACATGCATTCGTTCAATAGACGGGCGGCGAAACCACCCAGATCACCACAGCCGGTTCCGCTCCAGGATTGCGCCAGCGGAACGGCTTGCCGTCGAAGCGGAAGGAATCGCCTTCGCCAAGCCGGTGCCAGACGCCGGCAATTTCGATGTCGAAACTGCCGGAAGCGACGTAGCCGGCTTCCTCGGTCGGCCGGCGCGACTCGGTCTGCAGCTCGGCACCTGGGGCGAAGACCGAACGCAGCATCTCGAAGCTACCGCCGAGATCGGGCGACAGAAGCTCCTCCACCAGGCCGGAATCGCTTGTGCCAAGCGTGCGCCGGCTGCCGGCGCGCACGACCACGCCGCGCTCGGTCTCGACAGGTACGTCATGGCTGAAGAACAGGCTGACCGGCACGCCGAACAATTCGGCGAAGGCCCTGAGATCGCCGAGCGACGGGACCGACAGATCGCGCTCGACCTGGCTGACCCAGCCGACGGAACGGCCGAGCTTCAGTGCGATTTCGGCAAGCGTCAGGCCGCGCGCCTTGCGCAACGCGCGAATGTCGCCGGCCAGCAGCCGTTCGCCGCTGTCCTGTTCCGATCTGGCGGCGGTTGAGGGCAAAGCCATCCCTGTCTTGGTGAAAAATTCCCAGCAAATTTCATTTGATGGCGGGTTCATGAAAAAATCAAGAGGATTTTCACGAAATCACAAGATTTACTTGCGCCATTTTGACGGTTCGGGCAAAGGCTCGGCGCACGAGCGGCAAGTGGGGCGTCCGGTCGAGGCGGGTAGGCTATCGGACGTTCAAAAAGACGCGCAAGGATGCTCCATCACTTCTAGTCGGCGCATGATCCTTCCGGAAAATCGGGTTCGGGATCATACGCAAAAGGACGGCCCATGCTGGAAAACAACTCCCGGATTGCGGCGGCGATCGTCGATGACGCGATCACCTCGCGGCGGTCGGTACGCGCCTTCTTGCCCGATATGGTCGACGACGAGACCATCCGCGATATTCTCGCCGTTTCCGCGCGCGCGCCCTCAGGCACCAATATGCAACCCTGGAAGGTCTATGTGACCAAGGGCGAGGTCAAGCAGCGCATCACCGACGCCATCCTCAGCTCGGGCATCCGCGCCGAAAAGGCCGAGTGGGACGAGTACCGCTACTATCCCGACCAGTTCTTCGAACCCTATCTGACGCGACGGCGGGCCAACGGCTTCGGCCTCTACGGCGTGCTCGGCATCGGCCGGCGCGAGGTCGACAGGATGCGTGCGCAGCACGACCGCAACTTCGTCTTCTTCGACGCCCCGGTCGGCATGATCTTCACCGTCGACCGGCGGCTGAACAAGGGGTCGTGGATCGACTACGGCATGTTCCTGCAAAACATCATGGTCGCCGCGCGGGGCAGGGGCCTGCACACTTGTCCGCAAGCCGCCTTCGCGCCCTATCACCGGCAGATCAGGCCGGTGCTCAACATTCCCGACGAGGAGATCGTCGTCTGCGGCATGGCGCTCGGCCATGAGGATACGTCCAAGCCCGAAAATGCCTTCCGCACCGACCGCGCGCCGCTGGAAGAGTGGGTGACGTTCGCGGAGTGACGTGAAGCGCCGTCCGGCTCTACTGCACTTCGTAGCCGACTTCCTCGCTCGCATGGCAGAGCGCTTGCCAGAACGAGCGGGCAAACGAGCGGAACACATAGATGTCGAACTGATCGGCGCCGGTGCGCTGGATCTGCGCGAAGATGTCGTGATGCATGGTCGAGCGGCCGGCGCCGATCGGGAAGGCCGGCAGCGCGAAGTCGATGGCGAAGAATTTCGCCAGCACCCACTCGGCCTTCGGCCCGGCGATACGGATCGCGGTGCGGCCGTGCGAAAGGTCGGTCACCGTACCGATGGCCGAACTAACGACATCGGCAAACGCCGGCGCCAATCCCTCGGCTTCATCGACAACCGTAAATTTTCCCGGCGCAAAGCCGAACACCGACCTGGCGCCGTTCGTCACACCGCCACCGGCGCCGTCGGGCAAAGCCAGGCCGGTGACCGCATGGATGCCGGCCATCAACGTCTTCTCCTCGCCGGGCCAGGCGGCGAGCTGCAGGATCGACCCCGGCCTGGTTTCGGAGAGGATGATTTCGACACCGTGCTCGAAATTGCCATGCGAGCCCGGATGCAGCACCGGCTCAAGCGGTGATTGGCGTTCAACCATGCATGCGGCTCCCGTCCGGATCGAAGAAATGGTTGGAGACGATCTCGACCGGCCCGAACCTGTTGCGCAACGGATCGGAAACGTAGGCACGCGAGCCGCGCCGCGCCTTGCCGCCCTTGACCAGGGCAAGCGCGATATATTTGCCGAGCGCCGGCGAATAGCAGCAGGCGGTGATGTGGCCAAGCGAGCCGTGTGGATTGGCTTCGTCAAGCTCCTCGACGATGTGTGCGCCGCCATTGAGCGGCTGGTTGTCGAGCGAAACAATACCGACGAGTTCCAGGCGGTCGGGTGCGATCAGCCCCTCGCGATCCATCATCGCCGAGCCGATGAACGACTTCTTCTTCGACAGCATCCAGTCGAGATGCAGGTCGCGTGCCGTGGTACGGCCGTCGATCTCGGCACCGGTGACGTGGCCTTTCTCGATGCGCATGGTGCCCAGCGCCTCCAGCCCGTAGGTCACCAGCCCGAACGGCTTGCCGGCTTCGATCAGCGCCTCCCAAACATGGGTGCCGTAGCCGGCGCCGGAATAGACCTCGAAGGCCATTTCGCCGGAGAAGGACAGCCGGCAGATCATCACCGGCACGCCGGCGATTTCGCCGTGGACGATGCCCATGAAGGGCAGGGCGGCATTGTCGACGGCGGTGCCGCTGACGCAAGCAGCCAGTATCTGCCTTGCCTTCGGCCCACCGATGGCGGCACCGGCCCATTGGTCGGTGACCGAGGCGACGTGGACTTTCAGCTCCGGCCAGATCACGTCGAGGAAATATTCCAGATGCTGCATCACCTTGCCGGCATTGGCGGTGGTGGTGGTCATCAGGAAATCCTGCTCGCCGAGCCGCCATGTGGTGCCGTCGTCAAAGGCGAGACCGTCCTCGCGCAGCATCAGCCCATAACGCGCCTTGCCGACGGCCAGCGTCGAAAACACGTTGGTGTAGACGCGGTCGAGGAATTCCGCCGCGTCGGGGCCTTGCACCGCGATCTTGCCCAGTGTCGAGACATCGACGATGCCGGCGCTCTCGCGCGTGGCTCTCGCTTCGCGCACATAGGCCTGCTCGATCGTCTCGCCGGGATGGCCGTAGATCATCGGCCGATACCACAGGCCGGCCGAATACATGGTGGCGCCGTTGGCGACGTGCCAGTCATGCATCGGCGTCAGCCGCTCGGGCTTCAGATCGCCGAAGCGTTCGGCGGCTAGCGAGCCGATCGACACCGCCGAAAAGGGCGGGCGAAAGCGCGTCGTGCCGACCTCTGGGATCGGCTTGCCGAGCGCCTCGGCCATGATGGCGAGGCCGGGTATGTTGGAGCTCTTGCCCTGGTCGGTTGCCATGCCGAGCGTGGTGTAGCGCTTCAGATGCTCGACCGAGACGAAGCCTTCGCGATGCGCCAGCCGCACGTCATCCGCCGTCACGTCATGCTGGAAGTCGACGAAACTCTTTCCCTTGGCCTTGATCTCGAGCACCGGCGCCGGATCGGGATCGCCAGGTGCTGCCTCGACGGCAGGCAAGGCCGCCGGCGTGGCGGTTGCGCCCGCTGCGGAAAGGCCGGCGGCGCGGCCTTCGGCGATCGCCTCGGCGGTGGAGAAACTGCCGGTGAAGGCGCCGGCGCCGATCCATTGCCGCGTCGTCGGCTTGGGCGGCAGGAACGCTTGCAATGCTTCGTTCCATTCCGCTCTCGCGCCGGCCTGGCTGGCCAGATGAATGGTCGGCGACCATCCGCCCGACATCAGCAGGCAATCGGCGTGGATGCTGCGCGCTTCGCCGGAAAGCGCGCCGTTGACCATGTCGAAGCGCTGCACCTTGAAGCCGGAAAGCGCCTTGCCGCCCTCGGTGGCGATTACCGCGTGGCCAGAAAGGATCTCGGCCTCCGCTTCGCCGGCCAGCTTGCGCATTTCGCTCGAAAGTTCTGGGCGCACGTCGACGATGGCGACGACGACGGCGCCGGCCTTCTTCAGCGCAAGCGCGGAGCGATAGGCGCTGTCATTGTTGGTGAACAGCGCGACCCTGTCGCCCGGCAGCACGCCATATTCATTGGCAAAACGCTCGGCAGCATGCGCCAGCATCACGCCTGGCCGATCGTTGCCCGGAAAGACCAGCGGACGCTCCAGGGAGCCGGTGGCCAGCACCACCGACTTGGCGCGGATCGTCCAATAGCGATGGCGCGGCTCGCCCTTGCCGGCCTTTTCCTTGTGGTCGGTGACACGTTCGAGCGCGGCAAGCGTGTTGCCGTCATAATAACCCCAGACAGTAGTGCGCGGCAAAAGGCGGATATTGTCACGGCCTTCAAGCTGACCGGCGGCGCGCGCTGCCCAGTCGGCGGCCGGCATGCCATCGATCGTCTCGCGCGACCAATTGGCCGAGCCGCCGAAATGCGGCTCGAGCTCGGCCAGGATGACGCGTGCACCCTGATCGGCAGCCGCCCTGGCGGCCATCAGCCCCGCCGGGCCGGAGCCGACTACCAGCACATCGCAAAACGCGTTCATGCGTTCGTAGCGCGCCGTATCGGGAGCCGTGCCTGCCTTGCCCAGGCCGGCGGCACGGCGGATGAAATGCTCACAGAACATCCAGAAGCGAGTGCCCTTCAGCGGACCGATCACCGGTCCCATGAAGGTCTTGTAGTAGAAGCCAGCCGACAAAAGCTTGCCGCCGAGCTGGTTCACGGCACTGACGTCCCAGGCAAGCGAAGGGAAGCGGTTCTGGCTGATTGCGGCCAGCCCGTCATAAATCTCGACCATCGTGGCGGGGATGTTCGGCTCGCGAACCTCGCCCCTCAACACTGTGACCAGCGCGTTCGGTTCCTCGACGCCGGCGGTCAGCACGCCGCGCGGGCGGTGATATTTGAACGAACGCCCAAACAGGGTGACGCCGTTGGCCAGCAGCGCCGAAGCCAGCGTGTCGCCGGCATGGCCGGTATAAGGCGCGCCGTCGAAGGTGAAACGGATGGTCCGCAGCCGGTCGATGCGCCCCCCGGCCTCTGTACGGCGCGGGCTCATGGCTTGTCCTCGGCCCGGTGCCGCGCAACCGAGTTGTGGTCGCCGCGCGCGAACGCGGTGCTGGAGATCTCGTGCGTCAGCGTATTGCGCACGACCCTGAGATGGGCGCGGCAGCCGCCGGAATGCTGCCAGATCTCATTGTGGTCGCCGGCCGGGTTAAGCCGGTCGTAGACATAGGCGTTCCAGGCGTCGAGGTTCTGCGAGGCGGGCTGTGGGCGCTGGCGATTGCCGTCGCCCTGATAGGTGAATTCGATCACGTCGCGCGGGCCGCAATAGGGGCAGGTGATGAGCATGGATCTCTTAAACTTCTCGTTTGACCATGATCTTGTCCGAAAACCGGTTTCCACTTTTCGGGATCATGGCCTAATGCAGCCGGGGCGTGGCGCCCTGGCCCTTGTCGTCGATCACCAGGCCACGGTAGAAGCGGTCGAGCGTGAAGGCCGCGTTGAGACCGTGCGGCTCGTCCTTGGCAATGGTCCAGGCAAAGCACCAGCCGGAAGCCGGCGTCGCCTTGAAGCCGCCATAGCACCAGCCGCAGTTGAGATACATGCCCGGCAGCGGACCGGTGGTGATGATTGGCGAGCCGTCCATCGACATGTCGCAGACGCCGCCCCATGAGCGCAGCATGCGGACACGGGCCAGCCCAGGGAACAGCGCCAGCATCTCGCTCATCACCTCATCGACGATAGGCAGGCTGCCGCGTTGGGCGTAGCTGTTGTAGCCGTCGAGATCGCCGCCATAGACAAGCCCGCCCTTGTCAGATTGCGACATATAAAAATGGCCCATGCCGAAGGTCAGGACCGTATCGATGAACGGTTTTAGCGATTCCGTGACGAAGGCCTGCAGCACATGGCTCTCGATCGGCATCGTCTCGATGCCGGCAAGCCGCATGACCCGCCCGGTGCTGCCGGCAACCGCGACCGCTACCTTTTTTGCGCGGATTTCGCCGCGCGTTGTCGTGACGCCGATGATGCGGTCGCCGTCGCGCAGGAAGCCGGTGACCTCGCAATTTTCGATGATGTCGACGCCGCGGCGATCTGCGCCGCGCGCATAGCCCCAGGCGACGGCGTCGTGGCGGGCGGTGCCGGCGCGCCGCTGCATCAGGCCACCGACGATCGGGAAACGCGCGGTGGCCGAGACGTCGAGCGCCGGCACCAGGCGCGCGATTTCGGCCGTGGTCATCAGTTCGGCGTCAACGCCGAGATGGCGCATGGCGTTTCCGCGCCGGGCATAGTCGTCGAGCTGGGCAGGTGTGTGGGCGAGGTTCAGGCAGCCGCGCTGCGAGAACATGACGTTGTAGTTGAGGTCATGGGCCAGGTTCTCCCACAGCTTCATCGAATGTTCGTAGAAACGCGTGTTGGCCGGCAGGAGATAGTTGGAACGGACCGCCGTGGTGTTGCGGCCGACATTGCCGGAGCCGAGCCAGCCCTTCTCCAGCACCGCGACATTTGTGATGCCGTGCTCCTTGGCGAGATAGTAGGCGGTCGACAGGCCATGGCCGCCGCCGCCGATCACGATCACGTCGTAGGACGCTTTCGGGTCGGGCTTGCGCCAGGCCGGCCTCCAGTCCTTGTTTCCGGTCAGCGCGTTCTTGAGAAGCGAAAAGGCCGAATATTCCGCCATTCTTATTGTCATCCATTTCAGGCTTTACGGCAGAGTATAGAGCAGGCTGCAAACGCAAAGCCAAGATTGCGCCATCGCTTTTCGACTCCCCGACTTCGATTGGATTTGGCCGACTTCGATTGGATTTGGCCGACTTCGATTGGATTGGCCGACTTCGATTGGCGGGACTTCGAAAAACGAGACGCCTGGGATGACTTGCCCCGTGATATGAGCCTCTTTATCAAGGACGTGCTTCAAAACTGCCGATGCCGCCCGCGAGTCGCCAGAAAAATCATGTTCTTTCGTTTATTCCGCCTGGTCTTGATTCTTGCGCTTGTTGTCTCGGCGCCGCCGTCGCTCGTTGCTATGGCGCAGGCACTCGGGCAGGGCGCCGCCGGGTTGATCGCAGACCAGCAGAAGGTCATCCAGAGTCTGACGGCCAAAACCGACGGTCTCGAGAAGAAGATACAGCAGGACGGCCAAGACGATGCCACCCTCGTGGAAATCCGTCTGCAATTGGAGGATCTGTCGCGGGCGGCGCTCACCAGCGCGCTGGCGTTCCGATCGCGTCTCGGCGATATCAACGATCGGATTGAGATGCTGGGACCTCCGCCGGCCGCGGGCCAGCCGGCCGAGCCAGACATCGTAACCGGTGAACGCCAGGCCTTGGCTTCCGAAAAAGCCGAGATCAACGCCGTTATTGCCAGCGCGCAGAACCTGTCGATCCGCATCAGTGGGCTGATCGAGAAGATCGGCAACATGCGCAGCGAGCTGTTCCGCAATGTGCTTACCAAACGCTACGTGCTGTCCGATGCGCTTAGCCCCGAAGTCTTTTCCGACGCCAACGCTGAGTTTTCCGGCTTCTATAAGGCGGTCTCGTCCTGGCTGAGTTTCGCCTTCAAGTTCAAGTTCCAGGCCATTCTTGCCGCGACTTTGATGGCGCTCGCATTCGCTGCAGTGCTTTTTATCGGCGGCCGACGCCTGTTCGGCCGCGTCTTCGAAGCGGATCCCTCCGTCGAGGACCCCTCTTATCTCAGCCGCCTGTCGGTGGCGTTCTGGTCGACGTTGCTGCCGACGCTGGCGGTCGGCGCCTTCCTTGTCTCGACGATCTTCTTCTTCGATTATTACAACGTTTTACGCGGTGATATCGGCATCTTCCTGAATTCGCTGGTTGCCGTTATCGCGGTGGTGTTCTGCGTCAACCGCCTGACCAACGCAGCGCTCGAGCCCCGACTGCCGAACTGGCGTTTGATCCCGGTCGAAACCGGCCCGGCGCGCTGGCTGGTGCGGCTGACGACCGCCATGGCTGTCGTCATCGGCAGCAACAACTTCCTGTCTGTCGTCAACGACAAGATGGGCTCGCCACTGTCGCTGACCATCGCCAGAAGCTTCATCGCCACCATCATCGTCGGCATCATCCTGATCCTTATGGGCCTTCTGAAGCCGTTCAAGGCCCCCGACGGAAGCTGGCGCCCGTGGCCGGCGTGGCTGCGCTACACCGCCGTCGCGCTAGGCCTATTCACAATCGCATCGGCACTGCTTGGCTATATCGGCCTTGCAATTTTCGTCTCGCTGCAGGTCGTGGTCACCGGCACCATCCTGGTCACCGCCTATATCGGCTTCCTGTCGGCGCGAGCGATCGGCGAGGAAGGTGGTTTCGCCAAAACTTCGATCGGGCGCTGGCTAGCGGCCAATTCAAGCTACGAAGAGACCGCCCTCGACCAGCTCGGGCTTGTCGTCAGCGCCGCCATCAACATCATGATTGTGCTGGTGTTCCTGCCGCTGATCCTGTTGATGTGGGGCTTCCAGCCCGGCGACATCCAGGCCTGGGCCTACAAGCTGGCGACCGGCCTCACCATCGGCTCGGTGACGATCTCGGTCACCGGCATTCTCACCGGCGTCGTCGTCTTCATCATTGGCTATTTCCTGACGCGCTGGTTCCAGGGGTGGCTCGACGGCTCGGTGATGGCGCGCGGCCGGGTCGACACCGGCGTGCGCAATTCGATCAGGCTGGCGGTCGGTTATGCCGGTGTCGCGGTCGCGGCACTGGTCGGCATCTCGGCGGCCGGTATCGACCTCTCCAATCTCGCGCTGGTCGCCGGCGCCCTGTCCCTCGGCATCGGTTTCGGCTTGCAGAATGTCGTCTCGAATTTCGTGTCGGGCCTGATCCTGTTGGCCGAGCGGCCGTTCAAGGTCGGCGACTGGATCGTCGCCGGCGACATCAGCGGCACGGTCAAGAAGATCAGCGTGCGCGCCACCGAGATCGAGACGTTCCAACGGCAATCGGTGATCCTGCCCAATTCAAACCTGATCAACAATGCGGTCGGCAACTGGACGCACCGCAACAAGCTCGGCCGCGTCGACATCAAGGTCGGCGTTGCCTATGGCAGCGACGTCAAGCACGTGCATGGCGTTCTGTTGGAGATCGCACGCAGCCATCCGCTGGTGCTGAAGAACCCGGAACCCTTTGTGCTGTTTTCCAATTTCGGCCCGGCCGCGCTCGAATTCGAGATCCGCGTATTCCTGGCAGACGTTCTTAGTGGCAATATCGTCCAGAACGACATCCGCTTTTCCATCTTCGATGTGTTCGCCGACCAGCATATCGAAATTCCGTCGACACCGCGCGCCGTCGTCGAGATCAAAAAGCACGAGGCGTGGCCGATCGACGACGACAAGATCGAAGTCGAATTCGCCGAGCGGGAACAAGCAAAAGCCCTAGCGGCGGTCGAGGCGAAACGTCTCGCCAAGTCGGGACGCAAGGTACGGAAGCCCGATCCTGACTAGCTGATTGGAGCTTGCCTTCAAGCCTTCGGAAACCAATTGCGGCATGAATGCGGCATTCAGTTGCCGTTCAGCTTGCATTGCATATAAGCTCACCTGCAAACGGCGAGAATGCCTTGCGAAATGCAACAGAGGCGGTGGCAACACCGATACTGCAAAATGTGGAAGTCCCTCGTCGCCGCCGTCGCTTTTCTGGCCGTGGGCGGCTCGGCCCATGCCGCCAGCGCGGTTAACAAGGACGCCGAGACCCGCACGCTGATCGTGACGGAAGGCGGCGGCAAGACCGAGCTGGCGCTGGCCGCTGGCGAAACCGTGGAATTTTGCCCGAGCGGCTGTTTTGTTACCTTGCCGAATGGCGACCTCGAGGCGCTGACCGGTTCGGAGACGATCGAGATCTCGGGCGGCGTCGCGCGCATCAAGTAAAGTCGACGCCATGATTTTTGAAGGCCGGGCAAACACCCGGCCTTTTATTTGCTTCCGGTAATCGGCGATGAAGGTATGCATTTTTCTTCGAAGCTGCGCAGGACGGGCTCTAGCAGCGTCTTCGTACCGAGCAGGGCGAAGGCGTAGGTCTAACTGCATTCGACGGGCTGGTGGCGCGGGCTTTTTTGGCGATGTCGCAAACAGGCTGCAAGCGCGGCGCCGCGCCGCCCTATAGTCTGCTCGCAATAGCATCTTGGAGTCGCGGGCAATGGCAGGGTTTCCGGAAAAGGCGAAGGTCGTCATCGTCGGGCTGGGCGGCATCGTCGGCGCATCGGTCGCCCATCACCTGATCGAGCGCGGATGGGACGATATTGTCGGCATCGACAAATCGGGCATCCCGACGGATATCGGCTCGACGGCGCACGCTTCCGACTTCTGCTACACGACCAGCCATGATTTCCTGTCGTGCTGGACGACGCTCTATTCCATCGATTTCTACGAAAAGATGGGTCACTACGCGCGGATCGGCGGCCTCGAGGTCGCCCGCGTCGGCGACGACGCCCGCATGGCGGAGATCAAGCGCAAGATCGCCTCGGCGAAGGCCTTCGGCACACGCGCCCGCCTGATCGATCCCGCCGAGATCAAGGAAAAATTCCCGCTGATCGAAGAACAGATGGTACAGGGCGGCCTGTGGGATCCCGACGCCGGCCTCGTCATCCCGCGCTCGCAGACCGTCGCCGGCAAGCTTGTCGATCAGGCGGAAGCTTCCGGCAAACTCAGGGCGTTTGCCAATACGTCGGCCAGGTCGCTCGTCATCGAGAACGGCCGCATCAAGGGCGTGGTGACCGACCGCGGCACCATCGAGGCCGACTATGTCGTGGTCTGCACCGGCATCTGGGGACGGCTGATCGCGGAAATGGCGGGCGAGGACCTGCCGGTCATGCCGATCGACCATCCGCTTACCTTCTTCGGGCCGTACACCGAGTTCGCCGGCACCGGCAAGGAGATCGGCTGGCCGCTGCTGCGCGACCAGGGCAACTCGGCTTACATGCGCGATACCGGCGACCCCAAGACCGCCGAAGGCGGGCAGATCGAATGGGGTTATTACGAAGAGACCAATCCGCGCCTTTGCCATCCGCGCGATATTCTCGAGAAAAACGAGGCGCGGCTTTCGCCGTCGCAACGCGATCTCGACATGGAGCAGATCCTGGCGCCGCTCGAGCGCGCCATGGAACTGACGCCGATCCTGGGCGAGCTGGGCTACAATGAGAGCCATTCCTTCAACGGCCTATTGCAGGTGACGGCGGACGGCGGCCCCTCGATGGGCGAAAGCCAGAAGGTCAGGGGCCTCTGGTATGCGGTGGCGGTTTGGGTCAAGGACGGCCCCGGCATGGGCAAGCTCATCGCCGACTGGATGACGGACGGCCGCACGGCGATCGACCACCACGCCATCGACTATTCGCGTTTCTATCCGCACCAGACGAAAGAACAGTTCATCTGGGATCGCTGCACCGAAACCGCTATGAAGGTCTACAACCCAGCGGTCCATCCACGCGAGCCCTTCTCCAAGGCTCGCAATGTCCGCCGCTCGCCCTTCTGGGAGCGCGAGAAGGAACTCGGCGGCTATTTCATGGAACTCGGCGGCTGGGAGCGCGCCCATGGCTACGCCGCCAACGAGCATCTGCTCGAGAAATACGGCAACCGGGTGCCGGTGCGCCAAAACGAATGGGATAACCGCCACTTCTGGCGCGTCTCGAACGCCGAGCATCTCGCGATGAGCGAGGATTGCGGCATCGTCAACCTGTCGCATTTCGCCATGTACGACGTGGAAGGCCCGGACCATGTCGCGCTGATGGAATGGCTGTGCGCGGCAAAAATCGGCGGTGACGGCAATATAGGCAAGGGCATCTATACCCATTTCCTCGACGAGGAAGGCATGGTGCGCGCCGACCTGACCGTCATCCGCATGGCCGGCCGCTGCCGCGTCATCGACGGCGCCGATGCCGGGCCGCGCGACTTCCAGTACATGCGCCGGACGGCAGAGGACAAAGGCTTCGACGTTAGCGTCACCGATGTGACCGAGAGATATGTGACCGTCGGCATCTGGGGTCCGAACGCGCGGGCGACATTGAGCAAGTGCGTGGAAAACCCCGACGGGCTGACGCCTGAGAATTTTCCCTTTGCCGCGATCAAGCCCGTCAGGATCGCCGGCAAGGACGTGACCGCCTTCCGCATCTCCTATGTCGGCGAGCAAGGCTGGGAACTGCACATGCGCTACGACGACGGCCTGGCTGTCTGGGACGCGCTGCGGTCGACCGGCGTGATGGCCTTTGGCGTCGAGACCTATGCCAACAGCCGCCGCATGGAGAAGAGCCTGCGCCTGCAGAATGCGGACCTCTTGACCGAATACAATCTGCTGGAAGCCGACCTTGCCCGTCCGAAAGTCAAGGAGGCCGATTTCTGCGGCAAGGCAAAGCATCTGGAATATCGCGCCCGGGCGCATCAGCCGGCCATGCTTTGCACGCTTATCATGACCGACAATACCGATTCCAATGGCGTTCTCCGCTATCCGGTCGGCACGATGCCGGTGATGGACCCGCAAACCGGTGAGACGCTCGTCGACGAGCTCGGCCGACGCTCCTTCACGACCTCGGTGGCCTATGGTCCGACCCTCGGCAAGAACATCGCGCTCGCCTACCTGCCCTGGGCGTATTGCCAGGAGGGCTGCAAGCTGAGCGTCGAATATTTCGGCGAGAAGTACCCGGTCGAAGTGGCCGCCGTCGGTTACAGGCCGCTCTACGACCCGGAGAACGTCAATCCGCGCAGCTAAGTGTTGCTTGCCTGCCGATTCTCCACACAGGCAAGCCGAGCAGTGCCAGCAGGACCTGAATGCAGAAGCCCGATTCATCGTCGGGCTTTTCGCTTTGTGGAGCGATGATTCTCGCTTACCGTCGCGCTGCGATTGGGGGGTGCCTTTGCGGCGGATCGGCTGGGACAGAAAAAACGATGCGCTTGTGTTTCAACTGAACCGGAATATCCCGGTTCGCGTCAGCTGGACCTTCGCAATTCCCATTGTGCTGCCTTTCCTGAACGAGTGGGCGAGCCGACCCAAGGATGCACTGATCCATACCTCTATCTTTGCAGCGCTTCTGTTTGCGTCGATATTTCTGCACGAACTGGCACACGCCTGGATCGGACGCCGACAAGGCGTCGCCACCGACAGGATAGAATTATATCTCTTCGGCGGGCTCACGCGTTTCAAACGCGCCGCAGCGCCATCGCCTGCCTGGGCGCGGATTGCGATAGCGGGTCCCCTGGCGAACGTCGCGCTCGCCGCGTTTTTCGATGCGGCCTATTATCTGGTTTTTGGAGAACTCATCCCAGTTGCGCCCGAAAGGCCATTCGGGTGGCTGCCGTCAAGATCGGCCGGTCCTCTGGAATGGACGCTTTGGATTGGCGCATTGTTGAACGTGTCACTTATCATTCTCAACATCCTGCCTGCCTACGATCTGGATGGCGGCGTGATTGCAAGACATTTGTTCCTGAGACGCTTCGGCGCCCGCCGGGCCGCGCAGATCGTCGGCATCTGCGGCATCGTACTTTCAATTCTGCGTTTTGCGATCATCTTGCCTGCCGCGGTTGCAGGTATTCTGTTGTGGCTTCCGCCGTCATTCAAGCCGAACTGGAGGGCAGCGCGCGGGGTCGGTGCTAGAAAACCGAAGCCGGACCCATCCTCCGAGACGGATGTCGAGAAGGCCGTGGAGTGGCGGGGACGGGGCGGGCACCGCATCCACCAATGAAATTCGTTTTCCGGCGGTTCGCAAAAATGTGACCGAATGAGCCCGGGTCTCCACCGGGCTTTTCTCTTTGTCGATCGGCGATTTTCGCTTACCGTGCGGCATGTCTGGTTTTGCCCGTGCAAGACATCTCGTCTCGGGTGCCGCCGCGCTGGCGTCGGTGCTATGGCTGACTGCAAACTCCCGCGCCGCCGAGCCGGTCGACATCGAACTGGTGCTGGCAGTCGACGTTTCGCTGTCCATGTCGCCGGACGAGCTCGAAATCCAGCGTCATGGCTACGCGGCGGCGCTGACGCATGACGATGTCCTGCAGGCAATCGGCGAAGGCGCTCATGGCAAGATTGCCGTCACCTATGTCGAATGGGCTGGCGCGACCTGGCAGCAGGTCGTGGTGCCGTGGACGGTGATCGCCAATCGTGCCGACGCCGAGCGGCTGGCAGCGCAGCTTTCCGCTCATCCGCCGGCCACTGCCAGGCGCACCTCGATCTCCGGCGCGCTGGAATTCGCCAGCGATCTCTTTGCTGAAAGCGGCTTCCAGGGCGTCAAGCGGGTGATCGACATTTCGGGTGACGGCCCCAACAACCAGGGCGCACCTGTCGATATCACCCGCGACGCCGTGATCAAGCAAGGCATCACCGTCAACGGCCTGCCGCTGATGACCAGCGGCGGGTTCAGCAGCGCTTACGATGTCAACAATCTCGACCGCTACTACAGCGACTGCGTCATCGGCGGGCCGGGCTCCTTCATGATCCCGGTCAATGACTGGACGCAGTTTCCGGAGGCCATCCGCCGCAAGCTGGTGCTGGAGCTTGCCGGTCCGGCCTCGCCGCAGCGAGCGGCGGAAGAGGCGGCGCATCCGCCATTGGTGCTGGCACAGGACATCCCCGTCACCGACTGCCTGGTCGGCGAAAAAATGTGGCGCGACCGCAGCTGGATGTACGACAGCCGCTGATGGCGGAGTTTGCTGTCGATGGTGACATACCGCAGTGCAGCATCTGCTTCATTGACAAGCCTGCGGGCGTCTGTGACACAATTCCGCATCCGAACACATTAAAGGGGAACCGACATGAACAGGATCGGAATTCTTGCCGCAAGCTTGACGCTTGCCGTCGGATTGTCCGCGCCGGCGATGGCCGCCACATCGGTCAGCATCGGCATCAGTGGGTGGACCGGCTTTGCGCCGCTGACGCTCGCCAAGCAGGCCGGCATCTTCGAAAAGCACGGCCTCGACGTCACCTTGAAGAAGGTGCCGCAAGCCAGCCGGCCGCTCGCCATCGCCAGCGGCGACCTGCAATGCGCCGCCACCACGGTCGAGACCTGGCTGGTCTGGAACGCCAATGGCGTGACGACCAAGCAGATATTCCAGCTCGACAAATCCTACGGCGCCGACGGCATCGTCGCCCGCAACGACATCAAGACCGTCGCCGATCTCAAAGGTAAGTCGGTCGCGTCTTCGGCGCCGGGCACCTCGCCCTATTTCATGCTGGCCTGGGTGCTCAACAAGAACGGCATGTCGACCAAGGACGTGACGGTCGTCAACCTGGAGCCGGATGCGGCGGCGCAGGCGTTTCTCGCCGGCCAGAACGATGCGGCGGTCACCTATGAGCCGTTCATCTCGGCGGTGCGCGAAAAGTCCGACCAGGGCCACATCCTTGTCACCACTCTCGACTATCCGATGGTGCTCGATACGGTCGGCTGCACGCCGGAGTTCCTCAAGGCCAATCCGGATGCGGGCAAGGCGCTTGCCGACAGCTATTTCGAGGCACTCGACCTGATCAAGAGCGATCCGGCGAAATCCTATGAGACGATGGGTGCCGACGTGAAGCAGTCGGCCAAGGAATTCGAAGAGTCGGCCAAATACCTGAAATGGGCCGACAAGGCTGAAAACAAGCAGTTCTTCACCAAGGAATTCCAGGACTTTTCCAAGACCGCTGGCGAGCTTCTGCTGCAGATGGGTTTGATCAAGGAAGCGCCTGACGTCTCGACGTTGGCCGACACCAGCGCCGTCGCCGACTAACCGCCAGGATTGTCGCCCGGCGGCGGCGCGTGCGCCGCCGCTTTTTCATTCAGATCAGAGGACGGTCGAAGATGCCGCGCCCCTTGCATCCGGTCTCGCCGGGCATTCGAACCGTGCTCGGCATTTCGTTCTTCGTGCTGTTCGTGGCGTTCTGGGCGTGGATCACGCTTGGCGGCCACGTCAATCGCATTTTCCTTGCCGATCCGCTGTCGATGGTGAGAGACGGCTGGCGGCTGCTGGTCGAGGACCGCTTCTGGCTCGACATCCTTATCACCATCTGGCGCGTCTTCGGCGGGTTCCTGATGGCGGCCATCGTTGCCGTGCCGCTCGGCATCTTGATGGGTGCCTGGAAGCCCGTGGAGGCGTTCCTGGAGCCGTTCGTCTCCTTCGCCCGCTATCTGCCGGCATCGGCCTTCATCCCGCTGCTCATCCTGTGGGCGGGCGTTGGCGAGCTCGAAAAACTGCTGGTGATCTTCGTCGGCTCGGTGTTCCAGATCATCCTGATCATCGCGGTCAAGGTCGGCGGCACACGGCGCGACCTAGTCGAGGCGGCCTACACGCTTGGCTCGTCCGACAACGGCATCGTGCGGCGCGTGATCATGCCGGCCAATGCGCCGGAGATTGCCGAGACCCTGCGGCTGGTGCTCGGCTGGGCCTGGACCTATGTCATCGTCGCCGAGCTGATCGGCTCGTCGTCGGGCATCGGCTACATGATCATCAACAGCCAGTCGCGGCTGGCGACAGGGCAGATCATCTTCGGCATCATCGTCATCGGCCTGATCGGGCTGTTGTCCGATTTCGCCTTCAAGGCGCTCAACCGTTGGCTGTTTCCATGGAGCCTGGCGTGAGCAAGCTGCTCATCGAAGGCGTCTCGCGCACCTTCGCCGGTGTCGGCGGTGGGCAGCCGGTCAAGGCGCTGATGCCGATCGATCTGGCGGTCGCCGCCAACGACTTCATCACCATCCTGGGGCCATCCGGCTGTGGAAAGTCGACACTGCTCAGGATCGTCGCCGGCCTCGAAGCGCCGAGTGGGGGACGTGTTCTGCTCGACGGCAGGGTGGTGGACCGGCCCGGTCCAGACCGCGGCATGGTTTTCCAGTCCTATACGCTGTTTCCGTGGCTGACGGTCGCCGAGAACATCGCCTTCGGCCTGCGCGAACGTGGAATGGCCGAGCACGAGCGCAGCGAGATCGTCGCTTCTTACGTCGATCTCGTCGGGCTGAGAGGTTTTGAAAACCATTGGCCGAAGCAGCTTTCCGGCGGCATGCAGCAGCGCACCGCGATTGCCCGGGCACTGGCCAACGATCCGGAGATCCTGCTGCTCGACGAGCCGTTCGGCGCGCTTGACAACCAGACCCGCGGGCTGATGCAGGAACTGCTTCTCGGCATCTGGGAGCGCCGGCAAAAAACGGTGCTGTTCGTCACCCACGACATCGAGGAGGCGATCTTCATGGCGTCGCGCGTGGTCGTGATGACGGCACGGCCGGGCCGCATCAAATCGGACGTTGCCGTCGACCTGCCGCATCCGCGCCACTACACGCTGAAGACCAGCCCGGAATTTTCGGCGCTGAAAGCGCGGCTGACGGAAGACATCCGCGTCGAGGCTATGCGCACGGCGCAGGTATAGTCGCCGCAACCTACACTCGACCGCGACCGGAAAAGATGCTCGGTTCGCTCAACAGGCGCTTTAGGCGTGGAAGGTCGCGCGTAGGGGCGTCCATTGCCGCCATGAACGCGGCCCATTTTTCTGCATCGAGGCGGAAGCTGTGCGGGTCGGCCGGTTTTTCGGATAGGCTCGAACTCGTGGTCATGCGACATCTCTCGATGCGGAATATCACACTTCGCCGGTCCTCTGCTGATTTGCCAGATCAAGCCGCCAGAAGCTGCTTGCGGTCGACGCGTTCCTGTTGCGGCGAGCGGGCGTACAACTCGCGATAGCATTTGGAGAAATGCGAGGCGGAAACAAAGCCGCAGGCGACCGCCACTTCGACCACCGGCAACGACGACTGGATCAGCAGGTGCCGGGCGCGGTCGAGGCGGATCTCCAGATAGTAACGGGCAGGGGAGCGCCCCATCTCGGTGCGGAACAGGCGCTCAATCTGCCGGCGCGACAGGTCGACATGATCAGCGACCTCGATCAGCGAGAGCGGCTCGGAGAGATTGGCTTCCATCAGCTCGATAATCGCCAGAACCTTGGAATTCTGCACGCCAAGGCGAGCGCGCAGCGGCAGGCGCTGGCGGTCGGTCGGGCTGCGCACGCGATCAGTCAGCACCTGCTCGCAGACGCGGTTGACGAGGCTTTCATCGAAATCGTCGCCGATCAGCTTCAGCATCATATCGAGCGCGGCGGTGCCGCCGGCGCAGGTGTAGATGTTCTGGTCGATCTCGAAGAGGTCGGCGAAGACATTGGCCTTGGGGAACGCCTCGGAAAAGCCCGGCAGGTTCTCCCAATGGATGGCGCAGCGCTTGTTGGACAGCAGGCCTGCGGCGGCCAGGATATGCGCGCCAGTGCACAGGCCGCCGACGGCAACGCCGCGATTGTACTCCTCGCGCAACCAGGCAAAGGCCGATTTGTTCTGGTAGCGCTCGACATTGATGCCGCTGCAGACGATGGCCATGTTCGGCCGGTCCGGTCCGGACATTTTCTTGCGCTCTTCCTCCAGCGAGGTGTTGACGGCGCATTCGACGCCGTTCGAGGCGCGCACCGGCTTGCCGTCGATGCTGGCGAGCCGCCAGCGATAGGCTTCATAGCCGAGCATGCGGTTGGCCGAACGCAACGGATCGAGCGCCGTCGCGAAGGCGATCATGGTGAAATCGGGGACCAGGAAGAATACGAACGATCGCCGGATCGGGTGCTTTACGACGTTCACGGGTAGATACTCACGCTGCAATGGCGCGAACAGGATGTCGCGATTAGCATAGCGACATCAGGAAAGACGTTTCCTGTCAATTGGCTAGATGGCAACGGAGCAACTTTATTTGCGACACGGGTCGCAAATGGGCAATCGCTATGCGGCGAAGGACGCGACATGCCGCCCGATCGACCAAACGAGCCTACGCAGTCTGCGCACACGAAAACGCCGCCTCGGCAAAACCGAAGCGGCGCTGGATCGCCTTCGAAGCAGCGCAAGGCTGCTTCCGCCGGGATTGCCGCGTCTCAGGCGACGAAGCCGAGGCGCGCGGCAGCCATGGCACCGGTCTGGCCAGGCATGGTGTTGGCCAGGCGCTGGCGCTCGAGCGCGGTCGTCAGGTTCATTTCGCGACGGGCAAAGAGGCGGGCAAAAAGCTTCATGATCATCTCCATTCGGTTGCTCAGACGGGTCGCCTTCGCTTGATGGAGTGGGGCAGCTCGTTTGTTGATGATGATATAGGCTTACGTGAGGGGAAACTAAATCGCAAAAGCGAAGCACTTGATATGAAAAGCGACACGGAATGCGACAAATTTGGGCATTCTGCCCAGGATTTTCGATTATTTACAATGTGTTGATTGCCAGTGCGGGCTGCTATGCGACTTGCTCATATGCGGCATGCGACGGCGACATGGCTCGGGAAAATCATTGGAGTACAAACAAAAAGGCCTGCCGGGCTGATCTGCGCGGCAGGCCTTCAGCTGTTGATACACACGGTTTACTTTGCTCCAGCCCAGGATCCCACACCATGGCGAGTGCCGGCCTTGGCATCGGCAGCTTCGGGCCAGCCGATATCCTTCTGCAGTTCAATCGGCAGCGCGCGGATGGCGCGTTCCGTCTGGTAGCGGGCACGGGCCTCGCTGAACTCGGTCGCGATCCGACCGATGGATGACAGGATAGACATCTCATTCTCCTTCGCGTTGGGCCAGGTTGTCCCGGCGCTTGCAGCGTCAGGCGGTACACCGGGTTTGTTTCAGCTTCATTTCGTGTCGATTGCAGGTCCGTGTCATGGTTGTTTCGGGACCACTTCGATGCGTCCTGCCTTCGATGGAGTTGACTATCCTCCCAAACTGATGTTCAATCAAACGAAATGGAATGATGGTTTGCATCAGAAAAATTGAAGGCCGCTTACCATGAACGCCCCACTCAATCATCCGCTGCCGCTGCTCGATCTGGATGTTCTGCGCACTTTCGTCGCAATCGCCGAGACCGGCAGCTTCACCACTGCGGCCAATGCGGTCTTCCGCACGCCGTCGGCCGTCTCGATGCAGATCAAGAAGCTGGAGGACATTCTCGGCCGCTCGGTGTTCGCGCGCGACGCCCGTTCGGTGACGCTGACCACCGATGGCGAGATGCTGCTTGGCTATGCGCGCCGGCTGCTGTCGATCAATCGCGAGGTGGTGTCGAAGTTCATCATTCCAGACATTGTCGGCGTGGTGCGGCTCGGCTCGCCGGACGATTACGGCGAACGTGTGCTGCCGCATGTGCTGAAGCGGTTCGCACAATCGCATCCATCGATCGCGGTCGACGTCACCATCGACCAGAGCGTCAATCTGCGCCGGCGCATGGACGACCGGGCGCTCGACATCACGCTGCTCACCAACTCCTACAAGACCAGCGCGATCGGCGCCGAAGTGCTGCTCACCGAGCCGATCGTCTGGGCCGGTGCCAAGGGCGGTTGCGCGCATCTGCGCGAGCCGCTGCCGGTCTCATTGTGGGAAGAGGGCTGTGCCTGGCGGGCAGGGGCATTGGAGGCGCTTGGCCGCGAGGGCCGCAACTACCGTATCGCCTATATGAGCGCACACACGGCCGGCCAGCGCGCCGCGATCATGGCGGATCTTGCAGTCGCGCCGCTGCCGAAATCGTTCCTCGGCAGCGATATGGTCGAGCTGTGCCCGAAGGACGGCATGCCTGACATCGGCACCTACAATCTGGCCATGGTGGTGACGCCGGACGCCAGCGCTCCAGTGAAGGCAGTCGCCGACCATATCCGCGCGACGTTTGAGATGTTCAGGGAAACTGGGAAGTTCTGAGCCAACTACGACCTGAGCGGCGCAACCAGATCGCGAGGCGTTCCGTCGCGGTCTGCCCTTTGCAGCGACAACTCTCCTGCCTTGGCATGATAACTGTCAGTTTCGTTGGTCAAGAAGGCCACTATGCTGTCCCGCGCGCGACGCGCCTCCGGCATGTCGATCAACGGCCAGACATGGAACATGCCTTGCTCGTGGACGACCTCAATTTCGACGCCGGCCGCGCGTGCCTTTTCCGCGAAAATCAGATTGTCGGGGGTGAGCAGATCGCGTGAACCGGTCAGCAGCAGCGTTTTGGGCAGCACCGACAGGTCGCCGTAAACCGGGCTGATGCGCCAGTCGGTGGGATCGATGCCGGCGCTGTAAAGCCGGATCGCCTCGCGGCCGCCGGCAATGCCCAGCCACGGATCGTTGCGTTCGGCCTCATACATTTCTGGGTTGGCGAGCGACACGTCGAGACCGGGCGAAATCAGCACGTGGCGTGATGGCAAGGGCAGGCCGTCTTGCGCAGCCATCATGGTCAGCACGACGGCCATGTTTCCGCCGGCGGAATCGCCCATGAAGATGATATCATTCGCCCTGGTTTCGCCGAACATCTGGCGGTAGACGGCGCCGACCATGCCGAACATGGCGTGAAAATCGTGTTCGGGAGCAATGGGATAGATCGGCACGGTGATACCGAACCCGAGGCGGTCGGCCATGTCGGCGATCAGCCGCCAATGATAGGGTGTGATTTCAAAGACGTAAGCGCCGCCGTGCAGGTAGAGAATCCGCCTCCGCTCACCAGCCTGGGGAGCGATCTCGTAGACGGGAAAGCCGTTGATCGTGCGGGTTGTGATCTCCAGGCGTGACCACAGCGACGCAGGCGGCTGATGGTTTTCCGTCCTGCGCGCATAGGCGATCCAGCGCTGCAGGTTCTCGGGGCTGGAAAACGCCTTCTTGCGGCTGTACCTGAGGACGAACGACACGACGTGGCTTTTGAGACTGGGCATGCAGATACACGGACTTCGGCTGAGCCGACTAAGAGAACCCCCGACTATTTCGAAGATTGTGTCGCCACCAAAAAAGTCAAGATTGATGCAATCTCAACACGGTCGTTTGATCCCAGCTGTCGACAAAGCGTCCGGCCATGAAGTCTCTGGCCTACCGGTGCAGCTCAACGCCGCGGCAGCAACGCGGCGCGCAGCCAATTGTTGGGTGCAGCCGGAGCCGCATTGCGGCTCCGGCGAATACCGAGCAGCTTGCATTTGTCGATGAATTTCATCCGCGCTGCGTGCCCCATCCGACCGAAAGCTGCCTTTCGCTCGAACGCGGCGACACCGGCCAGCCAATGTCCTTTTGGATCTCAGGCGGCAAGCTGTTGAGGATGCGCAGCGACTTGCGCGCTTCGCGTGTTTTCTTGAAGGCCGCACCATAGCGGCCGAAGCTTTCGAACATCGACATCTTGATCTCCTTGGAGCGTTGCGGTGGCCGAAAACTGTTTCCGCCTGCCGTTCGATGCCGGTTAATGCTCCGCCTATGTATCTGGCGGATTTCACGAAAACGCGATTTCGTTTCCAGATCGGCGCGATCTGGAAACATTTGCATACAAATGAAAATGGAAGGTCTGACAGCCTGGCGGAGGCGAGTCATCCCCGCCCGCGCCGCGCGGCATGGCCTTCGCGCGAACGCCGCCGCGGGGCAGCGTCGCCGGCAATGCCGTCTTCGCTCACCGTCTTGCGCGGCGGCAGTTTCACCGCCGCCGACAGCTTGGGAAACGGGTCGATCTTGTTCGGGAGCGCCATGGCATAAACGAAATGTTCCTGGAATTTCGGCTCCAGCGCCGTCTCGATCTTCTCGATCTTGCTAACGGTTTCCTCGATCTCGCGGCGATAGCCACGGTTCAACAGCGCCATGCGGGCGCCGGCGCCGGCCGCATTGCCAACGGCCGAGACCTTGTCGAGGTCGCAATCCGGAATCAGGCCCAGCACCATTGCGTATTTCGGGTCGATGAACGAGCCGAATGCGCCGGCGAAGTGGATGCGGTCGACATGATCGGTGTGCTGTTTTTCCATCAAAAGCTTGGTGCCGGCATAAAGGGCGGCCTTGGCAAGCTGGATAGCGCGCACATCAGTCTGGGTGATGGTGATCTTGGGCTCGCCTTCCTTCAGCACATAGGAGAAGGTGCGGCCATTGGCGACGACGCGGGGCGAGTGGCCGCTCAGCGATCCATCGACGACGCCGTCCTCGGAGATGATGCCGGCGAGATACATCTCGGCGACCACCTCGATGATGCCGGAGCCGCAAATACCGGTGACGCCGGTCGCCTGCACACTGTCGAGGAAGCCCGGCTCGTCGGACCAGAGTTCCGAGCCTATGACGCGGTATTTCGGTTCCAGCGTTTCAGGATCGATGCGGACGCGCTCGATGGCACCCGGTGCGGCGCGCTGGCCACCGGAGATTTCCGCACCTTCGAAGGCCGGGCCAGTTGGCGATGAGGCCGCCACGACCCGCTGGCGATTGCCGAGCACGATCTCGGCATTGGTGCCGACATCGACGATCAGCATCATCTCGTCCTGGCGGTGCGGCCCTTCCGACAGCGTCACTGCGGCAGCGTCCGCGCCGACATGGCCGGCAATGCAAGGAAGCATATAGAGCCTGGCGCCCTGGTTGAGCTTCAAACCGATATCCGATGCCTTGATGTGCACGGCGCCGGAGACGGCTAGCGCGAAGGGGGCGCCGCCGAGCTCGGTCGGATCGATGCCGAGGAACAGATGGTGCATGATCGGATTGCCGACGAACACGGAATCCAGGATGTCGTTGCGTTGGACGTTGCCTTCGGTGCAGACCTTGTCCACAAGCCCCGAAATGGCCTCGCGCACGGCGACCGTCATGCCTTCGCGGCCGTCCGGGTTCATCATCACGTACGAGACACGGCTCATCAGATCCTCGCCGAAGCGGATCTGCGGATTGGATGTGCCCGACGAGGCGGCCACGCGGCCCGACAGCAACGACACCAGATGCATGGCGATCGTGGTCGAGCCGATATCGCAGGCAAGTCCGTACGCCTCGTTCTTGAGGCCGGGCCACAAAGCGATGACCCGTGCGGTCTCGCTGTCGGTGTCCTTGTGGATGGCGGCGGTCGCGGTCCAGTTGCCTTTGCGCAAAATGCCTTGCACCTGCGGCAACAGATGGAAATCGAAATCGAGGCTCTTGAGGCCCCAGTCCTTCATCAGCGCGATCTTCAGACGGTCGAGGTCGCCGAGCGGCTTGTGCATGTCGGGTTCTTCGATCTCGACATAGCACATGCGGATTGCCGCATCGCGGGCGATGACCCTGGTGTCGGCGTCCTTGCGAATGGTCTGCGCGTTGATGACGGTGTCCTGCGGCACGTCGACGACGAGATCGCCGAGAATCTGCGCCGAGCAGGACAGCCGGCGGCGCTCGGGCAGGCCGCGTACGCGCTCGTAGCGCTCTTCCTTAGCGCCCTTGGGCGAGAGGTGATCGTTGGAGGAAACGATCTTGTGCTTGGCGAAATTGCCTTCCTGCACCTCGATCTGGCAACGCCCGCAAGTGGCACGCCCGCCGCACACGCTCTCGACATAGACACCGAGTTGGCGCGCGGCGTCCAGAACCGGCGTGCCGACGGGAAACCGCCCGCGCTTGCCCGACGGCATGAACAGCACGAGCGGATCGGTGATGTTGACGGGAGAGTTCATACGTTCCAGACTTTACTTTCTACGCAGCTCGGGTCTTGGCTACGGCAGCGATGCCGCTATGTCTCGGTTCCTCCCCAGTCCTGGGCCCCATATCGTGTCGGCCAAGACCTGGCTCAACCCCGGGCCATACGCGCTTCGCGGCCGCCGCGCCTGCGTCCGCCATTGCCATTGCCATCGCCCGGCGCGTTGACCTGCGTCCGGGCGGCAACGGCCTGGCCGCCTTCAGCAGGCTTGTAGTCCTTGTAGGTCCTGATCCAGTTGGTGCAGTTCTCGTCGGTGCCGTTCAGCACGTTGGCGCCACGCACCGCTTCCATTTCCTGCGGCCGCACCGGGTTCATGATCGCCGATGTCATGCCGGCGCCGATCACCATCGGGATGAAGGCGGCGTTGATGCCATGACGGTGCGGCAGGCCGAACGAGATGTTGGAGAGGCCGCAGGTGGTGTTGACCTTGAGCTCCTCGCGCAGCCGGCGTAGCAGGGCAAATACCTGGCGGCCGGCATCGCCCAGCGCGCCGATCGGCATGACCAGCGGGTCGACGACCACATCATGCGCCGGAATGCCGAAGTCGGCACAGCGCTGAACGATCTTCTTGGCGACGGCGAAGCGCACATCGGGATCCATCGAAATACCGGTCTCGTCGTTGGAAATGGCGACGACAGGAACGTTGTATTTCTTGATCAACGGCAGGATGGCTTCGAGCTTTTCCTCCTCGCCGGTGACGGAATTGACCAGCGGCCGGCCTTTGGCGACCTTCAGCGCCGCTTCGATTGCCGCAGTCACGGAGGAGTCGATCGACAACGGCAGGTCGACCAGGCCTTGCACGATCTCCAGCGTCTGCACCAGCAGCGCCGGCTCGGTGGCGTTGGGATCGACTGCAGTGACGCCGGCATTGACGTCGAGCATGGTCGCCCCACAGGCGGCCTGTTCCAGCGCATCCTTGATGACGGTCTCAAAATTGCCGGCGATCATTTCGGCGGCCAGCTTTTTGCGGCCGGTCGGATTGATGCGCTCGCCGATCACGCAGAAGGGCTGATCGAAGCCGATGATGATTTCTCGTGTCGCCGAGGCGACGATGGTGCGGGTCATGAAATCTCTCCATCGTGATATAAAGAGTTCTTTATATCGTTATCTGTTTCTGATCAAGCGAATGCTGACGATTCGCGCTGTCAATGCGCGGTCTTGACCATGTCGACCTGGGTTTCGGTGAGGTCGTCATGCAGTATGTGGTCGAGCCGGTCGGCAACGAGCTGGTCGTCGCGGCGGATTTCGCGTTTCCACGGCCGGCGACCCTTCAGCACGCCAGATTCGTCGACGATCTCAGCGACGTATTCTTCCTGGCGATAGGCCATCACATGGACGCCGGACACACCGGGAATTTCCTTCACCTCATTGATGATGTCGATGCAGAGCTGCTTGCCTTCCTTCTTCTGATCCTGAGCGCCTTCCAGGCGCTTGACGATCTGATCGGGAATGTGAATGCCAGGTACGTTGGAGCGGATCCATTTGGCCGTCTTGGCCGAGGCCAGCGGCCCGACGCCGCACAGGATGAAACATTTCTCGGTATAGCCGAGATCGCGGACCTTCTGCATGTAGGTGCGGAACATCGGTACGTCGAAGCAGTACTGGCTCTGCACGAACTGTGCCCCGGCGGCGATCTTCTTGCCCAGCCGATAGGGCCGGAAATCGATCGGCGGCGCAAACGGGTTGATCGCCGCGCCAAGGAAAAGCTGCGGCGGGGTCGTGAGTTTGCGGCCGGACAGGAATTTGCCGTTATCGCGCATAACGCGGCAGGTTTCGAGCAGCGACATGCAGTCGAGATCGAACACCGGCTTGGCGCCGGGCTGGTCGCCGGCTTGCACGCCGTCGCCGGTCAGGCACAGCATGTTGGCGACGCCCATCGCAGCACCCCCAAGCACGTCGCCCTGGATGGCGATGCGGTTCCGGTCGCGGCAGGCGATCTGCATGATCGGGGCATAGCCCATGCGGGTCAGCAGCGCGCAGATGCCGACCGACGACATGTGGCAGTTGGCGCCGGAAGCGTCGACGGCATTGATGGCGTCGACCCAGCCGTCGAAAATCCTGGCGCGGTTGTAGACGTCTTCCGGATCGGCGCTGTCGGGCGGATTGAGCTCGGTCGTCACTGCGAACTCGCCGCGCCTGAGGACGCGTTCCAGCCGGCCACGCGAGGTGTGGCCGGGCAGGGGATCGAGCGGCAAATGGATGCCGGTCGGATTCTCGTCTGGCTGACGGCCGATCATGCCGATGCTCCGGTCTTCGTAGTATTCCGGGCCGCATTGCGGGCGGCCGCGGCCTGCGCGGTGACCCGCAGCCAGGCGGAAGTTTCGCGCAAGGACTGATCCACCGGCTTCTGCACTTCCAAAATCTTGTCGCCATGCACCATGTTCCGCGAGCCTTCCCAGGCTTTGACCCAGACGCAAGGCATGTCAGGCTCGACCTCGCAATTGCCGTTGGCGCGGACACCGCCGCAAGGGCCGTTGCGCAATTGCTTGGGGCAGTTCATTGGGCACGACATGCCGGTCGAGGAAAGGATGCACTGGCCGCACATGCGGCAGTCGAACATGAATCCCTTGACGCGCTTTTCGACGAATTTCACAGGCCCTTCGACACGGCTGTAGCCGATGCCCTTCCACAGCGGATGGAGGAGCAGGAACATGTCGGCGAATTTGCCGTAGAACCATTCGAGCAGCCGCGAATGCCGCACAGACCAAAGCCGCACCGCGAAAGAGCGCTGCACACGCCGCTGCGGCGACACGTCGGCCGGCTTGTAGTCGGATTTCGGCGCCGCCTTCTTGACGATGGTCGCCTGGGTCACGCCGGCTTGAGCCGTCGTCGCCGGCATTGATTGGGGATCAGACATTCTCTTTGCCCCCCGCCTTGACCAGAGCGACCAGCCGCTCACGGTCGTATTTCGCATCAAGTTCCTGAAGAGCCTTCTCGGCCTCGGCTTCAAGATCGTCACTGACCGGAATGGGTTCTGCCTTGCGCCATTCGGCAAGATAGTCGTCGGTACCGCCGGCGCCGGTGCGCATGGCGCACATGTCGATCGCCTCGGTGAAGCGCAGCGGCAGTTCGCGCTTGGCGTTCTGCCGGCCCTTTTTGACGATGACCTGGGCGGGGATGTCGCGCCAGTAGACAACGATCAGATCGGCCATAATTTCCTGCTCCTGCAGAGCGCCGTGCGTCCAATCGGACGCACAAACGATGCTCTACCATTTAACTCCGCTGCATCGTGCTCTCCGAAGATCGATTCCGATCTTTTGGCCAATGCAGTGGTTTCGAGCATTGCCGGAAGCGCTGTTGGGCTGCTTGTTATGGGACGACGCGGGCGCCTTCAAAAGCGACGCAATCGACGAGCGCCGACGAAAGCGATGTCTGTTCCAGCGCAGGTCAGCCGGCGCGGCCATCGTAGCTGCCGACCAGCTTCCTGTGGAAGCGCACGTAACCTCGTTCGGTCGTGCGTAAATGCTCCGCGACGATGTCATGGAAGCGCGGCAGGCGGTGGAAGGGAACGGCCGGATAGGAATGGTGCTCGGAATGGTACGGCATGTTCCAAGCCACGAAGCGCACCAGCCTTGTGGTGAAGGTGGTGCGGGTGTTCTCGAGCATGTTGGCGACATGCGGGCACAACGCGTGCTCGGCCAGCAGGTAGGCACGCAAAAACGGCTGTCCGACCAGCACCGGCACGATCCAGACCCACAACAGCAGCGCCGACTGCGCGGCGAGCGATGCGGCCAGCAATGCCGCATAGCCGATCAGGAACAGCCGTGCTTCGGCAACCACCTTGCCGCGGCCCTTTTCCGGCACAAAGCCGTCGCGGTTGCGGCCCGCCGCATTGGTTGCGATCACACGGCCCATGGCGATCCAATAGGGGCCGCCTGACAGATAGCGCAGATATTGGCTGATGGTCTCCGGCTTCGGGGCCATCAGTTCGGGGTCGTTGTCCGGGTCGTGCGTATGGCGGTGATGGGCGAAATGGAAATAGCGGAACCATGCCGGCGGCAGCAGGATAAGGAAGCCGGCCACGGCGGCGATGGTGCGATTGAGCCGCGCCGTTCTGAACGCAGTTTCATGGATGGTCTCGTGCAACGGCGTGAAGAAGAAGACGATCAGGATTCCCTGCGGCAAGACGAGCGCGGGCCAGAACGGGATGCGAGCGGCGATCAGCGCGCCTAGCAGGATAACCAGCCCGGCATGGACCGCCAGCCGGACAATGCCTGGCCGGTCAACCCTGGCGGTGAGGTCGCGACGGTCCTCGACCGAAAGGCCGGCAATGATGGTGCGGTGGTCGATGTCGCTCATGATGCAATGTTAGTGGCGGGTGGCTGTCCGGTAAATCGGCGCGTCACCAGACGCCGTTCCTTATCCCCGTCCAGAGATAAAACCATATCGTCGGATGATACCATTGTGTCGAAGGTAGGCCGGGATCCACCGTGCCGAGCTTGCCGGCCAGCGCATCCCTGACCGCTTCGACGCAGATGTCGCGCGAGAAGGCCGCCTGCCGCAACGCGTAGCTCGAAACTGTGTCGCCGGGCTGCGGTTTGCCACGCGTCTGCCGCAGCACGCCGCCAGTGTCGACGCCGGCGTCGACCAGATGCACGGTGGTGCCGAAGTTCTCCGCATCGCCTGAAGCCAGCGCCCAGTAACCGCCGTTCATGCCACGATATTTCGGGGCGATGCCGGCATGGTAGTTGAGGACCGGGCAAGGGATTTTCGCCAGCGTCTGCCGCGACAGCAAGCGGCAGCCGGCGAGCAGCACCACACCCGGCTGGATTTCCGCAATCGCCTGCAGGCACTCCGGCGCGTTGGCCGACGAGACATAAATGATCTTGTGCCTAGGCTTCGGTTCGGTTTGCAGCTTCTGCCCGGCGGCAAGCCGTGCTGCGTGGCCGGCGAAGAAGCGCTTGCCGAGGCGCGTCAGCACCATCGTGCCGACTTGACCGATGGCCGAGGTCCAGCCTTGCCGCCGCGCCCGCGCGAGGAGCAATTGCTTTTTGGATTCAGGAGCTTCGAGGATGACGCTGACCGGGCCGAGTTGATCGGCGAGGGCGTTGACGATCGCCCAGATATGCGGGCCGCCTTCGGTGACGACGACGATCGGCCGTTGGTTTGTTTTCGACAGTGCCATGCTCTGCGACTCCCCGCAAAGAACCTGTTCTTTGCGCGCGAATGCTAGGCTGACCGGGTTAACCCCTGGTGATCGGGCTCAGCGCTTGAATTCGAGGATATCGAGCTTCGATTCGTAATAGGGCGCCGGGAACTCGATGCGCCATTCACTGGCGCTGTTGCGGAAGGCATAGCCGACCTGATCGCTTTCCGGGCCGCTGCCGTAGGGCTTTGCCGGATCGTCGTTGACGTGGAAGGAACCGAGATAGATCGCGCGTTTCTCGCCATCGTCGAAGAAGCGGCCCTTGGTGCGTTGCGAGCCGGTGATCTTTTCCAGTCTCCAGCCAGAACCGTCGTCGCTCACCTCGCATTTGAACCAGCCATAGATGACGAGCGGGCTCAATCCGCCGGCCTTGATGGTGCGGCATTGCCATTTGCCGGTCAGGTCCCTGTCAGAGAAGGGAACCAGCGGCTTTGCCAGCAAAGCGTCGAGCTGCTTGACCTCGGCGGGATCGCCGGCCTTCGCCTCGTCAAGCGCTGCCTTGCGCGTCTCGCCATATTTGTTGAGCCGCGCCTTGTCGGCAGCCGTTATCAGCGTCTGCACCTCGCCATCGGCGAACGCGGGCATGGTCAAGCAGAGGACAGTTGCTGCGGCAAACATGAGGCGAGCGATCATCGGTGGCGTTTCCTTTTTGATGGCTGGAGCAGGCTGTTTTCTTGTCTGGCGCATACCTTAATGTTTCGCCGCGTTCTGTCATCCGTGCCTGAGCATCGACAGCAGAAACGAGGTGGAAAGAATGCGGATCTTGCTGACGGGATCGTCCGGTTGGCTGGGCAGCGCCTTGGCGCCGCGCCTGCGGGCTCTTGGCCATGACGTCACCGGCCTCGATCCCGTTCCGTCTTCGGAAACGCCGATCGTCGGCTCAGTGGCCGATCGCGACCTGGTCATGAGGGCGGTCGAGGGGAACCGCGTCGAGGCCATCATCCATAGCGGCGCGCTGCACAAGCCTGACATCGAACGTTATCGCAACGAGGATTTCGTCGAGACGAATGTGCGCGGCACGCTCAACCTGCTCGACGCGGCGGCAGCATTCGGCGTTCAGCGTTTCGTGTTCACGTCGACGACGTCGCTGATGATTTCCCAAACCATTCGCGCCGGCTTCACCGGCGGGACGCGCAAGGCGGCATGGCTGACGGAAGACATGTCGCCTGAACCGCGCAACATCTACGGCGTCACCAAGCTTTCAGCCGAACAGCTCTGCCGGCTCTATCATTTGCAGTTCGGCCTGCCGGTGATCGTGTTGCGCACCGCCCGGTTTTTTCCCGAGGCGGACGACATGGCGCACGTGATCGAACAGTCGGATGCCAACACCAAGGCCAATGAGCTGTTGTTCCGCCGGCTGACGGTGGAGGACGCAGCCGACGCCCACATCGCTGCCCTGGAGAAAGCGCCGCAATTGGGCTTCGACACTTTCATCATCTCGGCACCGACGCCTTTCCAGCCCGAAGATTGCGCGGCCTTGATCGCCGACGCGCCGTCGGTCGTGGCGCGCTATTTTCCGGATTATCCGGCGCTCTACGCGAAGAAAGGCTGGACGATGTTTTCGTCGATCGACCGGGTCTATGATGCGTCGCGGGCGCAGGAAGCGGCTGGGTTTCATCTGCAAGACGAGCTTTGCCGATGTGCTCGCCCGGCTTGTGGCGGAATAAGAGCGCGGGTATTCGTCAGGAATGCGCGTCACTGGGAGAGGTAGTTGGGAGTAACAATCTACTTTGAAGGACAGTTACGGGGTCACGAGCAATATGCTGCTTTGCTGCACGAAGCCAAGGCGTTCGCCATTGCGCGAGACTGGCCGGTGCGCGAGATCGATGAGCGCGAGAAGACGCTCAATCGAGTCATTGATGAACGAAACGTGGACTATATTGGCCCTGTGTTTGGAATAGAGCTTCAACCGCATCCCAATTCGGAACCGCTGCGGCTTGAGTTCGACAAGCACCTCTTCGTTCAACAACACTGTAAAACTCAGTTTTCAGGTGCAGGCGCTCATATCGAGATCATCAGCTTTCTTCGCGAAATTACTCGCTTGTTCTCCAGTCTCAATGTCGTCGATGAAGGGGCGTATTGGGAGCTAAGTGATCCGTCAATTCTGCAAAGTAATTTTGACAATGTCGATGCAATGCTTGCCGAAATATTGCTTAAAGATCCAACCGCGCGGGGACCGATCCGCCTTGAAACCGGGCGCATTATCGATGTCATATCGGATCGGTGAATCGGTGGGCGAAAATGAACGGCAGCCTCCGGCAAACGCTTAGAGGACGCTATTTCTTTTACGAATGTGCTGAGGCGCTGGCCAGTTCCTTCGTCAGGTCACCATAGCCGGTCGAGCGGCGCTCATAGGCGAGGCCGAGCATTTTCGCCGCCTTTTCGGCGACCTTGTCGAGTTCCGGGTCGTTGGTCTGAGCGATATAGATCAGCTTCTCGTAGTTGCCGAAATAGTCCTTGATCAGCTCCGGGTGCTTGTCGAGGCCGAGCGGCTTCATGAAGAAGGCATCGAATTGCCGGCAGAGGAAGTCGGTCATGTAGAACGACATCATGTCGTCATCGGCGACCTTCGCATAGGCATCCATGCCCTGGTAGAAAGCAAAGCAATGCGGCCCGGCCATGCGCTCGACGCCATGCTTCTCGCAGATCCGATCGAGCAGGCCACCCGTGCCGCAATCGGCATAGCCGACGAAGATGTGTCTGTAGCCGTCGGTCTTGGCCTTCTCGATAGCCTTGTCCATGGCCGGCGCGATGCGGTCCGGATAGAAATGGAACTCCGCCGGCAGGCAGGTCAGGTCGAGATGGTCGAGCCCGAGCTGCTCCTTGACCGCCAAAACTTCGCGCGCGATCATCCCGCAGGCGATGACGAGCAGCCTGTCGCCTTGATCGGATTGTTGTTTTCGCGCGGTAGTCATGGAACCAGTCTAATCGATCTTCGTTGCTGTCCAGCGAATTTATATGCTGAGGGAGACACCATTCATGAAATTGTTCCGCGTCGCGCCAATCGCTATTCTCGCCTGCGCCTTGGCTGTTTCGGCCTGCGCCAACACGGTGCGCGGCGTCGGTAAGGATATCAAATCCACTGCGAAGGCAGTTGACGATACCGTCAAGAAACCCTGATCCGCACGGCTCTCAACATTTGGGAATAAAAAAGCCGCACTGCAAGGCGCGGCTTTTCTTGTTCGTGCCGGACTTATTGGCTCAGGCCGAAGCGCGGACGTTGTGCTTGCGCTTCATGAAGTCCTTGGCGGTCTCGACTGCCACCGCGGCGTCGCGGCAATAGGCGTCGGCGCCGACGGCTTTGCCGAATTCCTCGTTGAGCGGTGCGCCGCCGACCAGTACGACATAGTCGTCGCGAATGCCTTTTTCCTTCATCGTATCGATGACGACCTTCATGTAAGGCATGGTCGTCGTCAGCAGGGCCGACATGCCGATGATGTCGGGCTGGTGCTTTTCGATGGCATCGAGATATTTTTCGACCGCATTGTTGATGCCGAGGTCGATGACATCGAAGCCGGCGCCTTCCATCATCATGCCGACCAGGTTCTTGCCGATGTCGTGGATGTCGCCCTTGACGGTGCCGATCACCATCTTGCCCTGCTTCGGCGCGCCTGTGGCGACAAGCAGCGGACGCAGGATGAACATGCCGGCCTTCATCGCGTTGGCCGACAGCAGCACTTCGGGAACGAACAGGATGCCGTCGCGGAAATCCTCGCCGACGATACGCATGCCCTCGACCAGAGCCTCGGTCAACACCTTGTAAGGCGCCCAGCCGCGCTCGAGAAGGATATTGGTGCCTTCCTCGATTTCTTCCTTCAACCCGTCATAAAGATCGTCGTGCATCTGCTGCACCAACTCGTCGTCGGAGAGTTCCGAAAGGATGATCTCGTCGTCGGCCATTTTTTCTCAGGCTCCTTGCCGGCTACAACTATCGCGGCAGCTTAAAAATATCGCGTCAATACCTAACCCGCACGGGCCGGTTGTCCATAGCTGATTTGCGACTTCCCGCAAAACGAAAGCGACCGTAAATCTCTTGGAATTCTTGTCGATTTTGCGACAGGCGTTGGCGCTGGCGGGCCGTTTCGAATAGGGTGCATGGCTACGATCCGGCCAGAGACCGCAATATGCGGCCGCAAACGGATTTCAGGCCGGTACAACAGCCCGGCCGGAGTAAATCAGGCCAGAACGAAAGCCAGGGAAGAACGATTATGAGTGAGAACGCGCCGGTCGATCAGGAAGCGTCAAACGCACGGCGCGGGCGCGCTGCCAGCGGTGGCGCCGCAGCCCGACGGGCCGCGCGTTCGGGCGGCGGCCCCGGCACACAGCTCACCTATATCAAGCGCAAGATCAACGTCTATGAAGTGCTGGACGAGGAAGGGCTGGCGCTGATCGAAAAGAACACCGATACGGTGCTGGAGGAGATCGGCATCATCTTCCGCGACGACGCCGAGGCGCTGCAGCTTTGGAAAGAGGCGGGCGCCGACGTCAAGGGCGAGCGGGTGCATTTCCCCAAGGGCCTCTGCCGCTCGCTGTTGAAGACCGCTCCGTCCGTCTATACCCAGCACGCCCGCAACGGCGAGCGCTCGGTGCAGATCGGCGGCAACGCGACAGTGTTCGCGCCGGTCTATGGACCGCCCTTCGTGCGCGATCTCGACGGCGTCAGGCGCTATGCGACGATCGAGGATTTCCGGAATTTCGTGAAACTCGCCTATATGGCGCCGTCGATCCACCATTCGGGCGGCACGGTTTGCGAGCCGGTCGACGTGCCGGTCAACAAACGGCATCTCGACATGGTCTACAGCCATATCAAATATTCGGACAAGCCGTTCATGGGCTCGGTGACCGCGCCCGAGCGCGCGGAAGATACGGTGGCGATGGCCAAGATCGTGTTCGGTGACGATTTCGTCGAGAACAACACGGTGCTGACCAGCCTGATCAACGCCAACTCGCCGATGGTCTTCGACGAGACCATGCTGGGAGCGCTGAAGGTCTATTCGCGCCACAATCAGGCCTGTATCGTCACGCCGTTCATCCTTGCCGGTGCGATGAGCCCGGTGACGGTCGCCGGCACGCTGACCCAGGTTTTAGCCGAGGTTCTGGCGGGAGCGTCGTTCACCCAGCTGATCCGGCCGGGTGCGCCGGTGCTGTTCGGCACCTTCGCCTCGTCGATCTCGATGCAGTCGGGCGCGCCGACCTTCGGCACGCCGGAGCCGTCGCTGGTCTCGTATGGCGCCGCACAGCTTGCCCGTCGGCTCGGCCTGCCGTTTCGCACCGGCGGTTCGCTCTGTGCTTCAAAAATCCCCGATGCGCAGGCCGCCTACGAGAGCGCCAACACGCTGAACTCGACGATCCTCGCCGGCACCAACTTCGTGCTGCATTCGGCCGGCTGGCTCGAGGGCGGTCTCGCCTCCTGCTACGAAAAGTTCATGATGGATATCGACCAGCTCGGCATGACGCAGAAGTTCTCTGAGGGTGTCGACCTGTCGGAAAACGGCCAGGCGATGGACGCCATCCGCCAGGTCGGCCCAGGCAGCCACTATCTCGGCTGCGATCACACCCAGGCCAATTTCCAGACCGCGTTCTACCGCTCCAACATCGCCGATAACAATTCCTACGAGCAATGGCTGGCCGAAGGCGAAAAAACCGCGCCGCAGCGCGCCAACGAGCTCGCCCGCCGCTGGCTGGAGAGCTACGAGGCGCCGTATCTCGACCCGGGCATCGACGACGGGCTGAAGGACTTCATCGCCAGGAAGAAGGCGTCGATGGCCGACGCCTTCACCTGAAAGGAGCCCGAATCAGGCGGGGCTAAAGTCGCCAACATCATCCACAAGGAAGTCTGGCGGAGCGCCTTCTCCGACCCGGACAAGAAGGGATGATCCCGAGCGCGGCATGACTCAAACAATCGCGGCGGCACTTTCCGTCCATGGCCTTATGCTTCGCGGCGGCTTCAATTTTGCAGGTGCTGAAGAAAAACCCTCCGGTCTCTCCGGCGCTGCCGCCAGATCCGTTCTGCTGGTGGGGCAGGCGGGTGCCGCACCTTGGCCGCACTTCCTGCGCTGGTTGGAGAAACAGTCACAGCCGATCGACGATCCGCTCGACAGATGGTCTCGCGAAGTGATCGGCGCGGTGGCCGGAAAATTCGGGGCGCGCGCCGTGTCACCGTCCGACAGACCGTATCTGCCGTTCCAGCAATGGGCGGTGCGGGCGGAGGGCTTGCGGCCGTCGCCGCTCGGCATCCTCATGCATCCGCAATACGGGCTCTGGCACGCCTATCGCGGCGCGCTGCTGTTCGAAAATGAGATTGCGCTCCAACAACCCCACGAGGTGGTTCACCTTTGCGATACATGTTTGGAAAAACCTTGCCTGAAATCCTGTCCGGTCGAGGCTTATTCTGCGAATGGTTTTGCACATGAAACCTGTCTGGCCCATGTGCGCGGGCAAAACGGCGCGCCCTGCCGGACCGGCGGCTGCCTTGATCGCAACGCCTGTCCTTACGGTACCGATTATCGCTATCCGGCCGAGGTTCAGGCCTTTCACATGGCAGCATTCGCGCGTCTGTAGCGTCGCCGAATGCCGCACGAAATCTTGAAGCAGATCGCCTCATTACAGCTTGCGGCGACGGTCAGCGCGGATATCTATCGCACGACATGTCAACGGAGCGGGCGATGGCCAAGCAAGCGATCCAGATCAAGACGAGTGACGGCGTGGCCAAAGCCGGGCTGTTCCGCTCGGCAGCCCCAGCCAAGGCAGCGATCATCCTCTACATGGACGCTTTTGGCCCGCGACCGGCGCTCGACCAGATGGCGGAAAGGCTTACCGACGAAGGCTATGCGGTGCTGGTGCCGGACCTTTTTTACCGCAACGCGCCCTACGGCCCTTTCGAAGCCAAGACTGCGTTCAGTGACGAGAGGAGCAAGGCCGCAATCACAGGTCTCGTCGGCGGCACGACCCAGGAGATGACGATCCGCGACAGCGGCGCGTTCCTCGATGCGCTCGCTGCCCAAGGCCTGACCGGGCCGGTCGGCATTGTCGGCTACTGCATGGGCGGAGCGCGGGCGCTGAACGCGGCGGCCACCTATTCCGACCGCATCGCCGCTGCTGCCAGTTTCCACGGTGGCAATCTGGCCGGTGACGCCGCCGACAGTCCGCACCGGAAGGCCGCCTCACTCAAGGCAAGGGTCTATATCGGCACTGCCGGTGTCGACCGCAGCTTTCCGCCGGAGCAATCGGCGCGGCTCGCCGAAACACTGCGCGCCGCCAAGGTCGATCATGTCATAGAGAACTATGCCGGCATGGCGCATGGCTGGTGCATGCCGGACCATAGTGCCTTCGATGCAGCCGGCGCCGAACGCCACTGGAAGCGGCTGACGACGCTGTTTGCGGAGACGCTCGGCCAAGTCACGCCAACCATTACGACGTGACCGCCCGCCAAAAAATTCTTTCCATCGCCCCAAGGAACCGCCATTAGCCTTCGTCCAACAGGCAAATGATGGCGATGATGCTGGACGAAAGCGAAGCCTCCGACGCCGAACTGATCGGACGGGCGAAGGGCGGAGACCGGGGTGCTTTCGGCAAGTTGCTCGAAAGGCACTATGGTTTCGTCTATCGCGCCGCCTATCGTTGGTGCGGGAAAAAGGCCGACGCCGAGGACATCGCCCAGGAAGTCTGCGTCCGGCTCGGGCGGGCGATCCGCGACTATCACGGCAGCGGTGCCTTCACGACGTGGCTCTACATCATGACGCTGAATGCGGCGCGCGACATGATGCGCAAGACCGCCCGCGAGACGGTCAAGACCGAGGCCTATGGCGCCTATGCGCTGATTTCGGGGGAAATCTCGTCTGAGCCGGAAGACCCGGCCGAGCCGCTCTGGGCAGCGGTGCGCAAGCTGCCGGACAAGCAGCGCGATGCGGTGCTGCTGGTTTATGGCGAAGGGCTGAGCCACGCCGCCGCCGCCGAGGCGATGGCGATCTCGGAGACAACGGTTTCCTGGCACATCCATGAAGCGAAGAAACGGCTGAAGACGCTGATGCGTTCAGCCGGGGAAGTGTGACCATGGTCGACGACAACGAACTGAACAGACTGCGCGACATCGCAGCACCGGCGCCGGACGCGGACGCAAAGGCGCGTGCCCTCCAGGCCGCGCTGCGCGCCTATGACATGGAAGAAAAAACTTTGCCGGGCGCCCAAGGATCGGTGAGCGGGCTTCGTCTCACAGAGCGAGCACAAAGGCTCTGGAGCGAAATCATGCAAAAGAAACTCTTCGCCACGCCGGCCATTGCCGGGCTCGTTGCCCTGCCGATCGCCGGATACGCTACCATTTATATGCTGGGGGAATCCAAATTCGACGGGCCCGAATTCGGCGGGGATAAGATCACCGAAACGCTGGCTGACAAGCCGACGACCGTCAAACCGCCGGTCGTTGCCGAAGCGGACAAGCAGAAGAAGGCGGACGCCGACAGTGAAAGCCGTAACGCCGGCGAGGCGCTTGTGGCGCCGACATCGCCGCCGAAGGCGGAATCGACCGCAGTCGGCGGGCTGACGCAGCAGGATGTGCTCAGCCGCAATGCACCCGAACCGCAGCCGAGCAGCGAGCTTGCGTTGAACGGCGACGCAAGCTCCGCGGCCCCTTCAGCCGATGGCGGCGCGCGGGTCGGCCGCATGCCTGGCACGGTTGCCGAGCCCAAGCTGATGGCACAGCAGCCCGCCGCTGCGCCGGCCGACCAGATGCTGCCGCAAGAGGAAAACCGCGACCGCGTCGAGAATTTCAAGACCAACCCGGTGCATGCCGCACTTGAAGACCCGGTCTCGACCTTCTCGATCGATGTCGACACCGCTTCCTATTCCTTCGTCCGGCGCTCGCTGAAGGAAGGCTTTATCCCGCAGGCCGACACGGTTCGCGTCGAGGAGATGGTTAACTACTTCCCCTATGACTGGAAAGGCCCGGACTCCGCCTCGACGCCGTTCAACTCGACCGTCAGCGTCATGCCGTCGCCGTGGAACGAGCACACCAGGCTGATGCATGTCGCCATCAAGGGTTTCGACGTGAAGCCGGCCGAGCAGCCCAGGGCCAATCTGGTCTTCCTGATCGATGTGTCGGGGTCGATGAACGAGCAGGACAAGCTTCCGCTCCTGCAGTCGGCCTTCCGACTGCTGGTCAACAAGCTGAGACCTGACGACACCGTCTCGATCGTCACCTATGCGGGCGATGCCGGTACCGTGCTGGAGCCCACCAAGGCTTCGGAAAAGGACAAGATCCTCGCTGCCATCGACAATCTGACATCCGGCGGCTCGACGGCAGGCGAGGCCGGCATCAAGGAAGCCTACAGGCTGGCGCAGAAATCCTTCGTCAAGGACGGCATCAATCGGGTGATGCTCGCCACCGATGGCGACTTCAATGTCGGCCAGACCGACGACGACGACCTGAAGCGGCTGATCGAAAAGGAGCGCAAGACAGGCGTATTCCTGTCGGTGTTCGGCTTCGGCCGCGACAATCTGAACGACCAGATGATGCAGACCATCGCCCAGAACGGCAATGGCACTGCTGCCTACATCGATACGTTGGCGGAGGCCGAGAAGGTGCTGGTCGAGGATGCCTCCTCGACGCTGTTCACCATCGCCAAGGACGTGAAGATCCAGGTCGAGTTCAACCCGAACAAGGTCTCGGAGTACCGGCTGATTGGCTACGAAACCCGCGCCTTGAATCGAGAGGATTTCAACAATGACCGGGTCGATGCCGGCGAGATCGGCTCAGGTCATTCAGTCACCGCAATCTACGAGATCACGCCTAAGGGCAGCGGCGGCGAACAGATCGACCAGCTGCGCTACGGCCAGGCCTCGGTGAACAATGGCGGTGTCGCCAATGCCGACGAATATGCTTTCGTCAAGATCCGCTACAAACTGCCGAACGAGGACACCTCGAAGCTGATCACCACGCCGGTAACGTCAGCCAACGAGGTGGCGTCGTTCGACCAGGCCAGCACCGACCAGCGTTTCTCCGTTGCCGTTGCTGCGTTCGGCCAGAAGCTGCGCGACGAGGATGCGACCGCGAAGTTCGGCTACGACAAGATCATGGAGATTGCCACCGCTGCCAGGGGAGCCGACCCATTTGGGTACAGGTCCGAGTTCCTCTCGCTCGTGCGCCTTGCCTCGGCGCTCGGCGGTAACCGGTAGTGGCAATGACGGCCGGTTTCTTTCAGATGGGATCGTTCTGATAGGGGGAGCCGGCCTACGGGCGGGTGAGGCAGGCCGGCGAGGGAAACCTTGCCGGCCTTTTTTCGCGGCCGCACTGCTTCGCGCGGACCATGTCGCAGACGAAAGCGTCAGGCGCGTCCGCGGCGCCGCTCGCGGCGGGCTTCGCTGGTCTCGGCGACATTGACCGTAGCCTGCTTGTTGCGCATCGGGCCGATGCGTTCGACGATCTGCTCGACGGTCGGGCGATCCGACTTGGTGTGCGCATCGAGCGCCTTGCGCATTGCGGCGAGGTGCTGGAACGAGGTGCCGCAGCAGCCGCCGACGATTTTGGCGCCGGCATCGACGGCGAGGCGCACATAGTCGGCCATCAGCTCGGGTGTGCCGGAATAGTAGATCTCGGCACCGCGAAATTCGGGAATGCCGCAATTGCCCTTGACGATCACCGTTGCTTCCGGCTTCGCCTCGGTCATGTCGAGCAGCGACGCGAGAATGTCGGAGGCGCCGACACCGCAATTGGCGCCGACACCGAGCGGTGTCTGCGACAGGCCATCGACGACGCCGTGGATGTCCTTCGGCAGCAGTCCCATCATGGTGCGGCCGGCGGTGTCGAAGGAGCCGGTATAGGTATAGGGCAGGCCGACGCGGATGGCGGCTTCGGCGGCGGCGCGGATTTCGTCAGGCGCCGACATGGTTTCGATCCAGGCGACTTCGGCGCCGCCGGCCTTCAGCCCCTCAATCTGCTCGGCAAAGGCTTCGACCGCCTCGTCATAGGTCATGGCGCCGAGCGGCACCAGCAGCTCGCCGGTCGGGCCGACGGAGCCGGCCACGATCACCTTGCGGCCGGCGTTGCCGGCGACGGCGCTTGCGATCTCGGCCGCGCGCTTGTTCAGCGCATAGACCCGGTCCTGCGCGTGGTGCAGCTTGAGCCGATGGCGGGTGCCGCCAAAAGAGTTGGTCAGGATGATGTCGGCGCCGGCATCGACAAAGTTCTGGTGCAGGCTGGTGATGGTGTCGGGCGCGGTCTCGTTCAAGAGCTCGGGAGCCTCTCCGGCCTCAAGGCCCATGGCGAACAGATTCGTGCCGGTGGCGCCATCGGCGAGCAGGACGCCCTTTTCGGCAAGCAGAGCGTCGATCGGATTGGTCATGTGAAATACGCCTTCCCGGAAGAATAACTGAGATAAGGATATAAAGAATTCTTTATGTGCCGTCAATGTCGGCACGTAGAGCAACCGGTCAAAATCGCATCTCCGCCAGCTTTCGTGTGAAGCTGGCCGCTTCATGCGCGTTGACGTCCGCGGCACGGATCAGATTGTCGAAATGGCTGGTCAGGATGCGGATCGGCTGCGTGGCGTTCAGCACCAGATACATGTCGCCGACGTAAATGGCGGCGCGATAGGGCCCGAAGATGGTGTAGGGGATCGAATAGCGCATCCGCCCGTCATAGAGAAACAGGCGGAAGGTGGGATAGAGGTCGTCGAGCAGCGTCGCCATGTGCAGGAGCTGCTGGTGGCGGTCGGCCTCCGGAAAGCGGTCCCACACGCCCAGCCCGCGCGCGAAGATCTCCAGCGTGTGGCGCGGCATACAGACTTCCATGTCGGTTTCGGGCCGTCGGTTGTAGTCGATGCGGTACTGCGTCTCGCCGGCCTGTGCCTCGCGGCTCTTGTTGGCGATGACAGCTTCGTAGTCGACAAGCGCCTCGGTGCGCAGAAGATCGGGAATGCCGGCCGGCACATAGCGGATTTTCGTTCCCGCCGCCTCGGCATGCCAGCGAGCCAGCAGCGTGCGGTCGAAGCCGTCCGGCGCCTCCTCGATCTCAAGGCTCTCGCGGATTTCACCGGTGACGCCCTCATCGTGACTGAGGCCGAGCAGCCAGTCGAGCGAGACTTTGAATTCGGCGGCGATGTTGAGCAGCGTTTCAGCACGGGGAAGGCGGGTCGAGGCGCCGGAGAGCAGCTGCGACAGTGCCGAACGGTCAATGCCAACCGCGGCGGCGAAGGCTGATTGGTTCAAATCGGACCTTGTCAAGAGCATTTTCAGGCGCTCGCGAAAGATCGTCGACAGGTCGCGCTTGTCCAAATCGCTACCCCATTCAATAGGAGGAAAAATTTGCGCTTAAAGCCGCGAACGCGGGCTTCAGGCGCAAATGAATCCTGTTGGCTGTTTACAATACATAACATATGCAGCTGAAAATGCGCAATCGCAACAGTTTGTGCGCTTTATCGCGTTGCGCCGACGCAACGCTCCTGACACAATGTTGTCAGGAATCAAACGGGTTCCGGCGACTGGAAGGCAGTGGTCGATAGCATGACGAGCATGGGCAACAGGCGACACGGCGCAATGGCCATCGAATGGCCGACAGCATTTCTCGCACTTCTCTGCTACGGCGGCTGGCTCGCTACCGGCTTCCTGCTCTGGCCCTCTTACCCGCTGCTGGCACTCGCCTTTCTGACCCTGATTGCGGCGCTGCAATCCTCGCTGATGCACGAGGTCCTGCACGGCCACCCAACCCGGAATGCGCGGCTCAACGAAGCCTTTGTGTTCCTGCCGATTGGCCTTGTCTGGCCGTTTCGCCGGTTCAAGACCATTCATCTGCGCCACCATGCAGACGAGCGCCTGACCGATCCGCTCGATGATCCCGAAAGCTATTACAAGGCTCTCTGGCAGCACGAGGAGCTGCCGTCGGCGATGAAATTCCTGCTGAAGGTCAACAACACGATGATCGGGCGTTTGGTGCTAGGCCCGTGGCTTTCCTGCATCGGCTTTTTCATCGACGACGCCAAGCAGGTTGCCGCGGGCGACAAGTCCATCCGCAAGGCATGGCTGCTGCATGCGATCGGCCTCGTCGTGGTGCTGCCTGTCGTGCAGTTCGGCTTCGGCATGCCGTTATGGCTCTACATACTGGTGCCGGTGTGGCTTGGGCAGTCGCTGATTTCGATCCGCACCTACGCCGAGCACCAATGGTCTGAACATCCGGAAGGCCGCACGATCATCGTCGAGCGCTCGCCGCTGTCCTTCCTGTTCCTCAACAACAATCTGCATTTCGTCCATCACAAGAGCCCGACGGTGGCCTGGTACAGGCTGCCGAAGCTGTTCGCCGACCGCCGCGACGAATGGCTGCGGATGAACAATGGCTACGCCTATCCGAACTATTTCGCGCTGCTCAAGGCCTATGCCTTCAAGGCGAAGGAGCCGGTCGTCCATCCCGTGCTGCGGCGCATGCCGGAACCAGGACGCGCATTCAAGCCGCGCGTCAGGGCACGCAGCCTCAATGGGCTTGGCAGCGCACCGGTACCCGCCGAGCCGCCGAAAGAATGATTCTTGCGTTGTTGCAGGCGGTGCCGCGCGGACGACGCTTTCCTGACCTTGTCAATTTCCCCGCATAACGGTCAAATCCCGGCATGAGCGAATTCATTGCGGCTTTGCCGATGTACGACTGGCCGGAAGCGCGGGACGATGTCGACGCGCAATGGGCGCGGCTGCGCGATGCTTTCAGGCAAAAAGGCATCGATGCGCCGGAGACGATCATCCGCCGCACCGGCGATTTGCCCCCCGTACCTGGCGGTATTCGCGATGATCAGGGAAAACCCATCGCGCCCGATCCGGCGACATTGCCGCCGGACGAACTGGATTTTCACCAGCTCTGGCTGCATCCGGCGCTGCTCTTTGCACAAACCTGCTGGGGACCGATGGAACTCGGCCTGTCGCAGCGTGTCCAGCTCATCGGCCAGCCGCGTTACGACGCCTTCAAGGGTGGACAGGGCGAACTCTATTCGAGCGCCATCGTCATGAGGGCGGGCGAGGCACCGCCGGCAAGGGCGCCGGCCGACGGCGGTGCCGTCATTCCGCTCGATCAGCTTCGCAGCAAGCGCTTCACCTTCAACAGCCTCGATTCCATGTCGGGCATCATCGCGCCAGCCCGCGACCTGCAAGCATTGGGCGAGAGTTTGGATATCTTTTCCGGGCTGAGCGAAAGCTGTGGGCACCGTGCTTCGATCGTTGCCGTTGCCGAGGGCAGGGCGGACGTCGCGGCGATCGATTGCGAGAGCTGGGCGCTGGCGCAGCGTTTCGAGCCGGCGGCGCAGAAGGTGACGGTCGTCGGCTGGACAAGGCGGCGCAAAGGCTTGCCGTTCATCACCGCCAGGACGACGCCGGAAACGATCGTCGCCGCGATGCGCGAGGCGATCGCGGCGCTCACGTAAAGCGCGTCGCGTTCGGTCGGCCTCATGCGACGCGCTTTAGATTTTTGTTTTATGCATGTCGTTATCGCAAAGCCGCTGCACAGTTTTGCGCGACATGCATTAGCATCGCTCAGCCGCCAAGCAGCCGATTGTCGAGCGGGTAGGTCGAAAGCTTCTCGTAGCCGGTTTCAGTGATCAGGATCTGTTCTTCGATCTTGACGCCTTCGTAGCCGCCAAGCCGACCGATATAGCTCTCGACGCACAGCACCATGCCAGGTTCGAGCACTCCGTCCGGTGTGTCGTCGGTCCAGTCGCCAGCATGCGGCAAAGTCGGGTATTCGTCGGCAAGGCCGACGCCGTGATAGAGCACCCCGTAACGGGCCGGGAAGCAGTCTCCCGGTGGCACTGACGAGCCCTCGACGAGGTCGCGGAACGATATGCCCGGCCGCATCAGCTCCGTGTTGTGGGCGATCTGGTCGGCGGCGATGCGGAACAGGTCGCGCTGCTCCTGCGACGGCGGCGCGTCACCGCAAAGCCAGGTGCGCGAAAGGTCGGCGCAGAAGCCGTAAGGACCGATCAGGTCGGTGTCGAAAGCGACGAGCTCGCCGGCCTTGATCGTCCGCGACGAACACTCCTGGAACCATGGATTGGTGCGCGGACCCGACGACAGGAGCCGGGTTTCGATCCATTCGCCGCCGCGCGCGATGTTGCCGCGATGGAGTTCGGCCCACAATTCGTTCTCGGAGATGCCAGGCCTCAACGCCTTCTCCATCTCGCCCATTGCCGCCTCGCAAGCGGCGATCGCCCGGCGCATGGCAAGGATTTCGTCGGGCGATTTGATCAGCCGCGCATTTTCCATCACCGCCTCGCCATTGCCGGTCGAGATGCCGAGGCGGGCGAGCTCTTCGATGCCCTCGGGATTGATGTGGTCGACTGCGATGCGGCGATTGCCGCCGCCATGTTCCAATACCAGGTCGGCGATGCCGGCTGCCCAGCGGCGGGCTTTTTGGCCGGTCAGCTCGCCGCTGTACAGATAAGCCCACGACACCGCCGGCCGCACCTCGTCGACGACGCCGGAATGATCGGAAAGGTGCTCGCAGGAGAAATAGTCGAACAGCACCACCGGGCCATCGGTGGCAACGAAACAATGCCTGGTCCGATTGTGTGCGACCCAGAGCTGCATGTTGGTTGCGTCGGTGGCATAGCGGATATTGACCGGATCGTAGAGCAGGGCTCCCGCATAGTCGCGGCGCTTCAGCTCGGCGCGGATGCGCTCGAGCCGATATCGGCGCATGGCGGGCAGGTCAGGAGCAGCAATGCCCGCCGCCTGCCATTCGACTTCCGCCAGCGCTCCATAGCCCAGCGCATGCTGGTTGAGTTCAGCGGCCTTCAGCCGCGATTTTTTGTGCAGCACATCGTTCGAGCCGTCCGGCTCGAACGGCATGATCTTGCGGTGATGACGGGGCCGGTCAGTCGGGTTCCTGTCCACCCTCGGCTCCTCCGCTAACGCCTTCCTTGGGCGCCGTGGTTTCTCCCACCGCCATTCTCTTCAATCTTACATAGGCGCCGGCCCGGGCGGACTTGCCGGTGCCGCGCAACAGCGGAACCATCATTTGCCGTGGTTGGCCGTCCGGCTCATAGCCGGCCGCGTTGAGCTGCTCCAAAATGACCGGACGCGGATCGTCTCGGTCAAGCCAGACGAGTACGGCCGGCTCCTGCATCAGCGTTTCGAAATTAGGCACTTCCTGGTCAAGTGCGACCAGGTTTTCATCGACCAACCGCAGGTTTCCGACCCATGCACCATCAGATATTGCGGTTTTGACCGGTCCGTCCGCAGTCAGTTGGCGATAGAGGGCGGGGTAATCCACGCGGATCATCCGCGAGAGGCCACTGGTCCCGTTTATCTGGACGTACCAGGTGGCGGGCGCGAGCAGCACGGCGATGATCGCTCCAGCCGCGATCACCAGGAGCTGCGCATTCCTGCCGCGCGGCGCCAGCCGTTCCATAGTGGCGACGATGGCCAGCGGCAACATGAACAGGACCGGTAGCAGCCAGCGGTCCTTGACCACCGTCACGCCGGTGGCAAGTACAAGTACTGCAAGCATGGCCAAGCCGAGCGCCAAGGTACGCCACAACAGAATTTCCCTTGCCGGACCTTTCGGGTGCCGCTCGGAGAAACGGAACTTCGCCAGCCAGAACGTGAGGGCGGAAACGAGCACCGGCAAGACCGCGAAATTGAAGGTGCCCATGATAAACTTGCCGGCGCCGACAAAGGCCGCCGCCACGCGCCCTTGTTGCGCGTCTATTCCGAACTTCTCGCCTCTCGACAATAAATCGGCGGGATGCATGAGGCTCCAATAGGTGGTTGGCGCCAGCACCAATATCGCGACCGCTATGCTGATGGCGAACTTCGGATCGAGAATCGCGCTGCGCCATTCGCGCAGCGACAGCACGGCCGCAACAAGGGCCACCACGAGGAAGACATCATTATATTTGGCAAGAATTGCCGCCGCCGTGGCCAGGCCAAACGCCGCATAGGCGATCATGCTTCGCCGCTCGAGAAGATAGGCCATGGCCAGCAGGAGCAGCGAGCAGAAGCCGACGACGGCGACGGAATGCGACAAGGCGCGCTGCGATTCCCAGACGATCTGCGGGATCGTAAACAGGCCGAACATGGCCGCCGCCGCTGTCGCTTTGGTGTAGCTGAACCGCCGCATGGCGGCGAACACGCTGCAGGCGGCAAGGAACAGCACGGAGTATTTGACGAGCTTCAGCGTGAAGATACTGGTGCCGAAAACATGCGCGGCCAGCCAGTTGATCCAGGTGTACAGGGGTGGTTGCGAGCCGCCATATCCAGCCCAGAGATACGGAACATAGATCAGCTGCTCCGCATCATCGATGCCGACGCCGGTTCCCGCCCAAGAGCTCAACAGGGACAGTATGATGGTCTGCAAGGCAAAGTAAGCCGCGACCATGACGATCGCCGCCGGGAAGGGGCCGATCCGTCCCTCGGCCAGCCACTCGGCCCATCTCAGATTGTACTTCAATGAAATCTCATCGCCCTTGCCAGCAGAGTGTTGCCGGCTGCGCTAGCATGAAGAGTATGCTCCGCACAATGCGACCGGCTGGCTGCGCCTACGTCCTCATCTTTTCGCCGCTCGGGTCGAAAGGCGGTTCGACATTGACGCGTGCGGGACGCCGGTGCCCGAGGATTTCGATCTCGAACAGGCCGGCGCTCTCGTTCTCGGCAAGCGCCGCCGGTACATATCCCTGCGCCATCGACTTCTCGACATAATGCGCATAGCCGCCGGAGGTGACCCAGCCGACCACGCGCCAGTCGCCGTCGACAATGCCGCGCACGGCAGACGCGCCTTCGGCGGCGTTCGAGCCGCGCACTTCCTTGCCGCCCGCGTCGAAGCGCGGCGCGCCATAGCCATGCGGCTTTTCCACGGTGCCGTAATCCTTGCCGCCGACCTTGGCCCAGATCGGCTCGTCGCCCATGACGTCTGCATCCGCGGCATCGACGATGAAGGAGACACGGCGCAGTTTCGGCCCTTCTGCCTGTTCCTTGGCCGCTGCTTCCCGGCCGATGAAGTCGTTCTTCTCCAGCTTGATGAAGCGGTCCATCGAGCCTTCGAACGGTCCGTAGATCGGACGTAGCTCGCGGAACCAGGTCGGGAAGTTCTTTTCAAGGCGCATAGAGAGCAAAGCCCGCATGCCGAAATCGACAAGCCCAAACTCTTCGCCAGCCTCCTTGATCGCCTTGTAGACCAAGCGCTGGTAGGCAGGCGCCATCCATATCTCGTAGCCGAGGTCGCCGGTGTAGGTGATGCGATTGACCATGCAGGGCGCGCCGCCGACCGCCATTTCGCGGAAATCCATAAAGCGGAAGGCCGTGGTCGAGATGTCGACATCGACCAGTTTCTGCAGCAGGTCGCGGGATTTCGGCCCGGCGATGGAGAGACCGACCAGCGTCTGGTCGAAGCGGTGGATGCGGATGCTTCCGTCCTTCGGCAGATGCTTCTCGAACCAGCGCATGTGGTATTTTTGCGCTGCCGAAGAACCCCATATCATGAAGCGTTCTTCCCCACCCCTTGGGCTCGCCTTGGCGATGGTGAAGTCCCCGATCAGCCGGCCGAACTCGTTCAGCATGGGCGTCAGCACGATGCGGCCGGTCTTCGGCATGCGATTGGTCATCAGACGGTTGAGGAAGTCCTCGGCCCCTGGTCCGGAGACTTCGTATTTGGCGAAGTTGGCGATCTCGGTGACGCCGACCTTCTCGCGGGTGGCGCGCACTTCCTCGCCGATCGGGCCGAAATCATTGGAGCGGTGGAAGGACACAACGTCCTTCGGCTCCGAGCCTCTCGGCGCGAACCAGAGCGGGGTTTCGAGACCCCAGCTGTCGCCCATGACGGCGTTGTTGGCGATCATGGTGTCGTAAAGCGGGGTCGTCTGCGCTGGTCTTGCCGCCGGTAATTCCTCGTTGGGAAAGCGGATGGAGAAACGGCGCGAATAATTTTCGCGGACCTTTGCGTTGGTATAGCGCAGCGTTGCCCATTCGCCGAAGCGCGCAACGTCCATGCCCCAGACGTCGAAGCCGGGGTCGCCATGGACCATCCAGTTCGACAGCGCCAGGCCGACGCCGCCGCCCTGGCTGAAGCCGGCCATGACGGCGCAGGCGCACCAGAAATTGGTCAGGCCCTGCACCGGGCCGACCAGCGGGTTGCCGTCCAGCGCGAAGGTGAAGGGGCCGTTGATGATCTGCTTGATGCCGGCCTTTTCGATGCCGGGGAAATGCTTGAAGCCGATCTCGAGCGACGGCGCGATGCGGTCGATGTCTGGCTGCAGCAGCTCGTGGCCGAAATCCCAGGGCGTGCTGACCGGCGACCACGGCTTGCAGGCCTTTTCATAGGTGCCGAGCAGGATGCCGTTGCGCTCCTGGCGGGTATAGATCTCGCCCTTGAAATCGAGCACGCCAATCATCTCGCGGCCGGTCGACTTGTTGAATTCCTCGACCTCCGGCATCGGCTCGGTCAGGAGATACATATGCTCCATGGCCAGCACCGGCAGTTCGATGCCGACCATGCGACCGATCTCGCGCGCCCACAGGCCGCCGCAGTTGACCACATGCTCGGCTTTGACTGTGCCTTGCTCAGTGACGACGTTCCAGGTGCCGTCGACCTCCTGCGTCAGTTCCACGACGCGGTTGCGCAGTACGATCTCGGCGCCTAGCTTCCTGGCGGCCTTGGCATACGCATGGGTGGTGCCGGAAGGGTCGAGATGGCCCTCGACTGGATCCCACATGGCGCCGACGAAATTCGTCTCGTCCATCAGCGGGAACATTGCCTTGGCTTCGGACGGCGTGATCAGTTCGGTGTCCATGCCGAGATAGCGGCCCTTGGCGTGGGCGAGCCGCAAGAAGTCCATGCGCTCGGGCGTGTCGGCCATCATCACGCCGCCGGTCAGGTGCAGCGAGCAGGATTGACCGGAAATCTCCTCGATCTCCTTGTAAAGCTGCACCGTATAGGCCTGCAGCTTGGCGACGTTGGGGTCGCCGTTCAGCGTATGGAAGCCGCCCGCCGCATGCCAGGACGAGCCGGAAGTGAGCTCCGAACGCTCGATCAGCATGATGTCGGTCCAGCCAGATTTGGCCAGATGATAGAGCACCGAGCAGCCAACGACGCCGCCGCCGATGACAACCGCTTTTGCATGAGATTTCATGAAGATAGATCCGTTTTTGAAGAGATTGAATCGAGTGAGCGGGGCGCGAAAACAAAGCGGAGATGGGATACAGCGATGTTTCGGGCCAGCCTGCCATCAAGACGGAGTGGGGGTCGACTACTCATCAGATGATCAAAAATCGGTCGGCGCGCCGCCTTCGGCCCGGCGCTTGTCGACGAAGGCGTTGAGCTCCTCCCGGATTGCCGGATCCATGTAAGGCTCTTCATAGGAGGCCAGCCGTTCCTTCCAGACGCGATTGGCCTTTTCGAGCGCCGTCGGCGATCCGGCCTCCGCCCAACTCTCGAAATTGCGCCAGTCCGAGATAATAGGCGCATAGAACGCGGTCTTGTAGCGGTCCTGCGTGTGCTGGGTGCCGAAGAAATGGCCGCCGGGGCCGACGGACTGTATGGCGTCGAAACCGAGTGCTTCCTCGGAAAGATCGAGCGGCGTCAGGAACTCTGCGACCATCTGCAACAGGTCTATATCCAGGATGGTCTTCTCATAGGAGCAGCGCAGGCCGCCTTCGAGCCAGCCGGCGGCATGCATCATCAGGTTGCCGCCGCCCTGGATGGCGCCCCACAGCGAGAACACACTTTCATAGGCGGCCTGCGCGTCGACCGTGTTGGCTGCGCAGGTGTTGGAGGTGCGGTAGGGGATGTTGTAGCGGCGGGCGAGCTGCCCGCCGACCAGCTGCGCCTTCATATATTCCGGCGTGCCGAAGGCCGGCGCGCCGGACTTCATGTCCACATTCGAGGTGAAGCCGCCGTAGCCGACAGGCGCGCCCTTGCGCACCATCTGCGCGAAGGCGATGCCGGACAGCGCCTCGGCATTCTGTTGCACCAGCGCGCCGGCAATCGTCACCGGCGCCATAGCGCCGGACAGGGTGAACGGCGTCACGATGACCACCTGGCCCTTGCTCGACATCTGGATGATGCCTTCCATCATCGGCACGTCGAGCTTGAGCGGCGAATTGGTGTTGATGATGGTGAATACCGACGGCTCCGCAAGCAACTGCTCATGGCTGATGCCACGTGCGATCCTGGTGATCTCGATGCCGTCGACGTTGCGCTCCTTGCCGAGCGAATAGATGTGGAACATCTTGTCGGTCAGCGTGGCGAGGTCACGTATGCATTCAAGGTGGCGGACGGACGGATGGATGTCGATCGGCTCGACCGGATAGCCGCCCGTGCAGTTCAATATGTTGTGCATCTGCGCAAGCTTGAGGAAGTTGCGGTAGTCCTGCTGGTTGCCCGGCCGGCGGCCGCGGTCGACGTCGGAGCAATTGGGCGCCGACGCCATCATCGAGATGATCAGATTATCGCCGCCGAAGCGCACGTTGTGCGCCGGGTTGCGGGCGTGGATGGTGAATTCCGGCGGGCAGTGCGCAACCAGTTCCAGGATCATGTCACTGTCGAAGCGCACCCGCTCGCCGCCTTCGCGTACATCGGCGCCATGCGCCTTCATGATGCGCCGGGCTTCGTCATGCAGCACGTCGACGCCGATTTCCCGCAGCACGCGCAGAGAGGCGAGGTGGATAGATTCCAGCTCGTCGTCGGAAACCAGCCGGGTCGGCGCCAGCGGGTTCTTCAACTGCCGAAACGGCGGCTGCTCGAACGCCGCCGATCCGCCGGCACGCTTTCCCGCGCGGCCGCCGCGACGGGCGCGGTCGTTTGCCAATGCAGGTTCGGCGGGCTGAATGGCGGCGGTCATGATAGTCCTCGTACGCTGCGGCAATGCGGCGGCATAATGGACTGCCGGCCGGCCAGCCATTGCGGAGGCGGCGACCACTAGGACGAGGGAAGCGACATGCCTGAAGGGCAGCCGGAGGGATCGTCAGGCTCTTATTCTCTTCCGGCTGGCGCAAGCGGTTTTCGTTGCCGGTGCTTACCGCGATGAAAGCGAAACGCTAGTCCTGCATCATGGACCGGGCGGAACAGGACAGCGGCGAGACAGTGCAATGGGCGGCGATCACCGGCGTGATCGCCACCGTCTCGGTGTTCGCCATCGCGCAAGGGCTGAGCTATCCGCTGTTGAGCTTCATCCTGCAGCGCCAGGGCGTCTCGCCGGCCATGATCGGCCTGTCGGCGGCAATGACGCCGATCGGCTTCATCGTCTCGTCGCCGCTGGTTCCGGCGCTGGCGGGGCGTTTCGGGGCAGGGCGCACCGCGCTTACTTGCGCGGCACTTTCCGCGCTGGTGCTGGCGCTGATCGGCTGGACGCAAAATGTCTATCTGTGGTTTCCTCTGCGCTTTTTGATCGGCGCCGTCACCAACCCGCTCTACGTGCTGAGCGAAGTCTGGGTGATCGCACTGGCGCCGCCGACACGCCGCGGCCGCGTCATGGGCATCTATTCGACCATCATTTCGGCGGGCTTTGCGGCGGGGCCGCTGTGCCTGCTTGCCGTCGGCACCGAGGGGTGGCCACCGTTCGTCGTCGGCATTGCCGCATTCCTGTTTTGCGGCGCCTGCCTCGCCTCGGTGCTGGCACGGCTGCCCAAGGTCGACGAGAGCGGGCACCGGGTTTCGGTCCTGGGGTTCGTGCCGCAGGCTTGGCTGTTGTTATCGGCCGTCGTCGTGGCCGCCGGTTTCGAACAGGCGGTGCTCGCCTTGCTGCCGGTCTACGGAACACATTATGGCATTGCGGAAGCGCGCATGTCGGCGCTGCTGTCGGTGATGATCGCCGGCAACATCGCTATGCAGGTGCCGCTCGGCCTGCTGGCGGAACGACTGACAGCGCGGCTGGTGCGGTTCATCTGTGTTTCGATGACGGTGCTCGGATGCGTTCTGTTGCCGGTTCTCATCGAGACGCCGCTGATCTGGCCGTGCGTCTTCATCTGGGGCGCGGTTTCCTACGGCATTTACACGATGTCGATCATTGAACTCGGCGAGCGGTTCACCGGCTCGGCACTGGTCGCCGGCAACGCCGCCTTCTCGCTGATGTGGGGCGTCGGCGGCATCGCCGTGCCGCCGCTGGCGGGCAGCGCCATGGATGTTGTTGGCGCCGGCGGCCTGCCAATGACGCTCGGTGCCATTTGCCTGGCGCTGGCAGTTGTAACGGTCATTCGAAGACGGATGGTGTGAATGCCAGAAAGCCGCCGTTTCTGACGAATGACTTGAATGTAAGCGGCCCCATGTCGATCTTGGCTATGTCGCCACCCGACTCAACCGGAGACCTCATGAGCAAATCGAATACCAAGGGCCAGCCGGGTTCGGCGGCCGAAGACCCGTTTCTCTGGCTTGAGGACAGGAGGGGCAAGCAGGCGCTCGACTGGGTGCATCACCAAAATGCAGTTACGGTCGGGGAGCTGCAGGGTGATCCGTCCTATCAGATGTCGTTCGAGACGGCGCTCGACCTGATGACAGCCGAGGATAACATCGCCGTCGGGGCCGCTATCAACGGCTACGTCTATAATTTCTGGCAGGACCGGACGAACGTACTCGGCCTCTGGCGGCGCACCACCGTCGCCTCCTACAAGACCGACAAGCCGGAATGGCAGACGATCATCGACTTCGACAGTCTGGCGGCGAAAGAGGGGGTGAAATGGGTGTTCAGCGGCGCCAGCCGGCTCTACCCCGACTTCAGCCGCTGCCTGCTCAACCTGTCGCCGGATGGCGGCGATGCCAGCGAGATGCGCGAATTCGATATCGAAAGCAGATCGTTCGTCGATGGCGGCTTTCGCGCTCCTGCCTCGAAATCGAGCTTTAGCTGGCTGGACGAGGACACGGTTATCGTTTCCGCCGCCTTCGAGGAGGACGACAAGACCCAGTCCGGTTATCCGCGCGTGGTCAAGCTTTGGCGGCGCGGCACGCCACTGGAAGCGGCGATGCCGATCTTCGAGGCGCTGAAGCAGGATCTTGCCGCCGGCGGGTCCGTCGAATTCGACGGCGACAAGCGTCATGTCTTCCTCGCCCGAACCATCGACTTCTTCGCCTCGCACAGTTTCCTGCGGCTGCCTTCCGGCGAGAACAGGCGCATCCCGTTGCCGGACGACGTCACCGATACAGCGCTGTTCAAGGGCCAGCTCGTCTTCGGCGTGCGTACCCCGTGGACTGCGCCGGGCGGCACTCTGTGTAAGCCCGACGGACTCTATTCACTCGATTTCGAGCGCTGGATCGAAACCGGGCTATTCAGATCCCTCGATACCGTGCTCGAGCCGGCGCACCGTGTCTCGATCGCCGGTATTGCCCGCACGCAGGACCGGCTGTTCATCAATTTGATGGACAATGTGCGCGGCAAGGTCGTCGCCGGCAAGCGCAGCGACAGCGGCTGGGAGTTCAAGCCCGTGGCGTTGCCCGAAAACGGCAATGTCGGCATCAGCCATGCCGAGCATTTCGGTTCCAGCGTCTCCTTCTCCTTCACCGATTTCCTGACGCCGAGCTCGATCATCTGGTCGGACGACAACGCTGCGGGGCTGGCAACGGTGAAGTCGCAGCCGGCGCGTTTCGACGCGTCGTCCCTGCTCTCCGAACAGTTCGAGGCACGCTCGAAGGATGGCACGATGATCCCGTACTTCGTCGTCAGGAAGCGCGACTTGCATGGACCCGTGCCGACATTGCTTTACGGCTATGGCGGCTTCGAAGTGCCGCTGCTGCCCGGCTATGCCGGCGTGCGCGGCAGGCTGTGGCTGGAGAAGGGCAATGCCTATGTGCAGGCCAACATCCGCGGCGGCGGCGAGTTCGGCCCGAACTGGCACCAGGCAGCGCTCAAGGCCAATCGCCAGAATGCCTTCGACGATTTCGCTGCCGTCGCGCAAGATCTGATCAAACGCGGCATCGCTACGCCCGCCACACTGGGCATCCAGGGCGGATCGAATGGTGGCTTGCTGACCGGCGTCTCGCTGACCCAGCACCCGGAATTGTTCGGTGCAGTGATCATCGACGTGCCGTTGCTCGACATGCTGCGTTACACCGAGCTGCCGCCCGGCGCGTCATGGATGGCCGAGTATGGCGATCCGGCGAAGTCGGAAGAGGCAGCCTGGCTCGCCGCCTATTCGCCCTACCAGCATGTAGACACGGATGCAGCCTATCCGCCGGTGTTGCTGACGACCTCGACCGCCGACGATCGCGTCCATCCCGGCCATGCCCGCAAGATGGCGGCACGGCTGCAGGCGGCCGGCCACGGCAAGACGCTGTTCTTCGAGGAGACTGAAGGCGGCCATGGTGGACGCGGCGACCGGCGGCCGCAGGCCGCACAGGCGGCGATGAAGTACGTCTTCCTGCAGCGGGCCCTGACTGGCACCAATTGACTGGCACCAATTGACCGGCGTCGCTTGACCGGCACGGCTTGAACTGAGGGCTCGAGGCAGCCTAAGGTACATGCATGGCTCGGCTGGCGAAATCGAGTTGCGCATTTGGGGTGGCGGTGACGCCGTCGTCGCGCACGCTACGCGCCGAGCTGTTGCGGCTCTGCGCTCGCATCGGCTATTCGCCGCCCGCTGTCCTCTGACGAATCCGCCCCGGCGCGAAAGCTGCCGGATTGGTTCAAGAGGAAAGACCAGACATGACCTACCAGAATTATTCGCTGAAGCAGCTTCAGCAGATCGATGCCGCGCATCACCTTCATCCGTTCACCGACCACAAAGAGATGCGCGAGACCGGCTCGCGCATCATCACCCACGCCAACGGGCCGTTCATCTATGATGCCGAAGGGACGGAAATCCTCGACGGCATGGCTGGGCTGTGGTGCGTCAATGTCGGCTATGGCCGCGACGAGCTTGCCGACGCCGCCTACGCCCAGATGAAGGAGTTGCCCTACTACAACTCTTTCTTCAAATGCTCGACGCCGACGCCGGTTCTGCTGTCGAGAAAGCTGGCGGAGATCGCGCCAAGGCACATCAACCAGGTGTTCTACGGCTCGTCCGGTTCGGAGGCCAACGACACGGCGCTGCGCCTGGTCCGTCACTATTGGGTGCTGGAAGGCAGGCCCGAGAAGAACCGCATCATCTCACGCAAGATGGGCTACCACGGCTCGACCATCGCCGGCGCCTCGCTCGGCGGCATGGATTTGATGCACAAGCAGCTCGGAGGCGCCGTGCCCAACATCGTCCATGTGATGATGCCCTATGCCTATGAGCTCGCACTGCCCGGCGAAAGCGACCATGATTTCGGCCTGCGCGCGGCAAAAGCGGTCGAGGACGCCATCCTCGAAGCCGGCGCCGACAAGGTGGCCGCCTTCATCGGCGAGCCGGTGATGGGGGCAGGCGGGGTGAAGATCCCGCCGATGAGCTATTGGCCGGAGGTGCAGCGCATCTGCCGCAAATACGATGTCCTGCTGATGCTGGACGAGGTCATCACCGGATATGGCCGCACTGGCGAGTGGTTCGCCGCACAAGCCTTCGATGTCGAGCCCGACACCATCACCACGGCCAAGGCGCTGACCTCTGGCTATCAGCCGCTGTCGGCGCTGCTGGTCGGCGACCGCATCGCGGCGACGCTGGTCGAGAAGGGCGGCGAATTCTATCACGGCTACACCTATGCCGGGCATCCGGTGGCCTGCGCGGTGGCGCTGAAGAACCTCGAGATCATCGAGCGCGAAGGCCTGGTCGAGCGCGTGAGGAACGACACCGGGCCTTACTTCGCCAGGGCGCTGCAGGAACGTCTCGGTGGGCACGATCTGGTCGGCGAGGTGCGCTCGTTCGGGCTGATGGGGGCGATCGAGATCGTCAAGGACAAGGTGACCAAGGAGCGCTTCCTGCCTGCCGGCAGCGCGGCGGTGATGGTTCGCGACCACGCGATTGTCCAGGGCATGATGCTGCGCGCTACCGGCGACACGATGATCCTGTCGCCGCCGCTGATCTGGACGCGCGAGACGATCGACATGGCCTGCGACCGCATCGCCACGGCGCTCGATCTGGCGCAAGCGGATTTGCGCAAGGGGTAAGGTAGAACCATCGCCGGGCGACCTGCAGTCGGACGCTCGGCGATCGCTGCGTCGATCGCCGAGCAGATGGTCGAGGACGTGGACAAAGTCAGTTCGAATTCGGCTGCGGGTGGAAACGCGGCCTTTGGCGCGCCAAGCCTACCTCACTCCCCGGCTGGCAAAACTCGTCCATGCCGAGCGCGGCAGGCGTGCGAACGGCGCCCGTCTTGTCACCTGCCGCCGATCAGCGTGACTTCCGTAAGCCATCCGTAAGTCCGGTCCTGTCAACGTCGCCTGATCGACTTCAGCAAGGGATCATTCGTTCAAGGAGACCAAAATGGGCGACTAGCTGTCCTTAGCGCCACGTCGCAACGAATAGCGCCACGTTGAAGAGCGAACAAGTCGAGCGGTGTGCAAATTGAAGCATGCTTGCTTTCCCAATTGAGGCATTTGGCGAATCCAAATCTGAGGGAGTGACACATGTTTAAATATCTGTCTCGGGAGGGTCTCACGCGCGAACAATCGGAAGCCCTGGAAAAGGCCGCGTTCTTGATCATCAGCGCGCGGAGAGAAGCCGCGGCGCTACTGGCGCGGGCGGGAGTAACTTTACTGATGATGGGTTTGGGTTCGGGAACCCTTGCAACGCGCATATAGAGGCGCACAGCAACTGCCCGTGCAACGATTACACGGGCGATGGTGGGCCATGTTTGACGCAGACTACCCTCGATACGGCCTTCCCCCCGTCCCGGAGTTGCGGCCATCCACCATCAAAACATCTCTCCACGTAAGGCGTATTGGAGACAGTTGATGCGCACCATTTCTTTGATCCTAGCCTTGGTTATGCAATCGGTCATCACTGTATCTCTTGCGCAGGACGCCAAAACACCTTTCAAAAGGCCGGTTCCAGAAGAGCACAAGGGCTTCGTGGCGGAAATTGAGAGTGTTTTCAGGAAATATCCAAAGGCGATCGCTCGCTACAAACTCGTGGATATCGGCCTCGTAAATATTGGCGAGATGCCGCGCGTGGAGTGCACAGTAGAATGCGAGTTTGATTCTACTTGGGGCGGATGGTGCAAAGACCGTTGTGATACGGAACGCGAAGAATAGCACCCTGCCGGTTTCCATTGCCCGGTTGCTAGTCGACAGACACGCGCTTTATGATGGCTGCTGAAGCGCCGATCGGGCCCGTTGCCCGAGATCGTTGTGCGGGAGGGACACTATGGCCCAGCAGGAGCAGTGGCAGCTGGAAGGCAGCGCCGCGGACCTCTACGAGCGCTACCTGGTCCCGGCAATCACAGCCCTATGGGCTGCGGACCTGATGGATCGTGCTGCGCCTCAATCTGGTGAGCGGATTTTGGACGTAGCTTGCGGCACCGGCGTGGTGGCACGCTCGGCGGCCGAGCGTATGGGAAGTGGGCAGGTCGTCGGCCTCGACATCAATACGGGCATGCTCGCCGTTGCTCGGTCGCTCCCGAGAGGCGCTGGAGCGCGTATCGACTGGCACGAGGGAAGCGCGCTCGAAATGCCGTTCCCTGACTCCGCCTTCGATCTGGTTCTTTGCCAGCTCGGACTGCAGTTTTTTCCGGATCGATCTAGCAGGCTGTTGAAAAAGTGGCTCGCAGCGAGGCAGTGAGCCGTGATTCAGTGTCTCCGGAGAGATTCGGAGAACGAGGCATGCGCGGCGGGGACGACCGGTCTGGCGAACTGTTCAGTTATGTTGATCTCGAGGCTCGGGTGCGGCGCGATCATCCGTTGCGCCGCATTCGGGCGATTGTGAACGAGGCGCTTTCGGCGTTGGAGCGGGACTTCGCGGCGCTGTATTCGCCGATGGGGCGGCCTTCGACCCCGCCGGAAAAGCTGCTGCGAGCGATGCTGCTACAGGCGTTCTATTCGATCCGCTCGGAGCGGCTGTTGATGGAGCGGCTGGAATACGACCTTCTGTTCCGCTGGTTCGTCGGGATTGGCGTTGACGATGCGGCCTGGGATCATTCTGTGTTCTCCAAGAACCGCGACCGGCTGCTGGAGGGCGACATCGCCGCAAAGTTCCTGAGCGCGGTGCTGGCGCAGCCCAAGGTCAAGAGGCTTCTGTCGACGGATCACTTCTCGGTCGACGGGACGCTGATCGAGGCCTGGGCGTCGATGAAGAGCGTCAAACCGAAGGACGGCCCAAGCGGCGGCCATGGCGAGCCGCCGGCTGAAGGGGGCGGGCGAAACGCGGAAGCGGACTTCCATGGCCACAAGCGCTCGAACGACACACATGCCTCGACCACCGATCCGGATGCCCGGCTCTATCGCAAGGGCAAAGGCAAGGAGGCCAAGCTGCGCTTTATGGGACATGGCTTGATGGAGAACCGCCACGGGCTGCTGGTCGACGCCTGCCTGACACTGGCCGACGGACATGCTGAGCGGGTGGCCGCACTGCACATGATCGAACCTCGCGCCGACCGACCGCAGGCGATCACGCTCGGTGCCGACAAGGCCTACGACACAGAAGACTTCGTCAATGAGCTGCGCTCGATGAGGGTGACGCCGCATGTAGCGCAGAACAACACGAGTGGCCGCAGTTCCGCGATCGATGGGCGCACGACGCGGCATGGCGGCTATGCCGTCAGCCAGCGCATCAGGAAGCGCATCGAAGAGGCATTCGGTTGGATCAAGGTCGTGGCCGGCCAGCACAAGACGAGGTTCCGCGGCCGCGACCGTGTCGGATGGGCCTTCACCTTCGCAGCCGCTGCCTACAATCTGGTGCGACTGCCAAAGCTCATGGCGGAGACCGGCTGATGGCCAAGGTTCCCGGCTTCGCCAAGGCCTTTGCCGGCCGCTGGCGCATCGTCGAGATGGATGTTTGGGATAACGACTTCCTCGATCTCGTCGAGGAAGCGCATCTGACATTCAAAGGCTCGGCGGATGGCGAGATCGCCTTCGGCGCACTCAAGGGCTTCCTCGATGTCCGATATGGCACCCGCGATGGCTCAGCATGCGCGGAATTCTCGTGGGAGGGGCATGATGAGAAAGACCCAGCCTCTGGCCGCGGCTGGGCTGTCTTTGGCACTGCAGGCCGCCTCGTCGGCCACTTCTACATCCACAACGCCGACGATTCAGGCTTCGTTTGCGAAAGAGCCTGACTTCTTCAACAGCCTGCTAGTGCGCTCCGTGAGATGTTCCGGGTTCTGGTGCCTGACGGCCGACTGGCTTTAAACGTTTTCAGCGCTATTGAGCACACTCCTGCGGCGAAGGCGCTGGCGGATGCCTTGGATCGACACCTCGGTCCAGGCGCTTCGGCAACGAAAAGGTCTGAGCATTCACTCGCCGATGCGGACGAGCTTTACCGATTGGTGGCCGAGGCGGGATTTCGTCAGGTGACCATCCACACGACGACACAAAACATCCGATTTCCCTCGTCTAGGGAATATGTGCGACTACAGCTGGCAGCGACTCCGCAGGCCGGGCGCTGGTCAGCAGAATTGATGCCGGGCATCGGGAAGCAGTCATCGCAGCGATCACCGGTGATCTAGATTTTTCGCTGGCAATCTATTCAACTGAAGGGGAGCTGATGTTCCCCCAAGAGGCCCACGTCGTGCTCGCACGCAAGTAGCGTAGCTGACTGATGAGCCATGGCACCGACGCGCTGGGGGATTGGGGCGCGACCACCTGTGGGTCGACGTAGCTCAGGACAGCAGCCACGACGCCGACGATCATCTGGAGACACGCCAGGGCGATCGCCTCATTGTCCTTGAAGAATGCGAAACGCAAAAACCGCGCTCCATCGGAACGCGGCTTTGCCAGATACGCATGGCGCTTCGCCAACAATACACTTGCGAAACTTACGGCGAAACTTACGGGCTCCGGTACGCGAGACCTGATCCGGAGCGCCGGGCGGATGTCCGCCTCGCAATCCGTTTTAAACGCATATCGTTACTGCAGGGTTAGCAAGAGCTTAAGCAAACCTAAATTTGCCGGCTTTCCGCTTTGGGCAGATCGAAAACCTGTGAACCTGGAGCTTACGCCGGGTCACCACGGAGGAAATTAATGATGCCGGAAAAATCCGCGCCGGCATTCCCTTGTGCGTTGAACAGCGCATAAAGCTGGGCTGCCTCGGCGCCGAGCGGCGTTGCTGCACCGACGCTCTGTGCGGCCTCCTGCGACAGTTTCAGGTCCTTCAGCATCAGTGCCGCCGCGAAGCCAGGCTTATAGCCATTGTTGGCGGGCGATGTCGGCACCGGGCCGGGCACCGGGCAATAGGTGGTCAGCGACCAGCACTGGCCGGACGAGGTCGAGGCGACGTCGAACAGCGCCTGGTGCGACAGGCCGAGCTTTTCTGCCAGCACGAAGGCCTCGGCAACGCCGATCATCGAAATGCCCAAAATCATGTTGTTACAGATCTTCGCCGCCTGTCCGGCGCCGTCGTCGCCGCAATGAACGATGCGGCCGGCCATCGGCTTGAGGATTGGTTCGGCCTTGGCGAAGGCATCCTTCGAACCGCCGGCCATGAAGGTCAGCGTGCCGGCCGCCGCACCGCCCGTGCCGCCGGAGACCGGCGCGTCGATCGACAGCAACCCGTGCTTGGCGGCGATGGCATGGGCCTTTCGAGCCGACTCGACATCGATGGTAGAGGAATCGATGAACAGCGCGCCTTTTTTTGCCCTGGATACTATGTCTGCGTAAACCGACAGAACATGCTTACCGGCTGGCAGCATGGTGATGACCGCATCGGCGTCTTTCACCGCCGCAACGGCGTTGGCCATGATGACGACGCCGTGTTCCCTGGCGATGACGAGATTCTCCGGCACCAGGTCGAAGCCGTGCACGGCGTACCCGGCCTTGACCAGGTTGGAGGCCATCGGATTGCCCATATTGCCGAGGCCGATGAAGGCGATGGTGGTCATAATGGCGCTCCGTGGTTTGGGTAGGCAGTAGGCAGTAAGCGACCTATTCGGGCGCAAGTTTGCTAATAAGTTGGCGAAGCATTTTCCCGATGCCCTCGGTCGCTAAAAGCACGTGATAAGCTTGATCATACGTAGCAAGGCCAATGCGTTCGGCGATCTGGAGGTGTGTCTCGAACTCCTTCAGCGATCCCTGGGCAATCCTGAGAAATTGCTGATAGGAGCGTCTGTTGTCTCGGCCGTAACCTTCCGCGATGTTTGCGGGAATAGAGGTTGCTGAGCGGCGGATTTGGCTGGTTAACCCATACAATTCCTCTTTTGGCCATGCCTTGGTCAGGGAGTAGGTGGTGACGGCCAGATCCATCGCCTGCTGCCATACGATAAGATCCTTGTACGAATTGATCTTGCCGGTCATCTTTCTGCCTACTGCCTACTGCCTACTGCCTTACCGTCCGATCAGGGCGCGAGCGATGATGACGCGCATGATCTCGTTGGTGCCTTCGAGTATCTGGTGGACACGCAGGTCGCGCACCAGCTTCTCGATGCCGTAGTCGTGCAGATAACCATAGCCGCCGTGCAGCTGCAGGGCGTCGTTGGCGACGTTGAAGCCGGCGTCGGTGACGAAGCGCTTGGCCATCGCCGACCATTTCGAGGCCTCCGGCGCGTTGCGGTCGAGCTTCGAGGCGGCGGTGTAGAGGAAGACGCGCGCTGCCTGCAGTTCGGTCTCCATGTCGGCAAGCTTGAACTGCGGCGCCTGGAACTGGTTGATCCTCGAGCCGAAAGCCTTGCGTTCGGCGGTGTAGGCGAGTGCCTTGTCGAGTGCCGATTGCGCGCCGCCGAGCGAGCAGGCGGCGATGTTCAACCGGCCGCCGTCCAACCCGGCCATGGCGATGCCGAAACCGGCGCCTTCAGCCGACAAAAGATTTTCGGCCGGCACCTTGCAGTCCTCGAAGACGACCTGGCGCGTCGACTGCATGTGCCAGCCCATCTTGTGCTCGTTGGCGCCGAAGGAAAGGCCCGGCGCATCGTTCGGCACGACGAAGGCGGAAATGCCTTTCGGCCCGTCGGCGCCGGTGCGCGCCATGACGACATAGAGGTCGCTGTCGCCGGCACCGGAGATAAACTGCTTGGCGCCGTTCAGCACATAGTCGCCGCCGCTTTTGACCGCACGCGTCTTCAGCGCCGCGGCATCGGATCCCGAACCCGGCTCGGTCAGGCAGTAGCTTGCCAGCCATTCCATCGAGGTCAGCTTCGGCAGGAAACGCCGGCGCTGCTCGTCGCTGCCGAAGCGGTCGATCATCGATGCCGCCATGTTGTGGATCGAGATGAAGGCGGAAAACGCCGGATCGGCCCGCGAAAGCGCCTCGAAGATCAGCACGGCGTCGAGCCGGCCGAGCCCCGAGCCGCCGACGTCGTCGGGGACATAGATGCCGCCAAGGCCGAGCGGACCTGTCTCGCGGATCACATCGGCGGGGAAATACTTGTTGCGATCCCAGTCGAGTGCGTTCGGCGCCACACGGTCGGCGGCGAAGGCTTGCGCCATCTCCTGGATGGCGCGCTGGTCCTCGTTGAGTTCGAACTGGCTGGTGCTCGCATCGACAGCGGCGTCCATGACGTGCTCCCTGATGTTTCCGGCCTGCTGGCCTGATCGTTTTTGGCTTTGCGCGCCGTCCAATCTAGACCAATGATGCCGCCGCGCAACCCGATCGTCTCCGTCCAACCATCTGGGCAGCGGCTGTGTGCGAATGCGCTTTGGAGCAAAGTGTGACGACAACTTTCGACGAACTGCTTGGATGCTTCCATGCCTATCTCCAGACGTTCGATGATGCGCTGGTGCGCGACGCCATGGCCCGAATCGACTGGGACATGCCGGGCCGGCCGCTCGAACCGCATGCACTGCCTTGTCTCGTCCAACTCGGCCGGATCGTCGAACTCGCTCCCGCTGCGGCCAAGTCGCTGGCGCGGCTGGTTGCGGAGCGTCGCGGCGATCTGCACTGGGGCCAGACCTATGGCGAGGCGGATTTCGGCACGGTTTTCATCGACAATTACGGCTGGCTGGAGGTGTTCGGCACACGCGGCCATTTCGTCAATGACGAGGTCGCGGGCGGCCTGCTGATCCTTGGGCCCGACATTGTCTACCCCGATCACCACCATGTCGCGGAGGAGATCTACATCCCGCTGACCGGCGGCACCGAATGGCGCATGGGCGACGGCGGTTTTCGCCTTCGAGCGGCGGGCGAAGTGATCCACCATGCCTCTGACATCAACCACGCCATGCGCACCGGCAAGGAGCCGCTGCTGGCGCTCTATCTCTGGCGTGGCGGGCCACTGGCGGCCAAGTCGACGATCACCGCAACCGTTGCGCAGGGCAGGGACTGATATGGCCAAGGCGATCATGCTGCAGGGCACGGGTTCGGATGTCGGCAAGACGGTGCTCGTCGCCGGTCTGTGCCGCGCGGCGAAGAAGCGCGGCTTGAAAGTGCGGCCGTTCAAGCCGCAGAACATGTCGAACAACGCCGCTGTCGCCGATATTCCAGGCGATTCAGGCGGCGGCGAGATCGGCCGCGCCCAATGGCTGCAGGCGATCGCCTGCGGCGCAGCGCCGACCGTCCACATGAACCCGGTGCTGCTCAAGCCGCAGACCGATGTCGGCGCTCAAGTCGTCGTGCAGGGCAAGGTGTTCGGCGAGGCGCGGGCGCGCGACTACCAGGCGCTGAAGGGCCGGCTGATGGATGCGGTGCTGGACTCCTGGGCAAAGGTCGGCGAGGGCGCCGATCTGGTCATTGTCGAGGGCGCCGGGTCGCCGGCCGAGATCAATCTCAGGAGCCGCGACATTGCCAATATGGGCTTTGCGACGCGCGCCGGCGTGCCGGTGATCCTGGTCGGCGATATCGATCGCGGCGGCGTTATCGCCTCGGTCGCCGGCACCCATCTGATCCTGCCGGAGGAGGACCGGCGCATGATCGTCGGCTACCTCATCAACAAGTTCCGCGGCGATGTCTCGCTGTTCGAAGACGGCATCGAGGCGATCGAAAAATTCACCGGCTGGCGCTGTTTTGGCGTCGTGCCGTGGCTGAAGGCGGCGGCGCGGCTGCCATCGGAAGATTCCGTCGTGCTCGAGCGACTGGCGTCCGGCGAGAAGCGAGCGCTGAAGATCGCCGTGCCGGTGCTCTCGCGCATCGCCAATTTCGACGATCTCGACCCGCTCAAGGCCGAACCGCAGGTTGAGGTGGTGTTCGTGCCGCCTGGTGAGCGCTTGCCCGAAGATGCGGGTCTGGTGGTCATTCCCGGCTCGAAGTCGACGATCGGCGATCTCCTGAAATTTCGCGAGAACGGCTGGGACCGCGACCTTGCCGCGCATAGGAAACGCGGTGGTCATATCGTCGGCATTTGCGGCGGCTTCCAGATGCTTGGTCATATCGTGCGCGATCCCGACGGCATCGAGGGCAGCGTTACAGAAACGCAAGGCCTCGGGCTGCTCGACGTCGAAACGGTGATGGAGCCGGAAAAGACGGTGCGCAACGTCAGCGCGCGCTCGGTGCCGTTCGACCTGCCGCTCGAGGGCTACGAGATCCATCTCGGCCGCACCACAGGTCCGGACACGCTGCGGCCGTCCGCCGTTATCAACGGTATCGATGACGGCGCTATCTCGGCCGACGGCAAGGTGGTGGGCACCTATATGCACGGGCTGTTTTCCGCCGATGCCTTCCGGGCGAAATTCCTCGAAAGCCTCGGCGTCAAGGGCGGCGGCATCGACTACCGCGCCGAGGTCGAACGGGCACTGGACGAGATCGCAGCCGAACTGGAAACCCACCTCGACTGCGACACGATTTTTGGGCTGGCGCGTTAGATACTTTGCCTGAGCATGATCTTGTCCGAAAACCGGTCTCCACTTTTCGGGATCATGCTTTCTCGTCAGCCTTCGGCCAGTAGGTGCCGAACGACCAGACGTTGCCTTCCGGATCGCGGCAGATGAATTCGCGGCTGCCATAGTCGCGGTCGGTGAGTTCTTCCAGAATCTCGGCGCCGGCGGTCTTTGCCCGCGCGTATGCCGCGTCTGCGTCAGCGACCGCAACGTAGATCGACTTGCCGCCACCCGAACCCGGCGCGCCGACCATCTTGCCATAGGCGTCGTCGCGCGCCGTGCCGAGCATGACGATCGAAGAGCCGAAAGCGAGTTCGGCGTGGTGCACCACGTCGCCTTCGCCATAGCGGGCGCGAACGCTGAAGCCGAAGGCCTCGCACAGCCAATCGATCATCTTGCCGGCATTCCTGTAGCGCAGCGCCGGATAAAGCCGCGGTGGTTCGGGGGTGTTCGGCATGGCTGATCTCCTTCAGCGGGTTGGTCGATCAACCCAGTCTGCGCGACGGCCGGTTGCGCGTCTTGAAGAAATGTTACCTCGCGGCAAGCGCCGTCGGCGCGACGCCTGCCAGGTCGCGAAACTCGCGTACCAGATGCGCCTGGTCGGCATAGCCGCAGTCGGCGGCGATGTCGGCCCAAGCGCTGTTCGCCTGTCTCGACAGGCCAAGCGCATGATTGAAGCGGACGATGCGCGAGAGCGTTTTTGGGCCGGTGCCGATAGCGTCCGAAAATTTTCCGGTAAGATGCTTGCGGCTCCAGCCAAGCTTTTCGGCCAGCGTCGAGATGCGGGTCCGCCCACGCGTCGAGACGATCGTCTCATAGGCCCAGACCATTTCGGCCTGGGTGCGGTCCGCGGTTGCCAACCGATCGCCAACGAAGGCTTCGGCGATGGCAAAGCGTGAGCTCCAATCCGGTGCATTGCCGAGCCTTTCGCGCAGCGCGATGCCTTCTACGCCGAGCACGTCATCCAGGCCGACCATGCGGTCGGTCAGTTCGATCATCGGGCGGCCGAAGAAGCGACGAGCGCCGAGCGGGCTGAAATTGATCTGCACACAGCAGGCGCCGCCGAAGGATTCGATCACTACCGGCCCGGCATAAAGGCCGGCGGCAAAACTGGCGAAGCGGTCATTGTCGCCCGGGTCATGGCCGAGCCCGATGGCAAAGGGTTCGGCAAAGCTGATGACCAGCGGCACGGTCAGCGAGGCATATTCGACGGCGCGGAAATGGCCTGGCATGGTTTCGCGAAAGCCGCATATGTCGGTGACGGCGCCCTGAAGCCGATGGCTCGGCGCGCGCCGCACCATCTCGAACCGATCGAGGCCTGGGCTTTCGTGGCGGCTGCCGTCTTCGCTGTCGGGCATGCGCTTTCCTTCCGCCACGCGACTTTAACAGACCATTCGTCGGAATCAAAAGCGCCCCGCGTTTGGCCGGGCGCTTAGCGTTGCCGGGTAATATGAATTGTCTGGACGTGTTTAGGCGCCGCGCATCAGGCAGCCGGCGGCCAGCACGATGTAAGCGATGACGACAATCCACACAGCAGCCAAAGGGATGAACGCAAGGACGCCAAGCGCGGCGAGAACGCCGATAATGGCGATAACAAGGGATATAATGAAAATAAGCTGGGTAGGCGCACTGAGATTCATGTTCGGTCCCTCCTCAACATGATTCGTACAACGGCATACTATCAGTCGCGCGGTCACACACCAATGAGTGCACGCAGGCGGCTTTTCCACCATCGCACCCCGTTTGCGCCAAGCCGATTCCGCGCTACCTTCCCGACGAATCGGAAGGGGCTGATGGCGATGGGATTGCTGGACCAGATACGCTCGATCTTCGACGGCGACCCCGGCGTGCGCAAGGTCGCGGACGATCCGGTGCTGTCGGCGGAATTGCTGATGCTGTTCCGTATGATCCTGGCCGACGGTTCGGTCAGCGAAAGCGAAATGACCGCCTTCAGGCGTATCTGCCGCGACGCCTTCGGCATACCCGAAACCAGCGTCGACAGCGTCATCGAATATCTCAACGATTTCGGCTACGAGACCAACAGCTCGCAGGCCGTCGCCCAATTCCGCGACCTCGACGTCGAACGGCGCAAGCTGCTCGCCCGCCACATGGCCGAGATCGCCAAGGCCGATTCGCAACTTGCCGGGAGCGAGATGCAGCTGTTGCGCCGCACGCTCGACCTGCTCGACATCAGCCCGGCCGATTTGGTCAAGCCGCAAGGCTGAGGCATCGGCAGGATTGTTGAGTTACAGCAATTCAAGGTCAATCTGAGATGAATTCAGTATAAACTTGTGGTAAAATAAAATAACTGTGCATTGGTAAAACATATATATCGCAATCGGATCTTGATGATCCGGTTTTTCCTTATATTCTTCGGTGTCGTATACTACGTCGAAATATTCTCCAAATAAATCGTCGTCAGACCAAAGATCGTATTGCTTGACCATATTTGGTTCATCGGGCTTACCGAGATAGGCCAAAATCCGACTTCTTCTAATAGTTTTTATGTCACCAAATTGTGCGGTCAACTTTTCACGCGATAGCGCGTCCTCCCATCTGGGCGAAGGGCCAGTGATTTGCTGATAGAATATAAGCAAGACCAATACGGCAGTCGCAGCACTCAGCACAGCGGCCGAAAGTAGGCACTGCTTACTAATTTTCATTTCAGCCACCTATTTCTGATATCAATATCAATCGGGATCAAGCGACCGGAGAGAGGGCGCCCCGGTGGCGTCATCGAATTTTGCACTCGACTAAACAACATCACCGACTTTAGCTTCTTTTTGGGAAACAATCTTGGAACCGGGAAGATCCTTCATTGGCACTCAAGCGGATGCTCAAAGTACTATCATAGCGCTACCTGTTTCTCTTATGCAGTGTAAAAGAAACTGAAATCAAAGAGAATGCAGCCATAATTGCGAGATACGCGACAGCCAATCCGCTTTCACTTAAGGCGCCCGAAATCATAAAATGAATGGCAGTAATTAAAAGTAATATATAGTGATACTTTTGGATAATACTCAAATTATATATCATTTTTATGCTTGATTTTGTATACTTCCATCCGGTCCAGTCATTTTTGAAATTCCTCTCCAGATTACCGATGGGGTGTTCGAAACGATTGAGAAGCTCCGCTAACCTTCTTGGAAAGGCAAAGGAGGCAGCAACTATCGCGCCAATAAAAACCGCCATCCAGGCGGATTCACCCCAAATCAGCGAAACAGGGATGGTCGCGGCCGATGTCCATATGGCTGTTACTGAGAATATCTTCTCAAGGGTTCCGTCCATATCCATAATCTCTGCACCTCCGATCTTCCGGGGCATTTCCAACTACCGAAAGAATCCTCCTCTTCCGGGGCGGCGATGCCGCCTGCCAGGAGCCGGTCGATGCTTGATCCTGATCTGGCGCGGTGCGAACGCAGCTGTCAACCGAGAACGGGTGCGGTTCAAATGCTGGGCACTGAATTGGATTGGCAGTTCGCGCTGCCAAAAAAAATGCTCTGCACTCTTGACGCGCGGCCGGCTAATGAGTGTCACCGTAATTCCACAATTCCTCCAACGGATCGGAAAATTTGTATGCCTTGCTCCTATTGGTAGTATCCTTTCTGAAAGATTAGCACTGTCTCGACAGGCGCCATGGAATCTTCTTTTGCCAACGGGGCATAAATACTGACCCCAAGGCCAAAAGCGATTGCCCCATCAATTTCTTCTTCGATTTCTTGGCCCAATGAAATAAGTGCACGTTTTGCGGTTTCAAATCCTGTTCCTAGAAATCGAACCCCATTCAGAGAAGGAGCGGCAGGACTCGTGAATTCGACCGCGTTCAATTTTCCTGACTTACTATAGTAACAAAATACCCCAATATTTTCGAAATAGTCGCAAGGAAACGTATCCCTGATAGATCGTTTGAATGTTCGAAAATTTGTCCCAAGACGCCGTCTAATCTGATTCGGGGACATTCCAAACTCTATTTCCCCGGCGCCAGTGAAAGGTATGATCTTGAACTCAGTCATCAAAAACCGTGCCCTACGGCTTCGTGCTCTTGACGAGCCGCCGGCTAATGGGTGTCACCGTAATTCGTAATGCGACCCGTAGTGCGTAATTCCGGATCATGTCGTAATTCGGAGAGGAGATATGGAAAAGAGTGCGCTGTAATTCCTTACACAGCAATCAGTACGAACTGGTTTGGAAGTAAGGCTAATTGAGCGATGGTCTTCCCATTTTCGCTACTGAATTCAATCTCGTATGCCTCCTCGGGATAAGAATGCTCTTCAACAACGACTCCTAAAGCTCCGGCCTGAAGGGATTCTCCCAGCATATCACAAATCAATCTCACAACGTCGTTGATCTTTGGTTTCATAGCGGGACTCTACTTCACGAATAGTGTCATCAGCGACGGGACGTTTGAACCGGGGGCTGAAAATCCACCCGGTGCGAACCTCAACGGTGCCGGCCGGACCTGTAACAGTTACGTCCACCGTATATCGAGCTCCGTATTTATCAACAACCCGTCTGGCCGGAGGCATCGCGCACGCTGGTCGTGGTGTGGGTCAGCGTGCCCAGCGTGACGTCCCGGCGGGCGAGCTTGCCAAAGCCGTCATACTTGTTGCCTTGCGTTGCCCCAGGGTTGGTGGAGGTGAGCTGGCCGATGTTGTAGAAGCCGGACGCCGCTATGCGGGCAAGGCGGGCCATGTGGTCAATCTACGTGCAATGATAGCCGGGCGAACGCGATAAAAGTGCACCGAAATTGCGAAATTCTCTCAGTTCCTGCCGCACAATAGCGGCCACTAAGTAATGACCCGCGTCATAATTAGGATCTGTGAATGGCAACTAACGACCTTGTGCACTGGCCCGATAATCCAACAACTCTTGCATTTCTACAATCTCTTCCCCGTATTGTCCCGTGACCTTAATGGTGTTGGTGTCAAGATCAACCAGACTCTTCAGGAACAAAATGGTGGGCCGCGCGTGCTCAATTGGAACTAAACCTAAAAGCCTTATCGCATAGAGCGAATTCGCATCCCCGCCTCCTTTTTGGGCCAAAGACATTTTCAATTCTTCCTGCAATTTTTCAATATCGTCGTAAATGCCAACATAAGAGTCCGTAAGCGATCGAGTTACTTGATCAAAATCTTTCGTTCTCTCGTCCAATTGCAATGGAGTCGCAAGATTCTTATCAATCAATCTCGTCCATATAAAAAGGTAAAGTGCACCAGTATCCTCATTAAATTCTTCATACTTCGTATTCCGGTCCATGAACTCCTTCGCAATTTGCGAGGTTACGCGTGATATACATTTCTCCTCAACTGCTCGCCAAGTGAACGGCCAATTATCGGCAAAGATTCCCTTTGAACAGTTCAGTATCTCAGGAGTTGATGGCACAGTACAGGCCGATCCTCCGAAAACAAAAATTGCAACAAATCCGGCAAGTTTCAATGCTATTTTAAAATGCATGATGGCAACTCCTCACGAACCAATTGGGAAATCATTTACCTGTAAACTCGCACTACCCAGCTTATTCGGGCCGATTACATTCATAAGCGAGTTATAGTCTTTATTGTTATCCACCAAACAACCCAGTGACATCCCTCCTTCACCAGTCGTGGGGCTCCTCCCCGGATGAATAGTCCGCCCGATGCAAATTAGCCGCTGACGCCGCCAAAAAAGTCCGCGCGGCATTGACGAGAGGCCGGCTAGTGGGAGTCACCGTAATTCGTAATTCACATCGTAACCGTCATTCCTTGATCAATGGGGTTTCAGCTGCTCGATCAGAATCAATTCGACGGCTTGATATCCGTGTAAACCGTCCTGCTCCAAATCGCCCGCCGAAGCTACGCTAGTTTGGCTCTCTAGCTTCGATGGGTCAGACTCTGAGTATTTTCGAATAAGAATTCGGTTGGAAAGGCTTTCTTTGTGAACGAAGGTTGGCATAGGCCATTTGTCTTCTGCCCAGCTCTTCATTTGGCCAATAATTGGCCAAGTTCCATTTATTAAACCGAGATCGCCACACCGTAGGCACCTGACTGCATTATCTGGACTAAGGTCATTTAATTCATCCGCCTTTGGCAATTCCAGACGCATTGGTCCAAATAGATATGCTAGAATAATCTTTCCAATTGGGGCCATATGAGCTACCAAGTCAAGCCCGTAGCCACCTGATCTCAACGGAATGGCAAATAGGGTGCCTTCCTTGTAGGGTAGTTGTCTCACTTTAAGGTTCCCTTTACTACAGATGCCGGCGTGATGCGGAAGGCGCGAGTGGTGATTAGTTACGGCTTTGTTGGAGCGCCAAGCTCTCGTGTGTTTGGGGGCTATCCGTTGCTGCCAGTCGTTTTGCTTAGCTTAAGCGCGACGATGCGGAGAATACGCGGCAGGACAAAGCCGAACGGGCGAGGCAGAAAACATACATTAATACCGTAATTTCCAAACCTAAGTTCGCTAAATCTCCTTCGCGCGCAAAGGGACGATCAGGTCCGGGTTGCGCGATCGGCGATCGGCCCAATGGCCCCATATTTTTTCTACTTTCATAGGCTGGCCACAAACAGTCGTCTCCACCACGTCGCCAACCACCGGAGCCTCCTCGTGGGGCGAGCCACCGGTCTCGCCCCGTCCTTCGGACCCCACAGTGGGAGAACGGAAGGCCCGTGCCCCTTGCCGCTCACCCCTGTTCCTGCAGTCGTTTCGCGATCGCCCGGTGCAGGTCTGGAGCAGCAGCGACCAACGCCTTGGCCGCCTCGGATTGCGGGTGGTCGAGCACTTCGCTCGTCCTGCCGCGCTCAACGATCTTGCCGTCATGCATGACCATCACCTCGTCGGTGATGGCGCGGGCGACGGTCAGATCATGGGTGATGAACAGATAGGCGATGCCGAGTTTTTGGTTGAGCTCGGCGAACAAATCGAGGATCTGCGCGCGGATCGAGACGTCGAGCGCCGAGACCGGCTCGTCGGCGACGACCAGCTTCGGCCGGGTGATGATGGCGCGGGCGATCGACAGGCGCTGGCGCTGGCCGCCCGAAAACTCGTGCGGGTATTTGTCCATGTCGCCTGGTGAGAGGCCGACCTCGTGCAGCGCATGCGCCACCATCTCGCGCCGCGCGGCGGGCGCCGGCTTCTTCTCCAGCACATGCAGCGGCTCGGCCACCAATCTCTCGACCTTCTGGCGTGGGTCGAACGAGCCGTACGGGTCCTGGAACACGACCTGCATGTCGCGCCGTGCCGGCTTCAGCTCCGCCTCGCTCTTGCCGGTGAGGGTATCGCCGCGGAAGCGGATCGTACCGGCCGTCGGCTTGTCCAGTGCCAGAACCATGCGGGCAAGCGTCGACTTGCCGCAGCCGGAACGCCCGACGAGCGCCACCGACTGGCCGGGCGCCATCGAGAAGGAGACATCGTCGACGGCGCGGATGGGAGCCCCTCGCTTGAGCAGCGATGTGCGCCGTGCCGGATAGTCGCGCGTCACGCTGTCTACCTCAACCAGAGGTTTTCCTTGGCCGACGCTGTGCCTAGCCCGCGCGGGCACATGCATCGAGGCCTGCGCCAGCTGGCGCGTATAGGGATGAAGCTGTCCGGACAGAATGCGCGCCGTGTCGCCGGCCTCCATCACCTCGCCATGGCGCAGGATGGTGATGCGATCCGCCATCTCGGTCACCACGGCGAGGTCGTGCGAGATGAGCAGAAGACCCATGCGGTTTTCCGCGACCAGGTCGCGCAAAAGGTCGAGGATCTGCGCCTGCAGCACCACGTCGAGCGCCGTCGTCGGCTCGTCGGCGATCAGCAGCTTGGGTTTCAGCGCACAGGCGATGGCGATGACGACACGCTGGCGCTGGCCGCCGGAAAGCTCGTGCGGATAACGCGACAACGGGAACCGCGCCGCCGGCAAGCCGACCCGGTCGAGCATTTTGCGTGCCCGTTCCTCGGCATCCGCGCGGCTCGCTCCGGTGTGCCAGCGGATGCCCTCGGCAACCTGCTCGCCGATGGTCTTGACCGGGTTCAACGCCGTCATCGGCTCCTGGAACACCATGCCGATGTCGTCGCCGCGCAGCGCGCACATCTGGTCTTCGCTCGCCGCCAGGATATCGATGCCGTCGAAGGTGACGCGTCCGGTGGCGTGCGCCGTCCAGGGCAGTAGCTGCATAACGGTGAGCGCCGTCATCGACTTGCCGGAGCCGGATTCGCCGACCAGCCCCATCACTTCGCCCGGCGCGACGGAAAGCTCGACGTCTCTGAGGATACGGGTGCCGCCGATGGTCAGCGACAGCTTCTCGATTTCGAGCAGGCTCATCTCTGCCGCCGCGATTTCGGGTCGAGTATGTCGGCAATGCCGTCGCCGAGCAGGTTCAGGCCAAGCACGGTGACGACGATCGCCATGCCGGGAAAGATCGCCATCCACGGCGCCACCACCATGCGGGTCTGGGCATCGAACAGCATGCGGCCCCAGCTCGGCATCGGCGGCTGCGTGCCCAGCCCGACATAGGACAAGCCCGCTTCGGCCAGGATGCCGAGCGCGAACTGGATGGTGCCTTGTACCAGGAGCAGCGTGGCGATGTTGGGCAGCACATGTTCGATGCTGATCAGCGTCGTGCTCTTGCCGGCGGCGCGGGCGGCGAGGATGAATTCGCGCGGCCAGATCGCCAAGGCGCCGGCGCGGGCGACGCGCGCGAACACCGGGATGTTGAAGATGCCGATGGCAATGATGGCGTTGAACGCGCCGGGCCCGAAGATGGCGGTGATCATGATTGCCGAAAGCAGCGCCGGAAAGGCGAAGACCAGGTCGTTCAGCCGCATCAGCACGTCGTCGGCGATGCCGCCACGCGCCGCGGCAAAGGCGCCGAGCGGCACGCCGACGCCCATGCCGATGCCGACCGCCACCAGCGCCACGGCAATCGAGTTGCGGGCGCCAACCATGATCATTGACAGGATGTCGCGACCGAAATGGTCGGTGCCGAACCAGTGCGCCAGCGACGGCGCCTGGGTCTTGTCGGAAATGACCAGCCTGGTGACGTCGTAAGGCGTCCACTCGAAGGAGAGGATCGCGACCGCAGCCACCAGTGCGGTGACGACGAAGCCGGCGAGGAACGAACGGTTTCGAAACGCCTTGGCCAGGATGCCGGCAAGGTTCTCGTCGGGGATGTCGATGTGCAGCGTCATTGCCTGCCTCTCAGGCGCGGATCGACCACCGCATAGGAGAGATCGACAACGAAATTGACGATGATGACGGCGGCAACCAGCAGCATGACGACGCTCTCGACCACGATCAGGTCACGCTGGTTGATTGCCTGGAACACCAGCCGGCCGAGGCCGGGCAAATAGAAGACGTTCTCGATGATGATGGTGCCGGCAAGCAGGAAGGCGAATTGCAGGCCTAGAATGGTGACCACCGGGATCAAGGCGTTGCGCAGCGCATGCCGCCACAAGACAAGACGATAGGGCAGGCCCTTGGCGCGGGCGGTGCGGATGTAATCCTCATTCAGCACTTCAATCAGCGCCGAGCGGGTGACCCGGGCGAGGATCGCCGCCTGCGGCAGAGCGAGGGCGACCGCCGGCAGGAGCAGCGACTTCAGCGCCGGCCAGACGCCGGCGCCCCAGCCGGGAAAACCGCCGCCCGGCACCAGCCGCAGCCAGACGGCGAACAGATAGATCAGCATCAGCGCAAACCAGAAATTGGGCACGGCGACGCCAAGCTGGGCGGCGCCCATCGCAACCGTGTCGCCGGCCCGGCCGCGCCGGCTGGCGGAAAACAGCCCGACCGGGATGGCAATGACTGTGGACAGCGCCAGCGCCATCAGCGCCAGCGGCAGCGAGACGACGAGACGCTCACGGACCAGATCGATGACCGGCACCGAATAGGTATAGGAACGGCCGAAATCGAGGCTCAGCAAGCCGCCGGCCCAATGCAGATAGCGCAGCACGACGGGAGCGTTGAGACCCATCTGGTTGCGCAGCAATTCGATCTGGTCGGCGCTGGCGTTCAGGCCAAGCATCAGCCGCGCCGGGTCGCCGGGAATGATCTCCAGCACGGCAAAGACCACCATCGAGGCCAGAACCAGCGTGATGACGGCGATGGCGAGGCGCTTGAGGAGGTAGGCGGTCATGAGGAGACCGGTGCAAGCACTGGGCGAAGCTTGCGTTCCCGCCCACCCCCCTCTGTCCTGCCGGACATCTCCCCCTCAAGGGGGGAGATTGGCAGTTTCCACGCCGGCACTGTCCCTGCAACGCTAGTGGTTAGCGAAAGCGGCGGTGAGGGCTCAATCTCCCCCCTTGAGGGGGAGATGCCCGGCAGGGCAGAGGGGGGTGGGACGGAGTGCAACTTTCGCCCTTCTGTCAGCGACCCGCTCAATCCGTCCACTTCACCTTGGTCAGGTCGTTGGCCTGGATCGGGGCATTTTCCCACAGGCCCTGCAGTTTGGCGTCCCAGACGCCGACCTTCGGCAATTCGTAGAGGAAGCCGACCACGGCGTCATCGGCCAGGACCTTCTGCGCCTCGCCGAGCAGCGTCGTGCGCTTGGCCTCGTCGGAGGTAAGGTTCAATTCGTCGATGATCTTATCGAAGGCCGGATTGTCATAGTTGAAGTAATAGTCCTTACGCGAATAGATATCGATGTCGTTAGGCTCGGTATGGGAAACGATGGTCAGGTCGTAGTCCTTCTTGGTGAAGACCTGGTCCAGCCATTGCGCCCATTCGACCGGGATAATCTCGAGATCGATGCCGATTTCGCGAAGCTCGGAGGCGATGATCTCGCCACCAAGCCGCGCATAGGAGGGCGGCGGCAGCTTCAGCGTCGCCTTGAAGCCATTCTCCAGGCCGGCTTCCTTCAGCAATTCCTTGGCCTTCTCCACATTGTGCGGATAGAGGCCGGTCAAGTCGACATAGGCCTTGCTGGCGGGCGACATGTGCGAGCCGATCGGCACGCCGAGGCCGGCCGAGGCGCCGTCGATGATCGCCTTGCGATCGAGCGCAAAGGAAATCGCCTGCCTGACCTGCAGCTTGTCGAAGGGCGGCTTCTTGTTGTTGATCGACAGGATGGTTTCACCCTCGGTCGAGCCGATCACCACCTTGAAGCGCGGATCGTCCTTGACCTGGGCGACGCTGTCGGGGTCGAAGAACGGAAAGGCCTGAACGTCGCCGGAAAGCAGCGCCGGAACGGCGGCGGCGGCATCCGGAATGATGCGGAACTCGGCCTTGTCGAGGAACACCGGGGCGCCCCAGTAATTGTCCGACTTGACCAGCGTGATCGATGAGCCCTTGGCCCAGTTCTGGAACTTGAACGGGCCGGTGCCGATCGGTTTTTCCTTGTTGGTGTCGGCTGTCTCAGGCGCCACGATCACCGCGTCGCCCCAGCCCATATTGTAGAGGAACGAGCCTTGCGGGTTCTTCAGCGTGACCTTCACCGTCGCGGGATCGACGACCTCGATCTTGTCGATGGCGGCAAACAGGGCCTTTTGCGCGTTGACGGAATTGTCGGCGCGGGCACGGTCGAGCGAGAATTTCACGTCGTCGGCGTTGAAGTCGGTGCCGTCATGGAATTTCACGCCTGTATGCAGCTTGAAAGTGTAGACCTTGCCGTCGTCGGAAATGCTCCAGCTTTGCGCGAGATCGGGCAGCACCTCGCCGTTCGGGCCGATGCGGGTCAGGCCCTCGAAGACATTGGCATAGAGTACCTCGTCGATTGCCGCGGCGGCACCCGCGGTCGGGTCGAGATGCGGGGGTTCGAGCGTAATGCCGATGACCAGGTCGGTGCGCGCGGCCATCGCCGAGGTCCCGGCGGCCAACGCCAGCGCCGCGGCGGCCAGAATGGTTTTCCACAATTTCATCGTGCAACTCCCCATGTCTAAAACACGTGCTCAAACCCGGGCGGATAGAAGCGTGAATTCGCCGCCGAGTAAATTGCGTTTCGTACCGTGTGCCGACGCCGGGAGGAATGTTTTTCCGCCCATGGCCGGATCATGGCGGGCCGGCGCCCTTCAGCAGCACGCCGAGGCCGATTGCCATCACCTTTGCCGAGTCCAGCATGTCGGCAATGCCGACCCATTCATCGGGCCGGTGGGCGAGATCGAGGATGCCCGGGCCATAGGCGATGCAGTCATAGATGTGGCCGATGCGGGCGATGTGCTTCTGGTCGTAGGTGCCGGGCGAAATCACATAATCCGGCTCGCGGTCGAATATCTCCATGATGCCTTGCGCGACCGCCTTCACCACCGGTGCGTCGCGCTCGGTCATCAGCGGCAGCACCTCCATCAGATCGCGGATCTCGTAATCGAACTTTTTGCGCTCGCGCTTCAGCCGTTCCAGGATATCGGTCACCTCGCTCTTGACCGTAGCGAGATCCTCTTCGAGCAGGAAGCGGCGGTCGATTGTCAGCCGGCAGGAATCGGGCACGTTGGGCGAGGGCAGGCCGGGCCGGAAATCTTCCGTCTGGCCGCCATGGATCGAGTTGATGTTCATGGTCGAGCGTTTTGCGCCTTCGGGCACGACCGGCATGCGCGTCATCTTGCGGTCGAGCGCCGGAAACAATTCCTCCTCGAAGGCCCGCAGCACGGCGCCCATATGGCGCACCGCATTGTCGCCGAGGAACGGCATCGAGCCGTGCGCGATCTCGCCCTTGGTCTCGATCTCCGCCCACCAGACGCCGCGATGGCCAAGGCAGATGCGATCCTTGTTGAGCGGCTCGGGAATGATGACGTGGTCGACCTTCGGTCTGGAGAAATAGCCGAGCTTGGCCAGATGCGCGACGCCGCCAAAGCCGCCGGACTCCTCGTCGACCGTGCCTGAAATCTCGATGGCGCCGGGAAAATCGGGAAACACCTCCATGAAGGCTTCAGCGGCGATGATCGAGGCGGCAAGCCCGCCTTTCATGTCGCATGCGCCGCGGCCATAGACCTTGCCATCCCTGACGATGCCGGCGAACGGATCGAGGCTCCAGCCGTCGCCGGGCTCGACGACGTCGATATGCGAATTGAAGTGCACGCAAGCACCCGGCGCCCGGCCATCGAAGCGGGCGACGACGTTGACGCGCGGGTAACGGTCAGTGTCGCCGGGCGTGCCCTCGGCACGGATGAATTCGATCTCAAAACCACGCTTCTTCAGCCGCGCGCCGATATATTCGGCACATGGCCGATAGGCTTCGCCGGGCGGATTGATGGTCGGAAAGCGGATCAGATCCGCAGTCAGGGCAACCAGATCATCGGCTCGGTCATCGATAGCCTTGAGGAGCCGTTCGTTCGGTTCGTTCATTCGGCGAATTGAGCAGCGGATGAGGCGGTTTTGCAAGCCCGATGGCGAATTGCGAGGCGATTGCGTGTCGTTACGGCAACTATTGCGGGAAATCGTTCAAATTCGCTGCTTTGGATTGGTGAAATCGTCAGGGAGTAGGTGTTAGCTCGCTGGCTTGCCATCAAAACGCTGGAGAACAGCGTGACGGCAGGCAGGCAAGGGGCATCAAAGGGGTTTGATTGCATGAAAAACACTGTTCTCATGGCAGCGGCATTAGTAGCGATGCTGTTCGGTTCGTCGTTCGAGAGCCGTGCGGCCAGCCTGGTCGCGAACATCGATATTTCCTCACAGACGATGACGGTAAGATACGGGCTTTCGTATTATCGGTGGAGCGTTTCCACCGCCCGCAAGGGCTACATCACGCCGCGCGGCAGTTACCGGCCACAGCGGACGGCCCGGATGTGGTATTCGCGCAAATACGACATGTCGCCGATGCCCTATTCGGTGTTCTTCCGCGGCGGCTATGCCATCCACGGCACCGGCGCGATCCGGCAATTGGGGCGCCCGGCATCGCATGGCTGTGTGCGCCTCCACCCCAGCAACGCCGCCGCGTTCTATTCGATGGTGCGCGAAGCCGGCTTCGGCAATACGCGGATTCTCGTGACGAATTAGGGCCTGCTCCTCGGCCCGCAATAAAAAACCCGCCGGAGCGGCGGGTTCGTTGGGGCCAAATAGCACTATACCGAAATTAGTAGCATAGCTGCCGGCACAAAGCAAGAACAAAATAAGGCTTGCACCCAAAAAAGATGGTGCGCTCAGGCGGGTTTGTCGCGCATTGTCGCTGGCCGACGCTTTTTGCGGCCGCTGATCTCCCAGCGCTTGTGGAACCACATCCACTGGCCGGGGTCTTCGCGCACCCAGCGCTCGACCACGTCGTTGAGAAGCTGGGTGGTGGCGCGGACGTCGACACTGCCGCCGGCGGTGCGCGGCAAGGTGAGCTTGTCCTCGATCTCGAGCCGGAAACGGTTGTTCGGCAGGCGTACGCAGCGCGCCGGGTAGACATCGCAATCGTAGTGCCGCGCCAGGGTGCCGAGGACCCGGTTGCTCTCGCAGGGGCGGCCGAAGAATGTCGTCTCGAGCCCGCCGGTGAATTTTTGGTCGACCAGCACGCCGATATTGCCGCCTTTCTCCAGGATGGCCGCAAGTGCGAACGAGGCACCGGTCGAAGACGGCAGCAGCGATCCCATGCTCGAGCGGCGGGTCGAGAGGATGTACTCGGCGAGGTAAGGGTTGTTGGGCGGGCGAAACAGCGCCGTGATGTTCATGCCGAATGTCGCCGCAGCCACCGGCAGCAGCTCGAAATTGCCGAGATGCCCGGTGAAGACGATATGCGGCTTGTCCTCGCCAGCGATGCGCACGAAATGCTCCACGCCCTTGACCTCGACACGGCCCGGCTTCGTCGCAGCGGGATCGTAGTCGAACAAAGCATCGAGAAAGATGTATTCGGCGGCCAGGCGGGCCATGTTGCCCCACATATCGGAAGCGATCGCTTCGATCTCGGCATCGCTTTTTTCCGGATAGGCCTGGCGCAGATTGTCGACCGCAACCTGATGGCGCGCTACCCAGGGGCCGATGCGGCGGGCAGCGCGGTCGGCGAAATTGAGCGCCCTGTCGGGCGGCAGCAGGCGCAGCGCGGAGATGATGATCATCGCGACGCGCGCGACCAGCCAGTAGTTGAACTGGCGAAGCCGCCTGCCATAGCGGAATCCCACGTCCCTGCGGATCTTCCTGAAGGCGTTGCCGATCATTTCAGCCGACGCGCAGGATGATCTTGCCGAAGACGTCGCGGCCTTCCATGCGCTTCAGCGCCGCATCGATGCCGTCGAAGCCGACCTCGGTGTCGATCACCGGCGCGACCAGGCCCGCGGCCATCTTCTGCATGGCGTCGGCCATATTTTCCATGCGGCAGCCGAACGAGCCGAGCAGCTTCAACTGCTGCTGGAACAACTGCATCAAATTGATCTGTGTCGACACGCCGGAGGTCGAGCCGCAGGTGACCAGCCGGCCGCCGCGCTTCAGGCACAGCATCGAGGCGGCAAAGGTGTCGGCGCCGACATGCTCGAACACCACGTCGACGCCCTTCTTCTTGGTCAGCTTGCGCACGATGCCTTCGAAGCGGTCGTCGCGATAATTGATTACGTGGTCGGCTCCGAGCGCCTTGGCCTTGTCGATCTTGTCGTTCGAGCCGACGGTGGTGATGACCATGCAGCCCATCTTCTTGGCCAGTTGAATAGCGGCGGAGCCGATGCCGGAGCCGCCGGCATGGACCAGTATCGTCTCGCCGGGTTGCAGCCGGGCATTGTCGAACAGCATGTGCTCGACCGTGCCGAAGGTGACAGGCGCCACCGCCGCGCCGATTTCGCTCACGCCTGGCGGGGCGGGGACCAGAAGGCGCGCCGGCAGGTTGATCTTTTCCTGCGCAAAGCCGTCGAGATGGAAGCCGTGAACGCCCGAGACATGCTCGCAGAGATTGTCACGGCCTTCGCGGCAGGCGCGGCAAAGACCGCAGGTGCGGGCGCCATAGATCGACACCAACTGTCCGGGCAGGAGGCTGGAAACGCCGGGGCCGACCGCCTCGACCTCGCCGGAGGCCTCGGCTCCGACGACCAGCGGCAGCTTGCGCTTGGCGAAGGCCATGCCGCGCCAGCCCCAGACGTCGATATGGTTCAGCGCCACGGCCTTGATGCGCAGTGTCACCTCGCCGAGCAAAGGCGGCGGCGGTGGCGGCAGGTCCACCGTTTCAAGCCGGCGATCCTCGATAAGTTGCAATGCGCGCATGCCAGATCCCAGGTTGCGCATGACCGAGAACCGTTTCGGAAAGGACCATGCGCACGACAACAGTGCTAGAGCGGAACGGTCGCTTAGACCGGTTCCCGCGCCATGACAAGGCAGGTGTTCTGGCCGCCAAAGCCGAAGGAGTTCGACAGGACGGTGCCGACCTCGGCGTTGCGTTTGGTGTTCGGCACCACGTCGAGCACGATTGCCGGGTCGGGATTGTCGTAGTTGATGGTCGGCGGAATGATGCTTTCGCGCATCGTCATCAGCGAAAATGCGGCCTCGACAGCACCGGCAGCCGATAGGGTATGGCCGATCATCGACTTGTTCGACGAGACCGGCATTGACGAGATCCGCTCGCCGAACACCGTCGACAGCGACAAATGCTCCATCTTGTCGTTTTCGGGCGTCGAGGTGCCATGGGCGTTGACATAATCGATCCCGTCCTCGCTCAGGCCGGCATCGGCAAGAGCGGCGCGCACCGCCGCGATCGCCGGCGAACCGTCCGGCTTGGAGCGGGTGCGATGGAAGTCGTCGGCCTTTTCGCCGCAGCCGCGCAATATGCCGAGAACGGTGGCGCCGCGGGCAAGTGCTGCCTCCAGCGATTCCAGCACAAGGGCGCCCGAGCCTTCGGCCAGCACGAAGCCGTCGCGATCCTTGGAGAAGGGTTTTGAGGCCTTTTCGGGGATGTCGTTATGGGTGGAGAGCGCCGACAGAAGCGAGAAGCGGATCAGCGCCTCGGCGGTCGCCGAGCCGTCGGCGCCGATCGACAGCGCCCTGTCGCATTCGCCGCGGCGGATCGCCTCGACGCCGAGCTGGATCGCGGTGGCGCCCGAAGCGCAGGCTGTCGACAGCGTGATCGGCAGGCCGCGCGTTCCGAAACGGTCGGCAAGCCGGTCGGCAATCGAGCCGAACTGGGTGGTCTCGAAGATGTCGAGTTCCCTGAGGCCGCGCGCTACCCGCAGCAGCCTCTCTGCACCGGTGTCGTGCCTGTCTGAATTATTGGGCGTGTCGGAATTGTAGAGCGAAAAGCGCTCGCTCCAATCGAGCTCGACCGGCGGCGAAGCGAGGAACAGCGGTCCGCCGAAATCGCCGGCATCGAGGCCCGCCTCCGACATCGCTTCCTGGGCGGCGGTTTCGGCAAGCTCATAGGTGAGGAGACTGGCGCCCTTGGAACTCGACGGCAGGAAATCGACCATGCCGGAGATGCGGGTGTTGAGATGATCGACCGGGAAGCGGGTGATCGGATGGATGCCGGACTTGCCTGAGGTAAGTGCCGCCCAATTGTCGGCTTTGCCGACACCGAGCGACGTCACCACGCCGATGCCGGTGACGGCGACGATGGGCCTGCCCATGTGGTCGTTCAGATTGGCCATTTGTTGTCCAAAAACCTGTTTCTCTTGGAGCGTCGGATCGCCCGAAAACCGCGCCACACTTTTCGGTCCGATGCTCTAGGCGGCTTTGATCAGCGCCATGCCCTCGAATTGGTGATAGCCGATCGCCGTTGCAAGGACGGTCTTCGGGACGCCGGCAAACGGCTTTTCGACTGTGGCGTCGAAGACAGGGTAGGCGGCCTTGCGGTCGACAGCCAGCGCCGCCAGCGCCACGGCAAAGGGGAACTGCGCTTCCTTCATGTGGCCGGTCAGCGTCGAAAAGCCGCGTGCGGCGATCGCCGGATTGGCGTCGAGCGCCGATTTCTCGGCGGCGGTCGCGGCATGGGCGCCCGAAGCGCCGGAGATCGCGAGCAGCTCGCCATTCGGCAATGCGGCTTGCTTCAACAGCACGGCGATCTCGCCGTCGAGTTCGTCCCGCCGGCGCCTGGCGCGACCGGACAGGACCGGGCCGAGTTCCGCATAGATCTTCCGGCCACGGCTTTCCGCATGCTCGCGCTGCTCCAGGACGAGAAACGCGCCGCCGGATCCGGTCACCACGCCGCCGCCTTCGGCCCCTTGCCTCTGCCAGACCGGCCGCCACGGACCGCGATGCAGGTAGCCGGCCAGTTCATAGCCGAGCAGCATGTCGGAATGTTCGGTCTGGAAAGCGCCGCCGACCAGAATATGCGTCGACTGGCAGGAGCGGATGCGCGCGGCCGCGGTCTCGACAGCGGCAACGCCGGCACCTTCCTCGCCCATGAAGGTGCGCGACGACCCCGTCACCTTGTGGACGATCGAGATGTTGCCGGCGAGCAGGTTGGAAAGCTGTGCCAGAAACAGCGTCGGGCGCAATTCCGTGGTCAGCTTCTCGTTGAGCAGCACGTCGCGGTCATTGCGGCTTTCCGATGCCGCGAGAATGGCCGCGTCGACCGCCTCGTCGCGCTCGCCGCCGCCGGCGGCCACCACCATGTCCATGGTCGCGCAGAGTTCGTCATTGCCCTTGATGCCGGCATCGTCGAGCGCAAGGCCGGCCGCATAGGTGCCGAGCCTCTGCCAGTTCTCCATCTGCCGCTGGTCGCCACGCTTGGCGATCTGCAGGTTCCAGTCGATCTCCGGCAGCGGGTGGACCGTATAGGGCGAGAAGCGCGAGGCCTCCAGAACCGGTTCAAGGCGCGGCTGGACGAGCTTTTGCCAATGCGCATCCGGACCCTCGCCCAGTGACGAGACAAGGCCGATGCCTGATATGACGACGTCGCGGGGGTTCATGGGCGGCTGTTGTGGGTGAGGGCGCGTCAAGCGCTGTGCTTAGATGGCGTTCTTGGCGGCGACGAGCGCGTCGATCTTGGCGCACAGGTTCTTCATGACGAAATAGTCGTCGGTCGAGGCCTTGCCGTCATTGACCTCTTGCGTCCACTTTTCCAACGGCACCTTGATGCCGAATTCCTTGTCGATGGCAAAGACGATGTCGAGGAAGTCGAGGCTGTCGATGCCGAGATCGTCGATGGTGTGGCTTTCGGGCGTGATCGTCTCGATGTCGATCTCGCTGGTGTCGGCGATGATCTTGGCGACTTTGTCGAACGTGGTGGACAAGGGCTTTTCCTTCGATTGCGGGCGGAATCTGTCCGCATGTGTTTTGGGCTGTCTAATCGGTTTTTCCGGGCAGGAAAAGGCCTGATACGCCGCGCGCAGATGGGATTGCTGTTCTGCCAGAGCAATAGGGGTCGCTGGCAACCCCTCCCGGCGATATGCCGAAACCGTCCCATCTTTGATCATTGGGTGTACCAATGTACCATGGTACAAAAGATCTATGACCATAGAACGCGTGCAGACCGGGGTGCGCCTGGAAAAACGATTGGTGAAGGTGCTCAAGGCCTTGGCTGAGCATCGCGACGTGAGCCTGGGTGACCTCATCGAGGGCATCGTGCTGCATGCTTTCGAAGGCCGGACGCCGTTCTCCGCGGCGACACTGGAAACAATCGGCCAATTGAAGCGCATCTACGAAATGGAGCTTGCCGCAGCGGACAGCCACGGTCTGGCGGAAACCGGCGGGGAGGGCGGATGACGAGCCATCTTGCGCGCAGCCACAGCATCGTGCTTTCGGGGCCGATCGACGGCGTCTTTCCGCTGTTCACGCCGATCGGAGAGACCCTGTGGGTAGACGGCTGGCGCATCGCATCCGCTATGTTCGCGTTACGCGGATTCGCGTTTCGGATTTGTCGAGGTGGCCTGCCGACCGACCACTAACGGAGGCACGGAGGCGTCGATTACCTATGCGTTCACGGCCTTGGAGCCCGGCAGGAGCATCCTATCTGTCCGAACTTACAGAGGACGCGTTCGCGGACATGATCGAGGGATGGAAGCTCCGTGTCGACGCTTGGCTGGTAGCGGTGAAATCTGACGCCAAGTAGCTTAAACGAATTGCCACTAAGGGTGGAATGTTACCTTCGTCTCGTAGATGGGAACGAGCAAGTAGCGGACAAAGCGGTCGCTCAGTGAGGTTTCCTGCGTTCTGTGCCTTGATGATGGGACAATTCTTCGCCGCTGATCGGAGCAACACCCGTGGCCATTCATTCCTTCCACATCAACATCCCGGATGAACAGATCGAGTACCTACAGCGTCGTATCCAAGCGACAAGATGGCCGTCGTCGATCTTCGCATACGGATGGGAGGACGGTACTGACGTTGATTTCCTCAGGAAGCTTTCACGTTACTGGGAATACGATTTCAGGTGGCGCGATCACGAAAAACGTCTGAACCTGTTGCCTCAGTTTAGGGTCACGATAGACGGGTGCGACATCCATTTCGTTCATCAGAAAGGAAAGGGGTCAGCACCCTTGCCGTTGATCCTCACTCATGGCTGGCCCGGCTCCTTCGCCGAGTTCGAGCACGTCATCCCGCTGCTCACGGATCCTGCCAAATACGGCGGGGATGCCGAGGACGCCTTCGATGTCGTCGCACCGTCGCTTCCGGGTTTCGGCTTCTCGTCCCCGCCGCATCAGGCCGGCGTTAGCTCAAAGCGTGTCGCGAAGCTGTGGCGGGGGCTGATGCGCGAACTGGGATATGATCGCTTCGCCGCACAAGGTGGCGACATCGGCGCAGGCGTCTCGACCTGGCTCGCTCGGCTTTACCCGGACGACCTTATCGGATTGCACCTGAATTACATTCCAGGCAGTTTCCGCCCGACCCTCGGTCGCGACGACCCACCTGTCACGCCGGAGGAGAAGGCATTCCTCGACAGTGCGGCGAATTTCGCCGCAACGGAGGGGGCCTACGCTTTTCTGCAGGGGACCAAGCCCCAGACGCTAGCCTTTGCACTGACAGATTCCCCAATCGGGCTAGCCGCATGGATTGCCGAGAAGTTCCGCAGTTGGAGCGACTGCGAAGGCGAACTCGAACGCGCCATCCCTCTAGACACGCTGCTTACCGACATCTCGCTCTACTGGTTCGGTAACACGATCGAGGCCTCGCTCCGGATTTACAAAGAGAACCGGCTCTGCCCCCTGATCTTCGGGCCAAGGGAGCGAATAACACCGCCCCTCGGCGTTGCAGTCTTCCCTCGAGAGCTTCCTATGCCACCTCGCTCCTGGGTCGAGCGAGTCTTCCGTGTCGAGCGCTGGACCGACATGCCGAAAGGCGGACATTTCGCGGCGATTGAGCAACCCGAACTCCTGGTCGAGGACATCCGGGCCTTTTTTCGGCCGCTGAGGCTCCGGCCGGCAAAGTAAGGACGAAAACCTGCCTCCTGACTAAGGTCAATGTCGACCTTGGACTCGACCAAGACCTCATCGCGGGTCGGAACCGGTATTCGGCTTAAGGTACCAAGCGCTAGATTTTCACTTCAACCGGCTCCGGCCCGGTCAGAAGGTAACGCGGCCGAGTACCCGCAGGCCGTCGCCCTGCGGCGCGACGACCACGGCTTCGCCTTCACGCGGCGAGATGCCGGTCAATTCCTTGATGTTTTCGAGATGCGTGACCATGACCAGATTGTCGGAGCCGGAATAGCCGCGGATTTCGGCTACGATCGCAGCGATCTGGGCCGCCTTCTCCTTTTCGTCGGTCTTCAGCAGGTCAAGCGGTGCGAACGGCTCCGGCTCGCTTTCGAAAGCGATGCGGGCGGTCTCGAGACAGCGGCAATAGCGGCTGGACAGCACGCGCTCGACCGGTGCCGCGCGGGCGCCAAACAGCGCGCCGATCTTGCGCGCCTGCTGCTTGCCGCGCTCCGAGAGATTGACCTGGGTGGCGCATTTGCCGAGGTCGAAATTGGCCGCATCGGTGGTGCCTGTGACCATGGCATGGCGAAGCAGCACCACATGCCCGCCGTCGCGCAGCAGCGCCCAGCCGGCTTCCGTCGCATGGGCTGTGGCGGAAACGGCAAGCAACAGCAGCGCCAGCACAAATCGAAGCATCAGACATCCTTTTCGGGTGACCGGCAGGCAGGTCCCCGGTGACCGGCATATAGGGACGGCAAAGCCGGCTGAAAGACAAGCCGAGTGCAACCTGCGGCCGAAAAGCCTATTTCCTCGCTATCTGCTTCTTCACCAGATCGATCTTGCGGTCGGTCAGCGGTATGGGGAGTGTGTAGCCGGCTTCGGTAAAGCCCTGCTTGGCGTTCTCGAAGAATTCGATCGCCTTTTGGTATTCGGCATTGCCGCCGCCATAGCTGCCGCGGTTCCAGTGGACGTCGCCGAGATTGTTCTGCTCGAAGGCCCATTGCATCGGCTGGCTTTCGCGGGTGAAGACCTTGAGCGTTGCCTCGAAGGCGGCTTCGGCTTCGTCCAGATATTTGCCGGTGCGTTCGAGATTGCCGAGATTGATCAGGCTCATGCCGATGCCGTTCTGCGCGTTTGCCCAGTCGACGGGCGAGGTCTCGAAGGTCAGCACCTCCAGCGCCGCCCGGCGCGCGGCGATCGATGCCGCCAGTTTGCCGGGGTCGGCCTCGCTCATGCTCAGCCATTGCAGCGCCGAGCCGAGGCCGGCCTGCGCCAGTGCCCATTGCCGCGGCGTCGTCTCGCGCTTGTATTCGCGCAGTGCATCGCGATAGGCCTCGATCGCCGCCTCGTAATGCACCGGCTTGTCGGTCACGCCGCCGAGCAGTTGCAGCGTGTTGCCGAGATTGTAGTGGGTCATCGCCCAGTCGAGCGGAAACTCCTTTTTGGTATAGACGCGCCGTGCCGCCCGGTATGCAGCAGCCGACTGCTCAAGCCTGGCAGGATCGCGCGTGCGCTGGCCGAGCGTCTGGTAGATCGAGCCGAGATTGTTCTCCGCCGAAGCCCAATCCGTCGGAAAACGTTGGCGTGTAAATATGGTCAGCGCGTCGCCATAGGCGGCAGCCGCCTCTTCGAGCAGGCCGGTGCCGAGATCGAAACGGGCAGCACTGCTCAGCGCGTTACCCAGATTGAGACGGCTGCTCGCCCACGAGAGCGGGAAGGTATCGCGTGTGCGGATTTCGAGCGCGGCGCGGAAGGCGTCGGCTGCCTCGTCGATTTTTGCCTTGTCGTTGCGTTGCGTGCCCAGAGACACCAGCGTATTGCCGAGGTTGTTCTGGACCATCGCCCACTGAACGGGCGCCTTTTCGCGCGTGTATTCTTCAAGCGCCAGCCGGTAGGCGGCCTCGGCCTCGGTCAGGCGCTCGCCGTCCGGTTCGCGCTCCGAAAGCGCGTAAAGCGCAAGGCCAAGGTTGCTTTGCGAGGCGGCCCAATCCAGCGGGACTTTGTCGCGCGGCCGCTTCTCCAGCGTGGCGCGCATCGCCACCACCGCCTCGTTCAGGCGTTTCGGGTCGCTCTGGCGTTCGCCGATCTTCAACAGCACATTGGCCAGGTTATTCTGGGCGGCCGCCCAGTTGAGATCATCCTTCTCGCGCTCGAACACGGCAAGCGAATCGCGAAAGATGTTCGCTGCCTCTTCCAGCCGGTCGATTTGGCGCTCGCGCTCGCCGATCGTCTGCAGCACCACCGCCATGTTGTTGCGGGTGATCGCCCAGTCGCGGTTCTGCTCGCCGTTGGGGATGAAGTTCAGGATGACGCGGTAGGCGTCGATGGCGTGCTGCAGCGCTTGCCTGTCGCCGGTGGCGTTGCCATGCGCGTTAAGCGCTTCCGCCTCCTGGTTCTTGTAGTTCCAGCGCAGCCTGTCGTCCCATTTCTCGACCAGCGAGAAGGCCTTGCCGTAATCGTTGGCGGCCGACAGATAGTCGAAGACCAGCGCCGAAGCGTCGGCGCGCCTGGCATAGATCGCCGCGTCGGCAAGACGCTTCTGCCTGACCAGATCCTCTGCCCGATCGACCACGCCGCTGGCCTGCTCGACCCGGCCCACCGCCTGGTCGAGGAAGTTGCGCGCGGTGACGATGGCGCCCTGGCCGATCGCCTTGTCGGCCGAGGCGACGAGGCGGCTGATCTCGGGGTCGTCGGTGCGCAGGGCGTTGCGTTCGGTGATCAACTTCTTCAGGCGCTCGGCCTGGGCGTCGAGCAGCTTTTGCAGGTCGGTGGGGTCCTCCGGCATGTTTTCGGTGCCGAGCGCCTTCAGCACGCCATAAAGCGCGTCGAGCGGCACGCCGTCCTGCAGCGAGGCCAGTTCGACCTGTACCCGCTTGGGGTCAGGCAACTCGGCGATCGTCAGCAGCAATTGCCGCCGCTCGCCGGTGATCAGGCCGTCGTCGCCGGTCGGCTCCTGCGGTGCAACGCCGAAATAGAGCAGCCGGCGCAGGCTTTCATTGACCCATGGCCGCTGCTTTGCCTTGGTGTCGAGATAGACCTCCTCTGTCACCATGCGCATGACCGAGCCGAACTCGGTGCCCTTCATCGCCGCGAGATGGCGCAGAAGTGCCGCTGCGTAGGGGCTGTTTTCGCCGACGATGCCATCGAGTGCCGGCCGCCCCGGCTCGGCGGCAAAGCCGATCACCGTTCCCAGATTTTCCGTCGCGGTCGCGTTTGCCAGTGCCCTGGCACCGCGCACCGGCTCCAGGCCACCGGCGCCAATCGGCGAGGCCGAGGCCGTGGGCGCCCGGCGCAGCACCGCATCCGCCGGAAACGGGTTGGTGCGGCAGGCATCGAGCAGCATGATCGTTACCGGCACGGTCGTCTTCAATTCGTCCATGACGGTGGAGATCGGCACCAGGGCCTGATCGGCGTCCTTCAATGAAGAAACATCGGCGTCGACCGGCACCAGATAGTTTTCGCCGCCGGCCTCGATGCCGTGGCCGGAATAGTAGATCAAGGCGACGTCGGCGTCCTCTGCATCCTCGGCGAAACGCTCGAGGTCGCGCTTCAGCTTTGCCGTGTCGCGGTCGGTGACGCTGCGCGCCTCGAAGCCGAGATCGGTCAGCATCTTGGCGATGTCGCGGGCGTCGTTGGCGGGGTTGGGGAGCGCCGCTATGTGCTGGTATTTCGACTGGCCGACAATCAGCGCCACGCCCTTGAGGCTCGCCGGCTCCGCGGCATGAGCCGAGGTCACCACGAGGCAAAGCATGGCGCCGACGAAAGCCGTCAGCCACGCCTGCTTGAAGAAGTGCTGATTTCCGACAGCGCCCATTCGCCGCGTTTCCCCCCAACAACCCTGTATAGCGCTGGCATCCAACCATGAGCAAATTCGGGCAAGATCCGAGCGGCCGGATTGTTGGCCGGTACATTCGCGAGGGAAGGGCGATTGCGCCGCCGCCGAGCCTCGCCTATCACGGGAAAAATGTCTCCGCTTACCGAAACCGTCCTCTTCGTTTTCAGTCTTGTCGGGCTCGGCTATCTTGCCGGGTTCACCGGCTATTTGAAGCCGGCGAGCGGCGAGGGCGTATCCGAATTCGCCATCAACGTGGCAATGCCGCTTTTACTGTTCCAGACCATGGTAAAGGCTGATTTCCACGGCGTGGCGCCGTGGTCGCTGTGGGGCGCCTATTTCGCAGCAGTGGCGCTTACCTGGGCTGCCGGCCATCTGGTCATTACGCGCATCTTCGGGCGGGACGCCCGCGCTGGCGTCGTCGGCGGCGTGTCGTCGTCCTACTCCAACGTTGTCCTCCTCGGCGCGCCCTTCATCATCGGCGTGTTCGGGCCGGCCGGGTTCGAAGTGCTGTCACTGCTCGTTTCCATTCACCTGCCGGTGATGATGATGGCCTCGATCATCCTTTTCGAGATGTTCGGCCGCGGCGGCAGCGAGCCTGTGCATCCGCTCCGCGTCGTCAGGAGCTTTCTCAGGCGGGTATTCATCAATCCGCTGATCATCGGCATACTGGCCGGGCTGGCGTGGCGCTTCACCGGTGCGCCGCTGCCGGTGCTTGCGACGCGGCTGAGCGACGCGCTGGCCGGCACGGCCGCCCCGGTGGCGCTGTTCGCCATGGGTCTCAGCCTGCGCCGTTTCGGCATTTCTGGCAATGTAAGGCCGGCGCTGGCGCTGTCGGCGCTGAAACTGTTCCTGATGCCGGCGCTGGTTCTCGGCCTGGTCTGGCTGATCGGCCTGCCGCCATTGACGGCCAAGGTGGCGGTCATGGTTGCGGCGTTGCCGTCCGGCATCAATTCCTATCTCATCGCGGTGCAGTTCAACACCGGCCAGGCGCTGGCGTCGAACCAGATGACCATCGCCACCGCCTGTGCGGTCGTGACCACTGCGTTTTGGCTGACAGTGGTCGTCCATATTTTTGGATAAGAACCCGGTTTTTGGATAAGAACCCGGCTGCATCGCCTCTCGCTTTGGCTGGCCCAAACCCTATATGCCATCTTGTGATTGCTTGCGGGGCTTGCCCTGGGCTAAGAGCAGTGGCTCTAGCGATGCTATCGCGCACGTCCATTCACGAAATCAGCGACCGGCCCGCCAGGTGCCGAACGGAGGCGAGATCATGCTTCAGAAGACCAGCCATTTCATGCGGCAGGCCAATCTCATCAATGGCGAATGGGTGCAGGCCGATTCAGGCCAGACGGTCGACGTCAACAATCCTGCCACCGGCCTCAAGATAGGCACGGTGCCGAAGTCGGGCAAGGCCGAGACCCGCCGCGCCATCGAAGCCGCCGATGCGGCCTTCCAGACATGGCGCAAGACCACCGCGCTCGAACGCTCGAAGCTGTTGCGCAAGCTGCACGACGCGATGATGGATAATCAGGACGTGTTGGCCGAACTGCTGACCATCGAACAGGGCAAGTCGCTGTTCGAATCGAAGGGCGAGATCGGCTCGGCCGCGTCCTACATATTGTGGTTCGCCGAAGAAGGCCGCCGCACCTATGGCGACGTCGTGCCGTCGCCCTGGGCGGACCGCCGTATCCTGGTGACCAAGGAACCGGTCGGCGTCATCGCCGCCATCACACCGTGGAATTTCCCATCCTCGATGCTGGCCCGCAAGCTTGGCCCGGCGCTTGCCGCCGGCTGTACCGCCGTGGTCAAGCCGGCGTCGCAGACGCCTTATTCCGGCCTTGCCTGGGGCGCGCTTGCCGAGGAAGTCGGCTTCCCTAAAGGCGTAATCAATATCCTGACCGGCGCCGCCGGTGAGATCGGCGACGAGATCTGCGCCAACCCGCTGGTCAAGAAGATCACCTTCACCGGCTCGACGGAGGTCGGCAAGATCCTGATCCAGAAGTCGTCGGTGACGGTCAAGAAAGTGTCGATGGAGCTCGGCGGCAACGCGCCGTTCATCGTCTTCGATGACGCCGATCTCGAGCGGGCCGTCGCCGGCGCCATCACCGCCAAGTACCGCAATTCCGGCCAGACCTGCGTCTGCACCAACCGCTTCCTGGTGCAGGCCGGCATCTACGACCGGTTTGTCGAAAAGCTGGCTGCTGCGAGCAACGGGCTGAAGGTCGGTTCCGGCCTCGAGGAAGGCGTCCAGCAGGGACCGCTGATCGACGAAAAGGCGGTGGAGAAGGTCGAGGAGCTGATTGCCGACGCTACCGCCAAGGGCGGCAAGGTCGTCGCCGGCGGCAAGCGCCACGCGCTCGGCGGCTCGTTCTTCCAGCCGACGGTGATCGCCAATGCGACGCCGAAGATGCGCTTCATGAAGGAAGAAATCTTCGGCCCGGTGGCGCCGGTATTCAAGTTCGAGACCGAGGAAGAGGCCGTGGCACTCGCCAACGACACCGAGTTCGGGCTGGCCTGCTACTTCTACACCGGCGATCTCGGCCGCGCCTTCCGGGTCATGGAAGGGCTCAAATACGGCATGGTCGGCGTCAATGAAGGGCTCATCACCACCCCTGAGGCGCCGTTCGGCGGCGTCAAGGAATCGGGCCTCGGTAAGGAAGGCGGCCATCAGGGCATCGAGGACTATCTCGACACCAAATATGTCTGCATCGGCGGACTTGGTCTCTAGAAGCCTGATGCGGTAATACCGAAGAAGACCCTGAGCCGCTTCGAAAGGCCAGGCTGGCATCGATCAATGAACTTGCGAGCATGGCAATGAAGGACGGCGAGGTTTTCGGCACGACGCAGGCGGGCGAGGCCGTCCGCCGCTTCACCATCCGTGGCGGCGGCCTCACCGCCAACATCATCGGGCTGGGTGCGATCATCCAGGATCTGCGTCTGGCCGGGCACGACGCGCCGCTGGTGCTCGGCTATGATCGTTTCGAGCACTATGAGACGGATACCGCCTTCTTCGGCACCGTCGTCGGGCGCTATGCCAACCGTATCCGCGACGGCCGCTTCACGCTTGCCGGCAAACGCTATCAGACTGAGCGCAATTTCCTCGAAAAGCACACGCTGCATGGCGGTTCGCAAGGTTTTTCGCGCCGGGCCTGGGCGGTTTCGCTGCATGGCAGGGATTTTGTCACGCTGACCCTGCACGACCCGGACGGCACGATGGGCTTTCCCGGCGCGCTCGACGTGACCTGCACCTACCGGCTCAAGATCCCGGGCACGCTCAGCGTCGAACTGACCGCCACCTGCGAGGAGCCGACGCTCTGCAACCTCACCCAGCATTCCTATTTCAACTTGGATGACGGCGGCGCCGGCGACATTCTCGATCACCGGCTGATGCTGAATGCCGGCGCCTATCTGCCGGTCGACGCGGATCTCATTCCGACAGGCACGGTAAAGCCGGTCGACGGCACGCCCTTCGACTTTCGCCAGGCGCGGCCGCTGCGCATGGAGACCGAGGGCGAACAGCTCCCCTATGACCAGAATTTCTGCCTCGCCTCGACGCGCGGGCCGCTGAAGCAGGCGTCGTGGGCGCAAGGCGCGAATTCCGGCGTCGAGATGGAGCTCTGGACCACCGAGCCGGGCGTCCAGCTCTATACCGGCCAGTATCTGGCGCCGTCCTCGCCTGGATTGGGCGGACGCCAGTACAAGGCGTTTTCGGGCTTCTGCCTGGAGCCGCAAATCTGGCCGGATGCGCCGAACCGGCCGTATTTCCCGCAAGCCACGCTGTGGCCCGGGCAGATCTACCATCACGTGACGGAATACCGGTTCAGGCTGCCTTAGGGCATGACCCCCCGGAAACCGGCATGGTTTTGCTGCGCTGACCTCCGGTTCGGAAAGGATCATGCAAAATTCAAAGTGTTATAGCGTCCTTTGCGCGTCCAATGACGCGCGGCGCTCTGGAGTCAAAACGCAATCACTCTGAACGACCGACTTCGAACCCTCTCGGACCTTTGACGCCGAGAGCCCTGACGACGCAAGTTGACCCTTATCCGACATTCGGGCTCTCATGCAGCAAAGTACACAGACCTGAAAAGCTGTCTTTCAGGGGCGGCGGCAATGGCATCAACCTGCGACCTGCTGTAAGCTTGGAAAGCGGGTAACGATCCGCGAAGGATTGGGGGGATGGAACGTCATCTCGCAGCCGTCCTGATTGCCGATGTCGTCGGCTATGGCCGCTTGAGCCAGATCGACGACGAGGGTACGCGTGCGCTTTTCCGAACCGACCTGAACGAAGTATTCAAGCCAAGGATCGCTGCGCACCATGGTCGACTGGTGAAAACCATGGGAGATGGGATGTTGGTCGAGTTCCACAGTGTGGTCGACGCCCTACGCTGCGCGGTCGAAATCCAGCGACAGAAGGCGGAGGTGAACGATTTCACGCAGCCAGAACGGCGGCTTGATTTCCGCATCGGCATCAATCTGGGCGATGTTATCGTTGAGGGTGACGACATCCACGGTGACGCGGTGAACATCGCCGATCGGCTACAAGGGCTGGCGGAACCTGGAGGAATCGCGATTTCCGCCACCGCCTGCGACCATGTGAGGGGAAAGGTGCCGATCGGCTTTGCCTCACTCGGCGTGCAGAAAATGAAAAGTATCGCCGAACCGGTTCGCGTGTACCGTGTCTTGATCGACCCTGCTACTGCGGGCAAGATCGTCGGTGCCAAACCACGCCTTTCTTCCGGCGACGACAGTAAGCCGCCGGTAATTGCGGTTTTGCCGTTCGAAAACCTGAGCGCCGACGACGGCTGGACGCGGCTGGCAGACGGCCTGTCGGCCGACATGATCGGCGACCTAGCGCGCTATCCCGACCTTGCGGTCATTTCGCGCCAGACCATGCAGTCCTATCGGGGACGGGCGAGCGACACACGCTCGGTCGGACGGGAACTGAACGCCGATTACCTGCTGGAAGGCACCCTCCAGGCGATCGGACAGCGTGTCCGCGTCGCGGTGCAGCTGGTCGACACCCGGACCGGAGCCAACCTTTGGTCGGCGCGGTTCGACGAGTCGACCGATGATTTTTTTCTCATGCAGGACAGCATCACACAGAACGTTATCAACGCCCTGGCAGGCACTTTCGGCAAGCTTGCCAATCTCGGGCGTGAGGTGGCTCGGCGGAAGCCTCCCTCGAGCCTGGGTGCTTACGACTGCTATCTGCTCGGGGTGGAACTGCACGACAGATTCACGACCGATGCGAGGGCAGAAGCCATACGCATGCTGTCCCGCGCCGTGGAACTCGACCCCGGCTTCGCGCGGGCCTGGATGACGTTGGGATTGGCACATGCGGTCGATGCCTTCAATGCCTTCACGCCAGATTCAGCCACTTCGGTCGAGCGCTGGCGAGAATGCGTGGAAAAGGCTCTGGCGCTCGACCCTACCGATCCGATGACGCGCCTTTACATGGGCGCTCTCCGCGCCATTGACGGCGATATCAGCGGGGCAGCAGAGGAATACGACCGGGCGCTGGCCCTGGCACCCAATGACGCCGATGTGCTGTCGATGCTTGCCTCAAGCCGAGCTCTCGTGTGTGGAAATCCGGAAGAAGGCTGTGCTCTCGCCGAACGGGCGCTTCGCCTCAATCCGCAGGCTCCGAGTTGGTACTACGCGCAGCTCGCCCGGGCGCGGTTCGTCGCCGGTCGCTATGCCGACAGTCTGTCGTCGCTGTGCCAAAGTCCGCCGGATATTCCCGTCACTCTGATGTTCCGTGCCCTGTGCCACGCGCTGCTCGAAGAGTCGGCGCAGGCGCAGTCGATCGCCAGGCGGATTGCCGTCGAGTTTCCAAGGTTCACCGTCGAGAACTTCATCCGAACCTATCCCGTCACCAATCCTCTGGCCCTCGCTGCGATTAAGGAAGGGGCTCGTCGCGCAGGCATAGCGTAGAGCCGAAAACGGTGCCTAGCTGAGGAGGAGGACGCGCTTCCTGGATATGCCACTTGGTAAGCCGGGCCTCGCTTCCGGCACAGGCTGAAGGTCTGCTTCGTAGCGCTAACTGGGCGCTGGCGTGACCCCTGCTAAGCTTCCGCTCCTGGCGCTCTGTGCTCATTCCCGCCGACTGATTTAAACGGCAAGTTCCGTCCATCTGGGCCATTGGCGGCAGCCAGTCTGATTGAGTTTTGACCCTAATCCTCAAACGCCGCCCTCAGCGTTTCGAACGTCGCAAACACGCCCAATGCAGCGCCCTCGGGATTGTTGGTCGGTGGCAGAGCTTCAGCTATCCGGCGCACCAAGGTCGTCTCAGAACCGGCTGGAGCGTTCTTTCGGCTGAGGCGACTTCAAGCCGTGACAGGAGCATTCCGGATCAGCGGGAAGTCGCGCGGCGGTCTCCAGCGCGACCCGCGAGGCTGTCATGGAGAGACTGGGCAGCACGTCCTCCTGCAGCAATTTCTGGCGATTGCGATCCATATAGTCGTTGAAGCCCGCCGTCACGAACGCGCAAGGCACGAAACACGCGCCGATCTCGCGCGACAAGGTCGCCTCAGGGGCGATGGAATGGTTGAGTACATCCGCCCCCATGCCCCGATATGCCAAGGCTTCGGCAGGCGTTGTCAGCCGGGGCCCATAACAATGGGCAGCCACCAACTGCTGTTCGATGCCATAAACGCGGCATTCGGCTGGCCAATGACGGCGGGCCGTTTCGACCAGAACCGCCGCACATCTTGGACACACGATTTGCTTGCCCGAACAGTCAAAGCTCTGACGGTCAGGAAGCAGTGAAAACGGGGTCTGCGTTAGTTCAATGATATCGGCGGTCACCACCATGTCGCCCGGCTGGATCGCCTTGTTGACGGCGCCTACAGTCGAGCAGGCGAGAACTTGCCGTACACCCGCCCGCATCAATACCCAGAACGCGCGGCGATGGCAGGAATGGTCGATACGGTCGCGGGGATTGCCGTGCGAATACATGCACAGCGCGCGTTTTGCTCTCCCTTCCGCTGTGATCGACGCATCGAATTCGAGCAGCTTCCAGTTGTCGGTGCGACCGAAAGGTGTTTCAAAACTCATGTCGCGCCGCAAGGTGCGCACACCATCGAATTCGACATCTTCCGGGAAGGCAAGCCCCCAGTTTGCCGACCCGGTGATGATGGCCAACCCTACCTGAGGGATGTCCGTCGAATGATCCGTCAGATCGTCGGCTGCATGGTAATTGGTGGGCATGTTTCCAGTCTCGGTCAGGATTTTTGGCGAAGGGTCACAATCAGGACCACGGCCACGACGATGACGGTCCACAATGTCGAGATCGCCGCAATGGTCGGATCGATCTGATCGCGCAGCGACAGGAACATAAGCTTCGGCATCGTGCTGTTGCGACCGCTTGCGATGAAGATCGAAATCACGGACTCGTCGAGCGAAGTCAGGAACGCCATCAATGTCGCCGACAGCAAGCTGATCCGAAGTTGCGGAACGATGATTCCGCCAATGGACCTGGCCCAGTTTGCACCGAGGCTGCGCGCCGCCTGAACCTGGTTCCAGTCAAAGCGGGCGAGAGCGGGTAGCAACACAATGCAGGCGACCGGAACGGCCAGCACCACATGTCCGACCAGCACGCCGAATAGCGTTCCGATCAGATGTTGTGCGGCCAACACAAAGAAGAGACCGATCGCAAGCAGGATACCTGGAGTGATCGAGGGGGTCAGCAGGACACTCTGGATGGCCGCAGCGGTCTTTCCGCCAAGCCGATTCATTGAAATGCAGGCGAGCAGCGCGAAAGGCACCGCGATCAACGCCGTCAACGTCCCAAGGATCAAACTCGTTCTGAGCGCGGCCATCCACGTTGCCGAGCCGAAGAAGTTCTCGTACCAGCGCAATGAGTAGGCGTGCGGCGGAAACTCGAGGAGATTCGACGCCGAAAAGGAAAGCGGCACCACCACGAGCGTCGGCAGCATCAGAAATGCCATGACAAGAGCGGCAAAGCTCCAGAGCAAAGTGCGGGCGAGCCTGTTTTGCGGATAGGCTTCAAGCATGGGAGGCTTCCACGGTGTTCCGGGCAACCAGACGGCGTGCCGCCCGCAACATCACGCCGATCAGCGCCATGAGAACGAGGAGCAGAATGCCCAGGACGCTTGCCGACCCCCAGTCCTGAAAGGTCGAGAGTGTACGCTCGATCCGGGTAGAGAGCGGATTTACCTTGCCGCCGCCAAGCACCGCCGGCGTGATGAAAAAACCTATGGCGTAGATGAGGACGATGATCGAACCCGAGAAGATGCCGCCCGCCGAAAGCGGCATAATGACTGTGCGGATGACCTGCCTGAGAGTGGCTCCCATGCTCGCAGCCGCGCGAATGAGATTTGGGTCGATATCGCGCATCGCAGCATAAACAGGCAGCAGAAAAAGTGGCAGCATGTAGTGCACCATGCCGATGAGCGTTCCCGTGAAGTTGTAGACCAGCGGCAATGGCTCCGCCGTCAGGCCTGAACCGGTCAAAGCCGCGTTGATCAGGCCGTCGCGCCGCAAGAGCACGAGCCAACCATAGGTACGCACCAGAATAGAGGTCCACAGCGGCAGCATGACGAACGCCATGAGCACGTTGGCCAGCCTTGGTCTGACGCTGGCCAGCGCCAGCGCCAGAGGAGTACCGAGGAGTATGCAGCCCGCCAGCGTACCCAAGGACAGTTCGAGGGTCGTGACGAGCGCTGACCACGTCAGTCCGCTCGAAAGGACCTTCTGGTAGTTGCCGACGGTGTACTCACCCCCGGTGGTCAGGAAGGATTGCCGGATGATCCAAAGGATGGGCAGTATCGCCGCCAGTCCAACGATGAACAGCGCCGGGAGCGAAAGTGAAAGAAAAAACCGCCGCTCGCGCCGCGCATCCGCCGCGAGCGCCGGGTCCCGGACGACGGTCACGCCATCGCTCCCGGTATCGCGTGAACCTTCGCTGCTGGTGCATATGCGGTCATCCGCTGACCGGCGGCAAGCTCGGCGCCCCCCCCGGCCAGCGCTGCCGGAATGCAGACAAGAACCTCTTGCCCGCCGTCAAGCGCCAGCGTCAAAAGCCAGTTCTCGCCGCGGAACGCTTTGGCGCGCAGTATTCCTTCGAGAGCCACTCCGTCTCCCCCGACGAGCTTCGCATCAAGATGGAAGCTTTCGGCGCGGATCATCAGGGTTTCGCGTGATGCTTCGGCGCCGTCGATTCTGCGCGCCGAGCCCGGGGCCACAATGTTGGCCTCGCCCATGAACTCCGCGACGAAGCGGGTCGATGGACGATCATAAATCCGCTGCGGCGTATCTATCTGCTGGATGCGGCCAGAATTCATCACCGCAATCCGGTCAGACATAATCAGCGCTTCGCGCTGGTCGTGGGTTACATAGATCGTGGTGATCCGTAGATGATCATGCAGACGCCGGATCTCATACTGCATGGTCTCGCGCAGGTTCTTGTCGAGCGCCGACAGCGGCTCGTCCATCAACATCACGCGCGGTTCGAAAACGATAGCCCGCGCCAATGCCACCCGTTGACGTTGGCCGCCGGATAGTGCGGCAATATTGCGCTCCGCCAGACCATCCAGCTTCACGCGGGCCAAGGTATCAAGCGCCCGCTGACGCGCCTCCGCTCTCGGTACCTGGCGCAGCACCAGCGGATACGCGACATTCGCCAGGACATTCATGTGGGGAAACAAGGCGTAATTCTGGAATACTATGCCGATGTCTCGTTTGTTGGGCGGCAGGCGGGTGATGTCTCGATCGCTCAAGAAAAGTTTACCGGAATCCGGCCGGACAAAACCGGCCAGAGCCATGAGTAACGTGGTCTTGCCCGATCCCGATGGTCCTAACAGCGTGAGGAATTCGCCAGCCTGAATGTCGAGCGAAACATCATCCAGTGCGACGTAGGACCCATAAGCCTTGTGCACGCTTTCGATGGTGATCGCGAGCGACTTCATCATGTGCTCCAGCCTTGAAGCGCGTCGCGTTCGACCGGCTTCACGCGACGCGCTTTAGGTTCTTGTTTTCATGCATGTCATTGTCGCGCGCTGCACATTTTTGCGCGACATGCGTCAGAGCTGAGAGTCAGCGAGCCATCATTTCATCGAAGGCTCTTTGGGCAGCCTCGCCATTCTTGACCCACCATTCTGAATTGGAAAACACCGAAGTGCCAGCATTTTCAGGTGCGGTCGCAAGGGTCTTCAGACGGTCCTCGGGAATAAGGCCACCCTCATATGCCGCAGGATTGACTGGGCCGTAGGCAATGAAATCGGTCAGCTTGGCAACCCGCGCGGGCTGCGTCATCGCTGCGATGAGCTTCATCGCGGCTTCCTTGTTCGGCGCTCCCTTCGGCACCCCAAGACAGTCCGTGCCGATGACCGAACCCTTGAACGTGTAGTCAGCCGCGCCGCCATCGGCTTTCACGGTTTGGGCGCGTCCGTTCCAGGTAATGACCAAATCCGCCTCACCGTCTTTCAGCAACTGCGCGGACTGGGCGCCCGAGGTCCACCACACGGCGACATCTGGTTTGATCGCTTCAAGCCGCTTGATGGCGCGCTCTAGCCCTTCCGGGGTGCTGAGCACGGAATAGACGTCCGCCGGTGCCACGCCATCGGAGAGAAGCGCGATCTCGATCGAGTCTTGCGCATTGGCGCGCAACGCGCGACGGCCAGAAAATTTGGCAACATCCCAGAATTCCGCCCACGTCTTCGGCGGGTTCTCGCCATAGGTCTTGGTGTTCCACGACATGACGGTGCCATAGGAGTCAAACGGATAGCAGTAGTCGGACTTCGCACCCTCCGGCACGGATTTCGGATCGATGATCTTGTAGTCGAGCGGCTCCAGCAGCGATTGTGCGGCAGCCTGCGCGCCTTCCGGTGAGCCCAGGTGAATGACGTCGGTCGTGACCGCACCCGAGGTGACCTGCATTTTCAGGGCGGCCAAGCCGTCGCTTAGGGTCTCCTCGCGGACATCATAGCCAAGCTCTTTTGCAGCAGGGGCCCACATGGCCTCCTTCATGGCGTTGCCATAGTCGCCACCCGCGGTCGTGATTGTGACCGTCTGCGCATGCACGGGCAGGGCAGCCGAGATTGCGAATGCTGTTAAGGAAATGCGTAGCCAGGACATAGGTTCTCCTCCCCAACTTTTATGGAATATCGCTTGAAAGAGCCATTATTTTGTAATCGTAACGTTACGATTGCATCTGAATGCGCCGGAGTCAAGCTGCTTCCTGCGGGAGTTTGGATTGACCGGGATGTCGAATTCGGTAACGTTATGGCGGTCAGCAAATCAGCCGGCGCTTTCGCAAATGAAGTCGGGCGAACAATGGCCAATCTAAAGCAGATCGCCGCTGAACTTTCCCTGTCGGTGACCACGGTATCCCGCGCTCTGAAGGATGGGCCGGAGGTGCAGCCCTCGACCATAGCCCGCGTCAAGGAGGCGGCCAAGCGGGTCGGCTATCTACCAAATCATCATGGTCGCGCGCTCAAAACCGGTCGAACGCAGACGCTGACGGCAGTACTCCCGATGGAAACACGAGACCATCTGTCCGATCTATTAAAGCTTCCTTTAATCGAAGGCATGACGCTGGCGGCGCGGCAAGCCGGTTATAGTCTGTCCATCTATTCCACCACTCCCGACGACGATCCCGTTGAGAGTGTGCAGCGGCAGCTTCAGGCGCACAGCGCAGACGGCCTGGTCATCACGCGCCTGGTGTCGGCTGATCCGCGCGTCAAGCTGCTGCTGGATAAACGCATGCCGTTCGTCGCGTTTGGAAGAACCGACTTGGATATCGCGTATCCTTACGTCGATGTCGACAATGAACAGATTGCCTATGAGGCGACCCGGCGGCTCATGGATAAGGGCTGTCGACGTATTGCGCTGCAACTTCTCGTTCCGGAGGACCAGGCGAGTGCCACGCGTCTTTCCGGGTATGGAAGGGCAATGGCCGAGGCTGGCATTCCGATCGACCCATCGTTGATCGGTCATGGCATGTTCACCATGGAATCGAGCGCAGGCTGGTTCGATCGCTTGCTGGCGTCATCAGATCCGCCAACGGGCTTGGCGTGCGCCAACGAACTGGGCCTTCTGGGAGCGTTGCACGCTCTCGGCAAGCGGGGTCTCACACCAGGCCGCGACGTCCACATCGTCACCCGTGACAGCACGCGGCTGGCACGCTTCCTGCCGGCAAAGATCGGAGTTCATTCCGTGGATATGGCGGGTGTTGGACGCAAACTTATCGAAGTCCTGGTTAGCCGGATCATCAATCCGCTTGGGCCGGTGGAGACAGTCTTGGTGCAAGGCAGATTCGAGCCGGCCGAATAATCCGGGCTGCCATCAGGAGGCCACCTCGTCTTGAACCGGCCGGATCAGCGCCTTTGCGGCAGCTGCTCCCGCCGCTAGGATACGATCCGATAATTCCGTTCCTTCCACGGCGCGCGCGAGTTGAAGCGCGCCGATGAGCGTTGCAAACATGCCCAACGCAGCGCCCTCGGGATCGTTCGTCTGCGGCAGAGCTTCAGCTATCTGGCGCACGAGGGATTGAGCGCGCTCGGCATAGAGGGCTCGCGTTTCAGGCGGCTGCCGCGCGATTTCCGGCAACAACGCGGCCGAAGCGCAACCCTTTCCAGGATTGTCCCGGTGCTCGGCCGATAGATACGTCTCTATGGCCATTTCCGGACCGCCGGCGGCCAATGCTTCCTGCACTTCATGCGACTGCGCGTCCAAGGCCGCCGCCACGCTTTCACGGACGAGCTCCGCCTTCGACTGGAAGTGCGGATAGAAGGCGCCGTTCGTCAGCCCGGCGTCGCTCATGATGGTTGCCAGCCCGGACGCCGCGATGCCGTCAGATCGAAAACGTTCGGCGGCGACCTCCATGATCCGGCTGCGTGACGCGTCTTTTCGGCCCTTTTCGTAGCGCATGGTCTTTCTTTCCTGTCCTGCTATTGCATTATGCTCATAATCTGATATTACGATCATAATTCAACTCGTGGAAATAAGCTAGACCTCTCGAACCTGGAACATCAAAAATGAATGGGAATTCTGAAAAGACCGCAATCGTGACCGGAGCCTCCTCCGGCATCGGCCGCGCCAGCGCCGAGGCCTTGGCGCGGGCGGGTTTCACTGTCTTCGGGACAAGTCGCCGCAAGACCAGTAATGGTCCGGGCGGAGTGACCATGCTGGCATGCGACGTGACCGATGATGCGGCCGTCAATGCGCTCGTTGCCACCGTGCTCGCGCAGACCGGCCGGATCGACCTCCTGGTCAACAATGCCGGTGTCGGTCTGCTAGGAGGCGCCGAGGAATCCTCGGTCGCCCAGGTACAAGCCCTGTTCGACGTCAATCTGTTCGGCGTCATGCGGATGACCAATGCGGTGTTGCCGTCGATGCGGCGGCGCGGCGAAGGGCGCATCATCAATATCGGCTCGATTCTGGGACTGGTACCCGCGCCATACTCAGCTCATTACTCGGCGGTCAAGCACGCGCTCGAAGGCTATTCGGAATCGCTCGACCACGAGGTGCGCGCCTTCAACGTCCGCGTTTCCGTCATCGAGCCGGCATTCGTCCGCACCGTCTTCGACCAGAACGGCATCGAGCCGGATTCGCTGTTGAAGGAATACGATCGGGCTCGAGCCGGGCTCAAGGCGCTGCTGGGCGATGTGATGCCCAAGGCCGATCGGCCGGAAGTGGTGGCGGATGTGGTTGTGAAGGCAGCGACCGATGCCCGTCCGCGACGGCGCTATACCGCTGGCAAGGCAGCGCGCCAGGTCAGCCTGCTGCGCCGCTTTGCCCCCGCGGGGATTTTCGACAAGAGCCTGCGCAAGCAGTTCCGACTGCCGGTCTGAACAACGGCGAGCCAGAGGATTTCACGCACATGCGACTAGCAACCACAACACATTTGGCCAGGCCCTACGAAACGGAGGCGCCAAGCATGACACATAGATCCAATCGGTTGCCGCGTTCACCGGCATTGTTCCAGGACGTGCCAACGCTCTCGATCGACGTCGGCGGCACAGCCTTTGCTTACAGGGAACTCGGGCCCAGGACGGGCGTGCCAGTGATCCTGCTCAACCATCTGGCTGCTCAGCTGGACAATTTTGATCCGCGCATCGTCGATGGCCTCGCTGCGACCCGGCGGGTAATTGCCTTCGACAATCGCGGAATCGGTGCTTCGGGTGGCAAAACTCCGTCGACCATTTCCGGCATGGCGCGGGATGCGGTCGCCTTTGTCCGGGCGCTGGGGTTCGAAGAAGTCGATCTCTTCGGCTTTTCACTCGGCGGCTTCGTGGCGCAAGAGATTGTGCTGACCGAGCCCAAGCTTGTGCGCAAACTCATCCTGGCTGGCACGGGGCCGGCCGGTGGGCAAGGCATCGACAAGGTGACGCCGCTGACGATCGTGGACATGATCAAGGGCGCGCTGACTTTTCGGGATCCGAAGTACTATCTCTTCTTCACAAGAACGCCGAATGGGCGCCGCGCCGCAAACGCATTTCTGCAACGGCTGAAAGAGCGCCGGAATAACCGGGACAAGGCGATATCGCTGAGCGCGTTCGGCGCGCAACTCAAGGCGATCAAGGCCTACGGACTCCAGGCGCCACAAGACCTGAGCACCATCCGCATTCCCACTTTGGTTGCGAATGGCGACCAGGACAGGATGGTGCCGAGCAGCAATACCTACGATCTCGCCGGGCGTATCCCGGGGGCGCATCTGGTCATCTATCCGGATGCCGGGCATGGCGGGGTATTTCAGAACCACGCCGCTTTTGTCCCGAAGGCGCTGTCCTTCCTCGAGGCTGAGGCCTTGCCGCAGGGCGGCCATGCAGCTGAAAACGTTCGGCTTGTTTCGTCCCGAACAGCAACAGACATTCTTGGAAAGTAACTGCCATGAAGGCATTCGTTGTCGATAAGTATAATAAAAAGGGCGCCCTGCGGCTGGCCGAAATGCCGGAGCCGGAGCTCCAGGACAGCGATGTCTTGGTCGAGGTCCATGCCGCAGGGGTGAACCTGCTCGATTCCAAGGTCAAAACCGGAGAATTCAAGCTCATCCTGCCCTACCGCCGGCCCTTCATCCTGGGCCACGACGTGGCTGGGAAGGTTATCCGCGTAGGATCGCAAGTCAGCAAGTTCAAGGCCGGCGACGAGGTCTATGCGCGGCCGCGCGACGGCCGGATTGGGACATTCGCCGAATTCATTGCCGTGAATGAGGCCGACGTAGCCTTGAAGCCCGAGAATCTCAGTATGGAAGAGGCGGCGTCGATTCCCCTGGTCGGTCTCACCGCCTGGCAGACGCTCATCGAACGGGCAAACCTGAAGAAGGGACAGAAGGTCTTCATTCAGGCTGGTTCCGGCGGCGTCGGGACATTTGCTATTCAGTTGGCCAAGCACCTCGGCGCGACCGTTGCGACAACCGCGAGCGCGGCAAGTGCCGATCTGGTCAAAAGTCTCGGCGCCGATGTCGTCGTCGACTACAGGAAAGACGACTTCGAGAAAGTTCTGTCGGGCTACGATGTCGTTTTGAACAGCCAGGACGCCAAGACACTGGAAAAATCCCTGAGGGTGCTGAAACCGGGTGGCAAGCTCATCTCCATCTCCGGTCCACCGGATGCCGAATTTGCCAGGGAAAAGGGACTGAACTTGATGCTGAGGCTGGTGCTGCGCTTCCTGAGTCGCGGAATTCGGGCCAAAGCCAAGCGCCGCGGCGTGCAGTTTTCGTTCCTGTTCATGTGGGCGCAGGGCGATCAGCTGAGCAAAATCACCGCTCTCATCGAAACCGGCGCGATCCGCCCGGTTGTGGATCGGGTCTTTCCATTCGAAGCGACCAATGACGCCCTGGCCTATGTCGAAACAGGACGCGCCAAGGGCAAGGTCGTCATCAAGGTCAGATAGCGGGTGCCTCGAACGCACCCTTGAGCGTCTCGAACGGCGCCAGGGCGCCGCGCACCTGCACGACGGCGGCGGCGACGCGATGAGCGCGCAGCACGGCTTCTGCCGGGGCATGGCCGGCAAGGCGGGCGGCGAGGTAGGCGCCGTTGAAGGAGTCGCCGGCGCCGGTGGTGTCGACCGGGGTGGCGACGTGCACCGCCGGAACCGATTGCAAGGTTCCGTTTTGCGCGATCAGCGCCGGTTCCTCACCGTTCTTGACGACGACTTCGCCGGCCAGCTTTCGCAGCCGTTCGGCTGTTTTCTGCGGTGTCGTATCACCAAACAGCATCTGCTCGTCGGGAAAGGTCGGGAGCGCGATGTCGGCGACGGCGAGTGCCTCGAGGATCGCGGCCTGCGCGTCCTCGCGCCGGCGCCACAGCCGCGGCCGGTAATTGGGATCGAAGGCAATCAGCGAGCCGGCGGCGCGCGCCGTGGCCACGGCCGTCAGCAGTACCTTGCGTGGAGCCTCGTCGAGAATTGCCAAAGTTATACCGGAAAAATAGACAAGCGCCTGGTTTTCAAGGCTTTTCTGCAAGGCGGCTGGGTCCGAAGCCAACTGCCTTGCGGCCGCATCGGCCCGCCAATAGGTGAAAGAACGTTCGGCGCCGGTCAGCGTGATCGCATAGAGGCCGGGGCGGGCGCCCGCTATCACCGGGCTGGCGCCGATGCCGATGCCGCTCTCGGCCAGGAACTTGATCTGGTCGCGCGAGAACGGGTCGTCGCCGAAGGCCGACACATAGGTCGCCGGCCGCTCGCCGCTCAAGGCATGCAGCGCCCATAACGTGTTGAACGTGTCGCCGGCAAAGCCCATGCGCCAGTTCGGCCCGGCCTGGCCCGAAAGCTCGAGCATGCACTCGCCGATCGAGGCGATGCCGTTTCCTGCCATGAAGCACTCCTCCATCCTGCAATTGCGGTGCTGTAGCTTTTTGCAGCCGGCAGCGCCATGCTTGGCGACGGCGGATTCTTGCACTGGGCTCGATTTCCCACAGGGGCGTGGGACGCGATCTGCCCAGCGAAACGTTATCCGCAGAACAGGAATGGGTTTGGCATCGTTATGGCGTTATCTTCTTGGAGGCCTCGGCCTGGCTGCCTTGCTCGCCGGCGTGCTGGCAATCGTCTATCTGACGGCGCCGCCTGCACCCCAACCAAGTTCGGACGTCGGCCGTTCCAAGACGACGGCGAACAAGCTGTTCGCGGCGACTTTCGAGCCCGAGAAAGGCGTCATCCGGCAGGGCGAACTGGAATCCTGGCTGCTCACGCTCAAAACCGTCGAGGGTGCGCCGGTGGAAGGTGCTGCGATAACGATTTCCGGCGGCATGCCGCAGCACAAGCACGGTCTGCCGACCAGCCCGCAGGCGACCGATTACCTCGGCGCGGGGCGCTATCGCATCGACGGCGTCAAATTCACGATGAGCGGGTGGTGGCAATTGCATTTTGCCATTTCCGCTGCGGCCGGTTCGGACACTGTCGTCTTCAATGTGGTGCTGTGAGCCATAGATGAGCCGGTTTTCCAGTCTTCTCGCGTTGGTGATGGTGGCGGTGCTCGCCGGCTGCGGCAGACCGGAGTTTTCCGACGCCGAGAAGCAGACCATCGCCTCATTGGCGCTGTCCAGGCTGCCGCCGCTGAAGCCCGACACCACCAATCGCTTCGCCGATGTGCCGGCCGCCGCGGCACTCGGCTCGACGCTGTTCTTCGACACCGGGATGAGCGGCGACGGCACGGTATCGTGCTCGACCTGCCACAAGATCGACCGCCAATTCCAGGACGACTTGCCGCAAGCGGTCGCCGTCGGCCGCACCAACCGTCGTACCATGCCGTTGGCCGGCGTCGCGCATGATCCCTGGTTCTTCTGGGACGGGCGGCGCGACAGCCTGTGGGCGCAAGCGCTGACACCGCTCGAAAATCCGCTGGAGCAGGCCGGCAACCGCGCCGCCTTCGCGCATTACATCAAGGCCCGCTTCGGCGAGCGCTACGAGCGCATCTTCGGGCCGCTGCCGGACCTTTCGGGCGTGCCGGCCAATGCCGGCCCGCTCGGCACCGATGCCGAGAAGGCGGCCTGGAACGCCATGCCCGCCAGTCAAGCCGAGGAGGTCAACCGCGTCTTTGCCAACATCGGCAAGGCGATCGCCGCCTTCGAGCGCTCGATCGCGCCGCCGCAGACACGCTTCGACCGCTTCGCCATCGACCTGGCTGCGGGCGCCGAGCCGAAAGGCGACGCCGCCTTTTCGCCGGAGGAAATCCTCGGCCTGAAGCTGTTCATCGGCAAGGCCAATTGCGTGACCTGCCATAACGGCCCGCGTTTTACCGACGGCAGCTTCCACAACACCGGCGTGCCGCCGGTCGCGGGCCTGCCGCCGGATCGCGGCCGCGTCGACGCGGTGGCGCAGGTCGAGGCCGATCCGTTCAACTGTTTCGGTGCCTTTCGCGACGGCGATGCCAGCGCCTGCCGCGAGTTGCGCTTCATGGCCAAGACCGGGCCGGAACTCGTCCACGCCTACAAGACGCCGTCGTTGCGGGGTGCCGCCACCCGGCCGCCCTACATGCACGCCGGGCAGTTTTCCTCGCTCGACGAGGTGGTGGCGCATTATTCGAAGGCACCGGCAAGCGTCGAGGGCACATCCGAGATCCACCCGCTGCAGCTTTCGGACCGCGAGCGCGCGGCGTTGGTGGCGTTCCTGAAGACACTGGCGGACTGAGGGTGGCGGGACAACAACAGCGCTCTCCTACCGATCCTTCACCGTCTCCATCGCGACAAACGTCGAGGTCTGGGCAACGTGCGGCAGGGCGGAGATGCGCTCGCCAAGCACGCGGCGGTAGGCGGCGATGTCGGTGGTGCGGACCTTCAGCAGATAGTCGAAGCTCGATGCCATCATGTGGCACTGCTCGATCTCCGGCACCGCCTGCACGGCGCGGTTGAAGGCGTCGAGCGCGGCCGAGCGGGTGTCGGACAGTTTCACCTGGACGAAGGCGACATGGCCTTCGCCCATGCGCTCACGGTCGATGATCGCCTGGTAGCCCCTGATGAAGCCGTCCTTCTCCAGCCGTTTGACTCGTGCCTGCACCGGCGTCTTCGACAGGCCGACTTTCGCCGCCAGTTCCGACATGGAAAGCCGGCCATTGCTGCCCAGAGCCGACAGGATGTTCCTGTCGATCCGGTCCAATTGGTCTTCTGTCACTGGATTCCTGGTCGAAATTGGAGGTGATCAGTCCTAATGATAGATCGATCGATCTGTCTTGTCGACTTCTTTGGACCGACTGCAATCCCTACTTATGTTAGCTTGCGCCGTTCGGTCCGGTAACCGCCGGCCCGCTCACTTATGCTCGCTCTACAGGACCGCCATGCCAGCGCTCGACACCATCCGCCAGCAGATCCGTGCCAATTATTTGCCCGACGAAGACCAGGCGGTGAAGCGGCTGGCCGAGGCGGCCGGGCTGTCCGCGCAAGACCGCAAGGCGATTTCGGCGCGTGCCGCCGATCTGGTGCGGGCGGTGCGCGGCTCGTCCGATCCGCGGCTGATGGAGGTGTTCCTGTCCGCCTATGGCCTGTCGACCAAGGAGGGCGTGGCGCTGATGTGCCTGGCCGAGGCGCTGCTGCGGGTGCCAGACACCGAGACGATGGACGACCTTATCGCCGACAAGATCGCGCCGCACGACTGGTCGGCGCATGCGGGCGGCTCGAGCTCGATCTTCATCAATGCGTCGACCTGGGCGCTGATGCTGACCGGCCGCGTGCTCGACGAGGGCGAGGGCGGCATCGAAGGCACGCTGCGCGCCATGGTGCGCCGGCTTGGCGAGCCGGTCATCCGCAAGGCCGTCGCCGCCGCCATGCGCGAAATGGGCGAGCAATTCGTGCTCGGCCGCACCATTGCCGAGGCGGTCAGGCGCGGCCGACCGATGACGCAGAAGGGCCATCTCTATTCTTTCGACATGCTGGGCGAGGCGGCCCGCACCGAGGCCGACGCGCTGCGCTACCTCAAGGCATATGCCGATGCCATCTCTTCGCTCGATGCCGGCGCCAACGGCCCCGACATCCGCCAGAACCACGGCATCTCGGTAAAACTGTCTGCGCTGCATCCGCGTTATGAAGTGACGCAGAAGGAAAAGATGCTGCCCGTCATGGCCGAGCGGCTGTTGTCGCTGGCGCTGGCGGCGCGCCATTCACGCATGGGCCTCAACATCGACGCCGAGGAAGCCGACCGCCTCGATTTGTCGCTCGACGTCATCGAGCGGGTGCTGGCCGAACCGGAGCTTGCCGGCTGGAACGGTTTTGGCGTCGTCGTGCAGGCCTATGGCCCGCGCGCGGCCTTCGTCATCGACTGGCTCTACGAGCTGGCGAGGAAATACGACCGCAGCATCATGGTGCGGCTGGTCAAGGGTGCCTATTGGGACACCGAGATCAAGCGGGCGCAGACGCTCGGGCTCGACGGCTATCCGGTTTTTACCCGCAAGGCCAACACCGACGTCTCCTACCTGGCCTGCGCCAAGAAGCTGTTGGCGATGACCGACCGCATCTATCCGCAATTCGCCACCCACAACGCCCACACCGTCGCCGCGATTCTGTCGATGACGACGGAGCGCGATACGTTCGAGTTCCAGCGGCTGCATGGCATGGGCGAGGCGCTGCATGAGACGGTGCGGCGGGCCGAAGGCACGCGCTGCCGCATCTATGCGCCGGTCGGTGCTCATTCCGACCTGCTCGCCTATCTGGTCCGCCGGCTGCTCGAAAACGGCGCCAATTCCTCCTTTGTCCACCAGCTCACCGACGAGGAAGTCGAGCCCGAGGACATTGCCCGCGACCCGCTCGAAACGGTGGAGAAACAAGGTCCCGCCGCCAATCCAGCGATCGTGCCGCCGTCGGCGATCTTCGGTCCCGGCCGGCGCAACTCCAAGGGCTTCGATATCACCGACACGCTGACGCTGGCTGCGATCGACAAGGCGAGGGCCGAGTTCGCCGGGCCGGAGCGCTGGCACGCCAAGCCGGTCAGCCGCGCGGCCGGCTACGGCAAGCAGCGTCCGGTCGTCAATCCGGCAAAACCTTCGGAAGTGGTCGGCACGGTCAGCGAGGCCGGCGCCAAGCAGGTCGAGACCGCCGTGCGCATCGCCGTCGAGGCACAACCGGCATGGGCAAGACGGCCGGTCGCCGAGCGCGCTGCCATCCTCAACCGGGCGGCCGATCTCTACGAAGCAAACGCCGTCGAGTTCTTTGCACTCGCCGCCCGCGAGGCCGGCAAATCGCTCGCCGACGGCGTCGCCGAAGTGCGCGAGGCGGTCGATTTCCTGCGCTACTATGCGGCTGAGGCCGCCAATGCCGAGGCGGGCACCGAGGCGCGCGGCGCCATCGCCTGCATCTCGCCGTGGAATTTTCCGCTCGCCATCTTCACCGGGCAGATCGCGGCGGCACTCGTCACCGGTAATTCGGTGATCGCCAAGCCGGCCGAACAGACGCCGCTGATCGCTTTCCGCGCTGTCCAGTTGCTGCGCGAGGCCGGCGTGCCGGAGGATGTCATCCAGCTTCTGCCCGGCGACGGCCCCTCGGTCGGCGGCCCGCTGACCGCTGACCCGCGCATTGCCGGCGTCTGCTTCACCGGCTCGACCGAGGTCGCCAAGCTGATCGAAAAGCAGCTCGCCGACACCGCCGCGCCCGACGCCATGCTGATCGCCGAGACCGGCGGCCTGAACGCCATGATTGTCGATTCCACTGCGCTGCCCGAACAGGCGGTGCGCGACATCCTGGCCTCCGCCTTCCAGAGCGCCGGCCAGCGCTGCTCGGCATTGCGCATTCTCTATGTGCAGAAGGACGTCGAGAAGAAGATGCTTGAGATGCTGAAAGGCGCGATGGAAGCGCTCAGCCTCGGCGACCCGTGGCGGATATCGACCGATATCGGTCCGGTCATCGATGACGAGGCGCAAGCGTCGATCCGTGACTATTGCACCAAAATGGGCCTGCAGGGCCGGCTGATCGCCAAGCTCGAAGCGCCGAAGGACGGCCGCTTCGTTGCGCCGCACGTCTTTCGGGTCAAGGGCATCGAGGAGTTGGAGCGCGAGGTGTTCGGGCCGGTGCTGCATGTCGCCACCTTCGATGCCGACGAGATTGATGCGGTGATCGCGGCGATCAACCGCAAGGGCTATGGCCTGACCTTCGGCCTGCACACCCGCATCGAAGGCCGCGCCCAGCATTTCGTCGATGGCATCCATGCCGGCAACATCTACGTCAACCGCAACCAGATCGGCGCCGTCGTCGGCGCGCAGCCGTTCGGCGGCGAGAGCCTTTCCGGCACCGGGCCGAAGGCCGGCGGGCCACATTATCTCCGGCGCTTCCGCAAGGGACCGGAGGCCGGCACCCATCTTGCCGAAGGCCGCAAGGTGACTGCGACCGAGCTCGCCGACAATCTGCCGGACCCGGCCTTTGGCGGCTGGTCGACGCGGCCGGATCGCGTCGCCATCCTGAGGAAACATCTACGCGGCAAGGGTGCCGCGGCTATCGGCACTGCCGCCGCCATCGATTTCGGCCAGGTCGACCTGCCCGGGCCGACCGGCGAGGCCAACACGCTGTCGCTGTCGCCGCGCGGGCGCGTGCTGTGTCTGGGTCCCGACGCGGATACGCTGCTTGCGCAGACGATCCAGGCGCTGGCCGCCGGCAATGCCGTGCTCGCCGTCGCACCCGGCGCGCCGGCAGCGCTGTCGGCGCTGACCGGCAAGGGCCTGCCGCTGGCGGCCATCGACGGCCGGCCGGACCCGGTCGAAGCGCGCTCGCTGCGGGTCGATGTCGTGGCCTTTTCCGGCACGCCCGAGGCCGCGCGCATCGTGCGCAAGGTCATCGCCGAGCGCGCCGGCCCGATCGTGCCGCTGATCAGCGAAGTCTATTATCCGGCCGCCTACGCCCACGAGCGCGCCGTCTGCGTCGACACCACGGCGGCGGGCGGCAATGCCAGCCTGCTGGCCGCTGCGTAGGTTTCGCCAGGGTTCGCGCATCGCGGGGCAGGGGTGGCGCCGACTTTGGTATCCGCATGAGGACGATCATTACCTGATAGCGAGCGGCACTTCGAACTGCCAAGCCGAGCGACCGGCTCCTTCCGGAATGGGAGGAAACGGAGAAGCCCGGCGGACTGCGTCGAGTGCGGCTTTGTCCAGCGCGGCAACACCCGAACTGCCCGTCAGCCTGGCTGACCGGACGCTGCCATTCGAGCCGACGGTAAAGGCAACGGTTGCTGTGCCGGTGGCGCGTGTGCGTGTCGAATTGAAGGCCCGCACCAGTTTTGACCTGATCTTGCCGGGATAGTTCGTGACGGCTGCATTGCCGATGCCTGATTTGCCGCCTCTGCTGGCGGTCAGGATCTTGCCGTCCTTCCTCCCGTCGGCCATGCCGCGCGCGACATCCGTTTCGTCACGGCCGCCGGAGCCGGCTTTTTTCTTCTTGGTGTCGGCTTTGGCCGCAGCCTTGCCCGCCTTCTTGCGCAGGGCCGGCTTTTCAGGCTCGTTTGGTTCGGCCTTCCTGGCCGGCTTGTTCTTTGCGGTTGCCTTCTTCGGCTGCCTGGGCTCCGGCCTGTCCGGCTTCGGTTCTTCCGCCGCGCCGACTGTCTCGGTCGTCTGAACTGTTTCCGCCGGCGCCGGGTCGGTTGGTGCCGGCGCACTCGTCTCGGCAGGTTCGGCCGTTTCGACCGCGCTGACTGGCGGCGGCACGGCATTGTCGTCGGCAGGCACCAGCCTGTCGGTTGCAAGAACGTCGGGCGACGGGTCCTGGCGCGCGGGCTGGACAGGTTGCGCAGGCTCGGCCCGGTCGGCAACGGCAGCGATTTCCGTGGCGGCCTCGCTGACCGGCTCGACCACTTCTGTTCCCGATGCTTCGGCCGCGTCAGTGACCGGCTGGAGCGTCTCCTCTGCCGCGGCCGCCTGCGCCTCGACCGTTTCGACCGGCTTGGCGTCCAGCATGGTCACCATCGTCACGTTGGCCACTTCCGGATCGTCTCCGACATCGCCGGCCGCCTGCTGCGGGTCGGCGCCGAGCAGCATTTCGCCTTGCTGGTCGGCACCTTCGATGCTTGGCCGGTCGTCCGGCAGCGTGAGAAAGGCCAGCGCCACGGCTACGTGGAATGCGCAAGAGCAGGCGATCGCCACCGTCCAGTTGCGGCGGCGCCGCGTCTGTCGTGCCTGCCGCAATGGCTCCGCAGGCACCGTCGGCAAGTCGCCGTCGGCATCGGCGATGTAACTGTCTTCCGGCCTGTCGCGCAGCGAAACACGCAGCGCCTCGCGCGGGATGGCGAAGTCCGGATCGTCCGGCTCCGGCGGCAGGAAACCGGCTAGTGGCCACGCCACGGCGTTTCGTGCGAATGCGGGTTCCGGTCCCAAAATTCAGACCCCGAAGGCGATGCCGGTCCTGGTCTGCGTCTTCAGCCCGCGCATGCAGGCATTCGGCTCGGCGCCGGCGCATTCCGTGGCGCTGTTGATCAACACGCGGCTGACCTTGCCGCAATCCGTGCCGGCAAGATCGAAACGCGTCACCTTGGTCTTGCCTGCCGGCAGCTCCTTGAAGTCGAGCACGGTCAGCCGCTCGACGACGCCGGCCTCGTTGAACAATGCGATCTCGAATGCCGCCTTGGAAAGGTCGGCGCCGAGATTGTTGGTGACCACGAAGGTCAGGCGGCAGCCCTTGTCGGAGGGCTGCGCGCCGTTGAGCTCGAGGATCAGCGCCGGTGCTTGCTGTTGTGTCCACGCTGGAGCCGCCGCAAGCAATATTGCCAGCACCGCGGCGAACAGACGAAGGGATGCCGTCATGCCTTTCATTGTCTCAGCCTCCAAACCTCATGGTCGCCGCCAGCTTCAGGGTGACGCCTGGCTCGTAGACAACACTGGTGGTCGATGCGTTCAGCGGGTTGGCGTATTTGACGTCGAACAGATTGTCGGCGCGGAAATCGACCTTGAAATTGTCGGTTGCCTGGTAGCTGGCGAAGGCATTGACCAGCGTGTAGTCCTTGGCGACGGCGTTGCCTTGCGGCTTGCCGTTGTATTGCACCTCGCCGCCGACGGTCAGCCTGTCCTCGAGGAAGCGAAAGCCGAGTTGCCCGGTGACCTGGGAGGAAGGGACGGTGACAAGGTCCGCCCGTTCGCCTTCATAGGAAATCGTATGGCCGTCGGTGAACGACGCCGAAAGCCCGGCAAAGCCCCAGGCGGCATCATAGACGCCCTCCATCTCGAAACCGTGGATATTGGCCTTGGCGAAGTTCTGATACTGGAAGCAGATCGGGATGCCCGGGCCGAACGGGCAGCCGCTGGTCGGGTCGAACGGCGAGAGCGTCACGCCGTCTATGTAATCGTCGACGTTGTTGTTGAAATAGGCCGCCTTCAGCCGCAGCGCGTCATCAGCCTCAATGACGCCGTTGGTGCTGTAATTGACGCCAAACTCCACGGTCTTGCCGGTTTCGGGCTTGAGATTGGGATTGGGGAGGAACGGGAAGCTGACGCCGGCTGGATGGTTGCCGCTGATCAGGGTCTCCGACAGCGACGGAGAACGATAGCCTTCAGCGTAGGTGCCGTAGAATTGCAGCCCGGAAAGGCTGGCGCTCTCGAAGGGCGAAATGCCCACTGTGATGCGTGGCGACAGCCGGTCGCCAGAGGTTTCGCCGACATCGCTGTCAAGCTTGTAGCTGTCGTAGCGCAGCCCGGCGATGATCTCGAGCCGGTCCCAGGTGAGCTTGTCCTGAACGTAAGCGCCGGAGACGTTCCTGTTGCCCGAGGGCGTATAGAAGCTGTCGCCGCCCGCCGTGCCGCCTGTCTCGACATCGTCGCCAACCCAGTCACCGCCATAGGTCAGCTCATGCGCAATGCCGACGGTCTCGAATCTCGACGTGTTCCAAATGTCGATGCCGGAGGTGCCGATGTCGAACGTCGATTTCGAACCCGCCGGCAAAACCACGGGCAGACCGGTGACCGGATCAAACCGGTTTTGCGCCACAAGGGTCGTCAGATCGAGCTTGGTCTTGTTGTAGGATGCGTTGATGTGGAGGTCGAGCCAGCTCTTGTCTTCGTCGGTGATGTTGTAGCGGGCCGTGAACGTATTCGCCTTCAGGTCGGCGTCGTTCACCGGCACGCTTCCGCTGGTCTCGGTCCATCCGTCGTTCGAGCCGATCCAGCCCAGCTTCAGCTCGCTGTTTTCGCTGGGGCGGATGGTCGTCTTGAGGAGGCCGCTCAAGACGTCGAAGCCAGTGCCCGCCACAGTGTCGCCGCCGCCATGCTTGTAGTCGTCATAGTCGCGGTAGACGATATTGCCGAGCACGTCCCAGTTCTCGTTGATCCGATAGGCGCCGGTGGCGCTGGTGGTCCAGCCTTCGCCGTTGGTTTGGTAGCGCCCGGTCGCGGATGCCGCCCAGGTCTCGTCGGGCTTGAGGAAATCCTGCGCATCCTTGGTGTCGAAAAATACGACGCCGCCGATCGCCCCGGAGCCATAGGTGTTGGCGACCGGACCGCGGATCACATCGACGGATTTGATCAATTCGGGATCGATGTAGAAGGTCGATTGCGTGCCATGATCCGAGCGCTGGAAATTCTGGCGGGCGCCGTCGACGATGACGGAGACGCGGCCGAAGTCCTGCAGGCCGCGGATGTTGATGCTGGAACTGACACGCCTTGTGTCGGCCTGGACGGCGACACCCGGCACACCGAACAGCATTTCGTTGGGCGTCGTCGCCATGCGGCGCTCGAGCTGTTCCTCGTCGACATGGCTGGCTGAAGCAAGCGACTCGATCGCCGTCTCGCCGGTACGGCTGAGGATCAGGATCTTGTCGAGCAGTGTGGTACCCGCCGGGGCCGGCTTTACCTTTTCGGGCTGTTGAGACGGGTCAGTCTGCTGCTGGTCGGCTGCCGCTTGGGCGGCCTGCTGGGCGCCGGCCGGTGTGGCGAGCAGCGGGATCGCCGCCGCGCCGGCCAGCAACGCGGCCATTTTGCTTGTCATAGAACAATGTGTCAGGCCGCTGCCCGCCAGCCGTCCCCAATTCGCCAACCCCATGCTGCAACTCCAAGAATCCATGTTCGATGCTGGCTGGCTTGGGGCTCGCTGGCATTTTTCATCGCGTCCGGCGTCTCAAATGTTGACTCATTTACTCCGGTATTGCACAGCTAGATAACATGATCATTCGAGTCAAGAATTGAATCGGCATTTCACGCAGGCCCCGAGCCAGATGCCAGGCACAGGAAAGGGATCGAACCCATGAACACGCACAATCCCAGCGACTTTCGCTATCGCGTCCGCCGTTCCGACGAAAATTCCGTCCGTTTCGACCGGGTCCAATCGGCCGTGAGAACGCTGTCCAGCAACACGCTGTTCCAGGGCGAGCACGAGATCGGCATCGAGCATCATGGTGCGCTGTACCGGCTGAAGATCACCCGGCAGGGCAAGCTCATCCTCAACAAGTAGGTGGCAGAAATGGACCAGCGCGTAAAACCCGCCCCGCACGAGATCCGGCGGGCACGGGCAGACAATCCGAAAATGCGCGAGCGCGACCTCGCCGCCCAGCTCGGTATTTCGGAGGCCGAACTGGTCGCCGCGCATTGCGGCGACGGCGTCGTGCGCGTCGAGCCGCGTGTCAACGACCTTTTGACTGGCCTCGAAGCTGTCGGTGAGGTGATGGCGCTGACCCGCAACGAAAGCGCGGTGCACGAGAAGATCGGCGTCTACGACAAGGTCGTCACCGGCAATCACAATGCCATGGTGCTCGGTGACAATATCGACCTGCGCATTTTCCCAAAAGTCTGGGCACACGGCTTTGCCGTGGAAAAGCGCGACGGCGCCGACATCCGCCGCAGCCTGCAGTTCTTCGACACCGCAGGCGAGGCGGTACACAAGGTGCATCTCAGGCCAGCCTCCAACCTCTACGCCTATCAGAAACTGGTGGCCGGGCTGGAATCGCCGAACCAGGAGCCGACGGTGGCGATTTCAGCGGGCACGGCTGACGAGACCGAGACTGCGGACAATTCGGCGAGCATCGACGATCTGCGCGACCGCTGGAGCCGGCTGACCGACGTGCACCAGTTCTTCGGCATGCTGAAGACACTGAAGATCAGCCGCCGACAGGCGGTGCGCATGGTCGGCCAGGACTACGCCTGGCTGGTCGACAAGGATGCAGTGAACGCCATGTTCAACCACGCCGCTGCCGGCGCCATGCCGATCATGTGCTTTGTCGGCAATCGCGGCTGCATCCAGATCCATTCCGGCCCCGTCGCCTCGATCAAGCCGATGGGACCATGGCTCAACGTGCTCGACGAGACCTTCCATCTGCACCTGCGGACCGACCACATCGATGAGGTCTGGGCCGTGCGCAAGCCGACCAGGGACGGCCATGTCACGTCGCTCGAAGTCTATGGCGCCGACGGCAAGATGATCATCCAGTTCTTCGGTAAGCGGCATGAAGGCGAAAGCGAGCGCGACGACTGGCGCTTTCTGGCCGAAAACCTGCCGCGTATCCCAAGCCCGACCGCAGCCTGAGGAAAACGACGATGGTTCTTGTCTCCAGGCTGGCATCGGTCTCCAGGTCGGCGCTTGGTCCTGCGGCCGCCGTTTTCCTGGCCTTCGCCGCGCTGATAACGGCTCAAACCGCTGAGGGCATCGCGACTTTCGCCGATCGCTCGAGGATCGTGGCTATTGGTGGCTCGATCACCGAGATCGTCTACGCGCTCGGTGAACAGGATCGTCTTGTCGCACGCGATTCGACCAGCCGCTATCCGCAAGCGGCGGTGGAACTGCCGGATGTCGGCTACATGCGCCAGCTGTCGCCGGAGGGTGTGCTGTCGGTCAAGCCGTCGGGCATATTGGCCCTGGGCGGCAGCGGACCGAAGGAAGCCGTCGACGTCTTGAAGAAATCAAGCATCCCGTTCATCGAGGTGACCGAGCGCTATGATAATCAAGGCATTCTCGAAAAGATCCACATCGTCGGCAAGGCGCTTGGCACCGAGGCCAAGGCCGATGCGCTGGCGGCCCAGATAGACGCCAAGCTGAAGGCAGCCGAAAAGCAGACCGCCTCGATCAAGGATCGCAAGCGCGTCCTGTTCGTGCTGTCGATGCAGGGCGGCAAGCTGCTTGCCGCCGGCAGCGACACCGCCGCCGACGGCATCATCAAGCTTTCGGGCGGCATCAACGCCATCGACGGCTTTGCCGGCTACAAGCAATTGTCGGACGAGGCAGTCATCACCGCCAGGCCCGACGTGATCCTGATGATGAACAATGCCGGACCGGGCACCGCGGATGACGAATTGTTTTCGAACCCTGCCGTGGCTTCGACGCCGGCGGGTGCCGCCCGCAGGCTGATCCGCATGGACGGCGGCTACCTGCTCGGCTTCGGCCCGCGCACGGCCGACGCCATCCACGACCTCGCCGTCTCGCTCTATGGCGGCCAGGTCACGGATTGAGCGCGATGGCCGATCATTCGATCGCCGGTGCGGCGGGCATTATGGCGACGGCAGCCGAGGGTGATCGTTCGCGGCGCGCCCGCCTCGTCATCGTGCTGCTCTGCGTCGGGCTGGCTATCGCCGTGCTGTTGTCGCTGACCTCCGGCGCATCCGATGCCTCGGCCATCGGCGTCATGCATGATTGGCTGTTCGGCGCGTTGCCCGGCGACGCGGCATTGAGCGCCCGCGACCGCCTGATCATCCATGACATCCGTCTGCCGCGCGTTGTTCTGGGCGTGCTGATCGGCGCATCGCTTGCAGTCTCCGGTGCCGTCATGCAGGGGTTGTTCCGCAATCCGCTGGCCGACCCCGGCCTGATCGGCGTTTCGGCCGGATCGAGCCTCGGTGCGGTCGCCGTCATCGTGCTTGGCTCGACCATGCTGGCGCCGCTGACTTCGGCGCTCGGCACGATGGCTTTGCCGCTGGCTGCGTTCTGCGGCGGGCTGGCTACGACATTGCTGCTCTATCGGGTCGCGACACGGCAAGGCCAGACCTCCGTCGCCACCATGCTGCTCGCCGGCATCGCGCTGGCCGCGCTTGCCATGGCGCTGACCGGCATCCTGATCTTCATGGCCGACGACCGGCAATTGCGCGACCTGACCTTCTGGCAGCTCGGCTCGCTGGGCGGCGCAACGTGGCAGAAGATCGGCTCGGTCGGGCCGGTCATCGTGCTGGCGCTGGCGGCAATGCCGTTCCTGGCGCGCGGCCTCAACGCGCTGGCGCTCGGCGAGGCCACGGCCGGCCATCTCGGCATTCCGGTGCAGCGGCTGAAATACTCCGCGATTGTCGGCGTCTCGGCAGCGGTCGGCGCGTCGGTCGCCGTCAGCGGCGGCATCGGCTTCGTCGGCATCGTCGTGCCGCATTTGCTGCGCCTGCTGATCGGCCCCGACAACCGCTATTTGCTGCCGGCATCGGCACTGCTTGGTGCCGCGCTGCTGCTGTTGGCCGACGCCGTCGCCCGCACCATCGTTGCCCCGGCCGAATTGCCGATCGGCATCGTCACCGCGGTCGCCGGTGCGCCGTTCTTCCTGTGGATCCTGCTGCGCAAGCGCGGCGTCATCGACTTGTGAGACTTTGCCTATGATCGAAGCGCGCGATGTCTCGGTGGCGATTGGCGGCAAGCGCATTGTCGCCAATGTCGATTTCGAGGCGCGGCCCGGCGAAATCGCGGCCATCGTCGGCCCCAACGGTTCGGGCAAGACGACCTTCCTCAGAGCACTGTCCGGCGATCTTGGCTATTCGGGAGAGGTCACCGTCAACGGCCGCAATCTATCGGCGATGAAGCCGGTCGATGCGGCGACGGTCCGTGCGGTGCTGCCGCAGGCGACGACGCTGTCGTTTCCGTTCACCGTGCGTGAGATCGTCAGGCTAGGCCTGGTCGGCGGGCGCTCCGGCGCGTTGCCCGGCGAGGACCAGCGCCTGCCCGAACGGGCGCTGGCTCGCGTCGACCTCGACGGTTTTGCCGGCCGCTTCTACCAGGAGCTGTCCGGCGGCGAGCAGCAGCGCGTGCAGCTTGCCCGCGTACTCTGCCAGGTCTGGGCGCCGGTGCTCGATGGCAAGCCGCGCTATTTGTTCCTCGATGAGCCGGTGTCCAGCCTCGATATCAAGCACCAGCTGATCATCATGGACATCGCGCGCGATTTCGCCAGACGGGGAGGCGGCGTGGTCGCCATCCTGCACGACCTCAATTTGACGGCGATGTATGCCGACCGGATTTTCGTCATGCATCGCGGCAGGCTCGCCGCGACAGGTTCGCCGCAACAGGTGCTCAGCGACGAGCTGATCGAAAAGGTCTTCGATTGCCGGCTGAAGGTCGGCGTGTTGCCGGCCGCAAACATGCCGTTCGTATTGCCGCAGTCGGTCTGTTGATATCCAGGTGATGCCGGCCTGCAAATGGCGGTTTCCTGCGCTTCCGGCCTTCGCCGGCCGAAGCATTCATGAGAGGTGCGGCAGTTAACGCTATGGCCGGCGCAGGCCGGTACTCACGTACCCAAACGTACGCTCCGTTCCGGTTCTCGGAACCCGCCATTTTGGTCGCTTCGCGCCCGTCTTCGACTCCGGCTCGGCCTGACCTGACTCTCAACAGACCTCACCAACTGAGATGCGACCAGAATCAGGCGGCCGGCGCCCTTTGCACCAGCATGTCGATGCCGAGCAGGTGGCGCACATTCGGGCGCGCCGCCACTAGGTCAGCGATCGTGTAGCGCGACAGCACGGCGAAGAAGGCGTTGAGCGCTTCGCGCAATGCCGAATTCAGCGCGCAGCTGTCAACCAGCGGACATTCGGCGGCGTCGTTCTCGAAGCACTCGGCCATGGCAAAGCTTTCCTCCGTTACCCGCACGACATCGAACAGGCTGATTGATTCGGCCGCGCGGCCGAGCCTGACGCCGCCATTCCTGCCGCGCACCGTTTCGATCAGGCCGTTTTCGACCAGCGGCTGCAGGATCTTGAACAGGAAAAGTTCCGATACCGAATAGGCGGCGGCGATCTCGGGGATGCGGCTCAACCGCTCTGTGTTGGCGGCGCAATACATCAGAATGCGCATGGCGTAGTTGGTCTGACGGGTAAGCCGCATTGTGTCCTCACATAACAGTGGTTGGCGTCAATATGGCCTATAGTTTGGAACAATTCCAGACTGGCGCTGCATAATAGATGAATTCCGGCGTCAAGTTTGCGTGCACGATTGCGCGCACCGGAACCAGCGGCGCGCTTTCTAGGGCAGGCGGCACTAGATAAGTTCGCATACACGATCAGGAGCGGCCCATCATGTCACGACCAGCCCCGGCATTTGCATCCGTCGCGTCCGTCCGGTTCGACGCCGATGCCGACGCCAAGCTTTCGGCGCTCAGGCGCACCAAGTTCGTCGCCGCCGCAGCACTCGCGTTTTGCGTGCTGATCTTCGCGGTGGCGAAATCGCTCGAGAGCCGGCATGCATGGCTGGGCTTCGTCGCCGCTTTCGCCGAGGCGGCGACGATCGGCGGGCTGGCCGACTGGTATGCGGTGGTGGCGCTGTTTCGGCGGCCGCTTGGCCTGCCGATCCCGCATACGGCCATCATCCCGGAAAACCAGAATCGCATCGCCGACAATCTCGGCCGCTTCATCGAGGTGAATTTCCTGGCGCCGGAACCGGTGCGCGAAAAGCTCGCCGAGGTCGACTTTTCCGCGCTGGTCGCGGACTGGCTGGCCGACCCGAACCGCGCCGCCGATTTGTCGCGCTTCGTCGGCCGGCTGGTGCCGCAGACGCTGGCGGCGGTCGAGCAATCCGGACTGCGCGGCTTCGTCACCAGCCGTATGCTGGAGCAGATCGAAAAGGTGCCGCTGGCGCCGCTCGCCGCCGAGCTGCTGTCGGCGCTGACTGATGATCGTCGCCACCAGAAATTATTCGACGAGTTCACCAAGGTGGTCGGCCGCTTCCTGAGCGACGAGCAGGCGCTGGCGACGATGCGCGAGAAGATCCGCGAGGAACTGCCGTCGCTGTTCAACCTGTTTCGCGCCGACGCCTATCTGTTGAAGAAGATCGTTGCGTCGGCCGGCTCGCTGCTCGATGAGGTGCGCGCCGATCCGCACCACCCGATGCGAGCCGAATTCGACCTTTTCGTCGAAACCTTCGTCGAGCGGTTGAGGACATCCAAACAATATGCCAGGCGCGCCGAAAAGCTGAAGCGCGATTTCCTTGCCCGGCCGGAGCTCAGTGCGCTGGCCGGCGATATGTGGGACAGCCTGCGGCTGTTCATCGAACAGGACGCCAAGGCGCCCAATTCGATGATCCGCGACCATCTCGCCACCATGTTCGTCGAGGTCGGCCGCCATCTTGCCGACGACGCGCAGATCAGGGCCGACATGAACCAGGGCTTCATCGTGGCGCTGGCCTCCTTCGTCGAAAGCCAGAAGAGCGGCGTGTCGAAGTTCATCGCCGACCAGGTCAAGCGCTGGGACCTCGCGCAACTGACAAGGCTTATCGAAATGAACATCGGCAAGGACCTGCAATATATCCGCTTCAACGGCATGATCATCGGTGGCCTTGCCGGCCTCGTGCTCTACACTGCCGAACGGCTGTTTCTTGTCGGCTGACTCGTCCGAATGGACCGCTGAGCTTCGCTGCACTATCTTCCGTGCAGTGGCGGCGTTGGCGGCAACAGGGGGAGAGAACCAGCATGGCAAAACGACCGGAGTCCGAGTCCTTCATCGACATATTCGGCAAGTTCGGCCGCGACCTGAAGCTGCCGAATGTCGATGTCGAGGCGATCCTCGCCCACCACGCCAGGAACTTGGAAGCGCTGGAGAAGTCGGCACGGGCGAGTGCCGCCGGAGCGTCGGCGCTGTTGTCAAGGCAACGCGAGATGCTGCAGGACACACTGCGCGAAATCACCGACATGGCACAAAGCTACAGAGCGCCCGGCAATCCGCAGGAAATGATGCAGAAGCAGGCGGCGTTCGCCAGGAAATCCTTCGAGACCGCGCTGAAGAATGCCGGCGAGATGACCGAACTGGCGAGGGCGTCCGGCACCGAATCGATCGAAATCCTGCGCAGCCGCATCAAGGAGGCGATGGAGGAGATCCGCGCCGGCCACGACAAGAGGTAAGCTGTTCCCCGGCAGCACGCTTGCCGGCGGCGAAGACCGGCGGTTCGCGGCCGAAGATTATGGGCTGGAATCGCACTGGCGAATTGACAGGGGCGGCCCGTCGTGGTCCGGAACAGGCAAGCGATCGGGAAAGCAGGAATGACGCAGATACGGCCGAGGACGCCGCCGACCTTCGAGCAACTCAGGGCGATGGCCGGGCAGGAGTTGGGCGTTTCGGACTGGACGCTGGTCGATCAGCACCGCATCGACCAGTTTGCCGAATGCACGGGCGATCATCAATGGATCCATGTCGATCCCGAGCGGGCGAAGCGGCAAAGCCCGTTCCGCACCACGATCGCGCATGGCTATCTGACTCTGTCCATCATCGGCGCGCTGGCGCTCGAGATGGGGATCGTACCCGAAAACACGCAGGCCGCGTTCAACTACGGTTTCGACAAAGTGCGCTTCGTGGCGCCGGTCAGGGTCGGCTCGCGAATCAGGCTGCGCACCACGCTGTTGTCGATGGAAGACAAAGGTCCGGGGCAATATCTGATGAAGGCCGCCAATACGGTCGAGATCGAAGGCGAGCAGAGGCCGGCGCTGACCGCCGAGACGCTCGTCATGCTTTATGCACGCCGCAAGCGGGCAGGGGCCTGAGAGTTCAGCCTCAGTTTTGCGGCAGCGCAATCAACGCGACATCGCCTGTTCAAGCGCCCTGAAAACCCGGTCGTCTCCCGATTGGGCGACGTTGAAGCGCATGTAACGGCTGGCCGACCGGGACAGGCTGAACGCATTGCCGGGCGCGAGCACGACGTTGGCCGACAGGGCATGGCGGGCGACATCCGCGGCATCTATCCCCTCCGGCAGCCTGCACCACAGAAACATGCCGGCCGGCTGATCTATCCATGGCACGATGCCGATCGCCCTCAGGCGGGTGCTGGTTTCCTCCATTGCGCGCGAAAGCCGCGCGCGCAGCAGGTCCACGTGCTTGCGATAGAGGCCATCCTTCAGCAGCGTCAGTACCAGTTCGGATGCAAGCCGACCGCTGCCGAACGACGTGGCGATCTTGAGATCGGTCAATCCTTCCATCCAGTCGCGAGGAGCGGCGATGAAGCCGCAGCGCACCGATGCCGACAGCGTCTTGGAAAAGCTTCCGATGTGGATGACCCGGCTGAGGCCGTCGAAGGCAGCCAGCCGGGGCGCGGGCGTGTGTTCGAAATCGGCGAAGATATCGTCCTCGATGATGGTCAGCCCTGACTGGTCGGCGAGCTTCAGCACCCGATGGGCAACGACCGGGGACAATATGGCGCCGGTCGGATTGTGGAGCGCCGAATTGGTGATGTAGAGGCGCGGCCGATGCTCGTTCAGTGCCTGCGCGAACAGCTCGATGTCCGGACCCGAGCGCGTGTAGGGGACGCTGATCACCTTGGCCCGATGGGCGCGCAACAGGGCATGGAAGTTGAAGTAGCAGGGATCGTCGACCAACACCGTGTCACCCGGTTCGAGCAGGAACCGGCACAGCAGGTCGATCGCCTGAGTGCCCGATTCCGCCAGCATGATCTGGTCCGGGGAGGCTTCGATACCGTGCTCGGCCATGCGCCGCGCCAGCAGATGGCGTAGCGCCGGCAAGCCGAGCGGCGTGCCGTAATCGGTCAGCGCTGCGTCGTCGGCGCGGGCCATCGTCCGCAGCGCGCGACGCAATCCGGCCTCGGGCATCCATGACGCCGGCAACCAGCCGCAACCCGGTTTCAGGACGCCGTCGCCGGCTTCCAGCGATTGGCGCGAGACCCAGAGCGGGTCGACAGCACGGTCAAGCCTGGGGCCGATCTCGGCCAGCGACAGCGGAGCCAGCGGTCCGGCGGCATAGAAGCCCGAGCCCGGCCGCGAGCGGATCATGCCTTCCGCCGCAAGACGCTCATAGGCTTCGACCACGGTGGATTTGGAAACCTGCATGGCCTTGGCGAACGCCCGGATCGAAGGCAGCCGCATTCCCGGTGTGAGGCTGCGCGCGGCGATCCTGTGCCTGATCGTCGCCATGACGCTTTCGACAAGCGTCCGGCTGCCCTCATCTGTTGTCGTCTGCTCATCCATCCGTACTGCTCGCCCTACCATAACGGTTTTGTCAAACTGTACCTGATTGTCTCTGGCGGAGCCATACGCCCGGCCCGATAGAGGGCGAAATCAGCGGGGCATCAATGAACAAGGCGGCGAGTCGTTGGGCGGCGAGTAGTTGGGCGGCGAGTGGCTGGGTTAACGGGTTCATAGGCGTGCTGATCTTCAGCGGTTCGCTTCCGGCGACGCGCGTGGCGGTGATGGATTTCGATCCGGTGTTCGTAACGGTCGCCCGTGCGGCTTCGGCGGGCATCCTCGGCCTGGCGCTGCTGCTCATTTTTCGTCAGAAGCGTCCGGAGCGGCGAGATCTGTTCCCGCTGGCGATCGTGGCGCTTGGCGTCGTGGTCGGCTTTCCCCTGCTGACGGCGCTGGCGCTCAAGCACATCACGTCGGCTCACTCCATCATCTTCGTCGGCCTGTTGCCGTTGGCGACCGCGATCTTCGGTGTGGTTCGAGGCGGTGATCGCCCGAGGCCGGCGTTCTGGCTGTTCTCGTGCCTCGGCAGCGCCCTTGTCGCCGGTTTCGCAGTCACCCAAGGCCTGTCGGTCTCGCCGCTCGGCGACATCTTGATGCTGGCCGCCATCATCGTGTGTGGATTGGGCTATGCCGAAGGAGCGGCGCTGTCGCGCAAACTCGGCGGTTGGCAGGTGATTTCGTGGGCGCTGGTGCTGTCGCTGCCCCTCATGCTGGCGCTGACGTTCATCACTTTGCCGCCGTCGCTCGAAAGTGCCGGCAGGGGCGCCTGGATCGGTTTGGCCTATGTTTCGCTGTTCAGCATGCTGATCGGTTTCGTGTTCTGGTATCGCGGCCTGGCGCAAGGCGGCATCGCCGCCGTCGGGCAGTTGCAACTGCTGCAGCCCTTCTTCGGCCTCGGGCTGGCGGCAGCGCTGCTGCATGAGCAGGTCAGTCCCGCCATGATCGCCGTCACCGCCGCCGTCGTACTTTGCGTCGTCGGTGCCAAGAGATATGCGAGATAGGTGCGCCAGCTGCCGGAGTTGCATGCGAACGGGGTGGAAACCCTCAAGGATGCTTGGCAACGATATCAGTTCGCCCGGCCGTGGCGCGGGCTGAAAATACCGCAAGGATCAGCGCCATCAGCACCAGGCCCGTCGCCAGCTGGAAAGTGACCTGCATCCCTCGTGCCGCTGCCGCAGGTGCCAACACTGCCAAGCCAGTGCCTTCCCCAGCCGATGCGAAGGCGAACACCGCGCCCATCACCGACGCACCGGTGATCAGGCCGAGATTGCGCGACAGATTGAGCAGGCCGGAGACGACGCCACGCTGGTCGGATGCGACGCCCGTCATCACGGCCGAATTGTTGGAGGTCTGAAACAGGCTGTAGCCGGTGCAGACGATGATGATTGGTACGACATAGCCGGCAATACCGAATTCCGCCCGCGACAGACCAAAGGTGCCAATAGCGAGATCGAACAGGCCGACGATCATCATCCGGCTCGCCCCGAAACGATCGACCAGGCGTCCGGCCGGCAGCGCCGCCAATGCGGTAACCAGAGGGCCGGTCGACAGAACCAGCCCGACCATGGCCGCGTCTAGCCCAAGCGCGCGCGACAGATAGAATGGTGCGACCACCAGCGTCGCCATCATCACCGTGGCGACGATCAGGTTCATGGCGAGGCTTGCGTTCAACGCGTGGTCGCGGAACCTCGCAGGCTGGATCAAAGGGTTCTGGACCCTTGTCTGCGCAATGACAAACAGCAGGCCAGCCACGGTGGCGGCAATCAGCAAGCCGACATTGAGAGAACCAAAACTGCCACGCCCAAGGGTCATGGCAAGCGCATAGGCGGCTAGCGTCAGCGCGAGCAAAGCCGTGCCGATCCCGTCGAAACCGCGCCGACCTGGCGTCTTTTTTCCGGCCGGCAGGAAGCGCCAGGCAAGCGCAAAGGCCAGCACCCCCAACGGCAGATTGATGAGGAAGATCGCGCGCCAGCCGAGGCCGGCAATCAACAGTCCGCCAAGCGAGGGGCCAAGCGTGGTGCCGATCGCCGACATGGCGCCGAGCAGGCCCATGGCGCTGCCGGTTTTATCCCGGGGAACCGCGTCGGCAACAAAGGCCAGCGTCAGAGCCATCATGACGGCCGCGCCGAGCCCCTGTGCCGCCCGTGCGGCGATCAGCAGCCAGAGCGTCGGCGCGAGCCCGCAAAGCACCGATGCGAAGGTGAACAGGGCAATGCCGCCGAGCAACAGCGGTCGGCGGCCGAATATGTCGGCGAGCCGCCCGACGCTGACGATCAAGGTGGTGATGGCGAGCAGATAGGCCAGGACGACCCATTGCACGAGCTGGAACGATGCGTCGAACGCCTGCATCAGCGATGGCAGCCCGACGCTGGCGATGCTGGTGGCGAGCGACGACAGCAGCGTTGAAAGCGACAGGCTTGCCAATGCCCATCGGATCGAGCGTGCGCTCACCGGGGCAACTTCGTCCCAGGTCTTTTCAGCGGTCGATGCCAAGGTGAACTCCTTTGCCGGCAGCCCCCAATCGGAGCTGTCGGACGCTATTCCCTCGCATGATGTGGCGGAAGGCGCAGTATTTGCATCTTATTCGTGCATGAAACGCCACATCGCGGCCGAGCTGTGCTACGGTCCTTCCATGTCGTCACCCGATCTCAATCTGCTTGTCGCCCTCGATGTGCTGCTGAGCGAGGGCAGTGTGGCGCGCGCGGCCGGGCGGCTGCGCCTCAGTCCCTCGGCGATGAGCCGGACGTTGGCGCGGTTGCGCCAGGCGACAGGCGACCCATTGTTGGTCCGGGCCGGCCGTGGCCTGGTTGCGACGCCGCGCGCGCTCGAGTTGCAGCAACAGGTAGGCCGCGTCGTTCAGGATGCGGAAGCGCTGCTGCGCCCGGCCAAGCTCCTCGACCTCCCTGCTCTCGACAAGGTCTTCACACTGCGCGCCAACGAAAGTTTCGTCGAGGAGTTCGCCCCGCGTCTTCTGACCCGTGTCGAAGCGGATGCACCTGGCGTGCGGCTGCGTTTTGCGCCGAAATCCGACAAGAACGACATGTCGTTGCGTGACGCGGCGGTTGACCTCGAAATCGGGGTTGCCAGTGAAACGAACCCTGAAATGCGCATTCAGGCGCTGTTTCGCGACCGCTTCATCGGTGCGGTGCGAACGGGTCACAGCCTGGGCGAGGGCCCAATGACGCCGGAACGCTATGCGGCCGGCCGCCACATCAGCGTTTCGCGGCGTGGCCGCGAAAAGGGCCCGATCGACGAGGCCTTGAAACTGCTCGGTCTCCAGCGGACGATCGTGTGCATGGTTTCCAGCTTCTCGGCCACGCTCGCCATGGCGCGCGCCTCCGATCTGATCGCCAGCGTCCCCGAACGGCACACGCTGGGCGCGCGCACGGGCATGTACAGCTTCCCGTTGCCGGTCGATATCGAGGAGGTCACCATTTCGATGCTGTGGCATCCGCGACTCGATGCCGATCCAGCACAACGCTGGCTGCGAGCCTGCGTGCGGGAGGTCTGCGCGTCGTTTCGCTGATCCAGGCTCAGGGCGTGATCTAGAATCTGGTCACCACGCCGATGCCTATGCCTTCGAAGCCGCCCATCGCCATCAATGCGGCCGGCGCCTCTTCGAGGCTGATCTTCTTGCCGACCAGCAGTTCGGGTTTCAGCTTGCCGGTACGGATCATCTCCATCATCGCCTGGTAGCGAAACGCCTGCATGCCGTGGCTGCCGCGGATTTCGAGCTCGAATGCGATCACCTTGTCCATCGGTATCTGCGGCCTGGCATGGTCGCCGAGCATCAGGCCGACCTGCACGTGGCGGCCGCGACGGCGCAGGTTCGCGATCGAGTTGAAAGAGGTTGTGGGGTGGCCGAGCGCGTCCATCGACATATGCGCGCCGCCATTGGTGATCTGCTTGACCGCCTTGACCACGTTCGGCGTCTTTGCCGCGTTGATCGTCGCCACCGCGCCGATCTTTTTGGCAAAGTCCAGCTTCTCGTCCGTGAGGTCGATGGCGACGACATTGGCGCCCATGGCGCTGGCGATCATGATCGCCGACAGGCCGACGCCGCCGCAGCCATGCACGGCAACCCATTCGCCGGGCGTCACCCGGCCCTGATCGACGATGGCGCGGAACGAGGTGACGAAGCGGCAGCCGAGGCTAGCGGCGGTGGCGAATTCCATCTCGTCGGGCAAGCGTACGAGATTGGTGTCGGCATGGTCGATGGCGACATATTCGGCGAACGAACCCCAGGCGCTGAAGCCGGGCTGGAACTGATGTTCGCAGACCTGGTGGTTGCCCGACGTGCATTCGAAGCAGCGGCCGCAGCCGACGGCAAACGGCACAGTGACGCGCTCGCCGCCCTTCCAGCGGGTCACCTGGTTGCCCACCGCGGCCACGACGCCGGCAAGCTCGTGGCCAGGCACATGCGGCAGGCGGATACCGTCGTCGTGCCCCATCCAGCCATGCCAGTCGCTGCGGCAGAGGCCGGTGGGCTCAACCTTGATGACGACGCCTTCCGGCGCCGGCGTCGGATCCGGCACGGTCTGGATCGTCGGCGCCTCGCCGAATTTTTCGAAGACGACGGCTTTCATCGGCTGTTCCTCATGACTTCTGCGATTTGCGGTCTATTCGGCATCGATCTGGTTCTCAGGCGCGGCCTTCTGGAACGCCGGCAGCGCCGTGCAGGCGGCATTGATGCGCGAGATTGTCGGGTAGGGCGTCATGTCGACGCCGAAGCGGGCATTGCTGGTGACCTGTGCGACCAGGCAGATGTCGGCCAGCCCCGGCGTGTCGCCATGGCAGAATGTCTTGGTCTCGGGCGAGGAAGCCAGAATCTTTTCAAGCGGCTGGAAGCCTTCGTTGACCCAGTGCCGGAACCAGTTGACGACATCCTGGTCGCCGGCGCCGAACAGTGTGCGCAGCGAGGTCAGCACGCGCAGATTGTTCACCGGATGGATGTCGCAGGCGATCATCTGCGCCAGCATCCTGACGCGGGCGCGGCCAGGCGCATCCGTGGGCAGCAGCGGTGGCTCAGGCGTGGTCTCGTCGAGATATTCGATGATCGCCAGCGATTGCGTCAGTAGCCTGCCGTCGTCCAGGACCAGTGCCGGCACCAGCCCTTGCGGATTGACCGCGAGGTAGGCGGGTTCGAGATGCTCGCCGTGGCGCAAATGATGCGGCACGTAGTCGTAGGACAGGCCCTTCATCTCCAGCGCGATCCGCACCCGGTAAGAGGTCGAGGAGCGGTAGTAGTTATGGAGGACGATGTCGCTCATCGGATCGGTTGGCCGATGGTCAGTTCGATTTCGCCGATGCCGTCGACGCCACCGGTGATCTTTTCGCCCGGCCCGACGGCGCCGACGCCAGCCGGTGTTCCGGTGAAGATCAGGTCGCCGGGCTTAAGCTCTAGCGCCTCGCTGCAAATCGAGACGATGTCGGGAACCGGCCAGATCAGTTCGGCGAGGTCGCCGTCCTGCCTGATCTCGCCGTCGACCGCGAGCCAGATGCGGCCCTTGTCGGGATGACCGGATTTTTGCGCCGGAACCAGCGGGCCGCAGGGCGCTGAACGGTCGAAGGCTTTCGACCAGTCCCACGGCCTTGCCGCCTTTTTTGCCTCGTCCTGAAGGTCGCGGCGAGTCAGGTCGACGCCGACGCCGTAGCCCCAGACATGGTCCAGCGCGCGCTCGCGCCGGATGCGGAAGCCGGCTCCGCCGATCGCGACGACCAGCTCGATTTCGTGATGCAGGTTTTGGGTCAGCGGCGGGTAGGGGATAATCGTGCCCGAACCGACCGCCGCATCGACCACTGCGTCGCCTGGCTTGGTGAAGAAGAAGGGCGGGTCGCGCTCGTCATTGCCGAGCTCGCGGGCATGAGCGGCGTAGTTGCGGCCGACGCAGAAGATCCGGCGCACGGCAAAACGCTCCGGCGAGCCGGCCACGGCCACCGACGGGGTTGCGGGCAGGGGAAGGACGAAGTCTGTCATGCACTGTCTCAGTTCAGTGGATATGTCGCCGGCACATTCGGCCGATTTGGGCAAACGGGCAAGGCATTGGATGGCGGAAGAGCAGGCCTGCCGCACGGTGCCGCGGAAATCACCGGTACATTTTGCTCTGCCGGCCAAGATGGAGATGTACCATTTGCCGTTAGGCTGGCCATGGCGCGCAGCGCCTGCCGCCAACGCCTGAGACTGTCGACCGTTTCGGGGAACGGACGTGACAGCCCCCTTTCGGTCCGCCCCCGTACTTCGGGCGTGTCGTTATCTCGCACTTGCACAAAGCTCTGGTGCGCTGCAATATAGCTGGAGGAATGCGGCCTCCAGCCCGCCTTTCGCAGGTTCAATGAAGGGACCGGCATGACGGACATCTCCGCGACGCGTCTTGTCGTGTCCAGGCCTGTCGCCGATAGCTCGGCAAGAACCAGGCTTGCCTATCTCGACGGCTGGCGCGGCCTGTCGATCGCGCTGGTGCTGATCGGCCATTTCTTCCCCGTTCCCGGCATCAATCTCGGCGTCCTGGGCGTCGAATTCTTCTTCGTGCTCAGCGGCCGGCTGATGGCCGAGATCCTGTTTGTCGAATACTATCCGCTGAAGAAATTCTTCAAGCGCCGGTTCTCCCGCATCTACCCGGCACTGCTGATTTTTGTCGTCGCCGCGATGGTTGCCCTGTCCGGCACATTCATCGCCTTCAAGTGGAAGGCGGCGCTGACGGCGCTGACGTTCACCTACAACTATGCCGGAATTCTCGTCACCCGCGCCGGCGCGCTCGACCATATCTGGTCGCTCTGCGTCGAAGAGCACGCCTATATCATCCTGGCGCTGATCAGCGTCGTCGTCTCGGGGCGGTCCCGGGTCATCATGTTGCTCGGTGCATTGTCGGTGCTGGCCATGGCAAACGGCGCCATCTCCTACTGGGTGCTCGCAATAGGCTACGAGGGCACCTATTGGCGCACCGACGTGCACATCGCCTCGATCCTGCTGTCGGCGGTGATATGCCTGCTCAAGGCCGACGACAGGCTGCCGGCGCTGTTCAAGGGGCCGCATGTCGCCCTGGCGGCCTCAGTACTGGCTGTGCTCCTTTTCATGGCTGCCGTGCCAACCCCGATCCACTATCTGGTCGCGGTGCCGCTGCTGGCACTCGCCGTCAATTCGCTCGACTTCGGCAGCCGGTATCTGACCGGGTTTCTATCGTCCCTGCCGATGACGATGCTGGGGCTGTGGTCGTATTCGCTCTATCTTTGGCAGCAGCCCTTTTATCAATTCGTCGACATAAAAGGCAGTTCGCCGTGGTTGATGCTTGCGGCGGCGTTCGCTTGCGCGCTGTGCAGCTACTACATCATCGAAAAGCCGGCCCGCTCCTGGCTGAACCGCAATTGGTAGGGCGTACGGCGCCCGCCGTTCAGCCGGCGATCCGTCTTGCATAATACCGCACGGCTTTCCTGCCGCCGTGGATTACCGCGTCGCCCACTTCCGCAAAGCCGAGTGCGGCATGGAAGGCGTCCGAAGCCGGATTGGGTGGCTCGGCATTGACTTCGCAGGTGACGATCGCCTGGCCCGCGCGTGACGCCTGCTCGAACAGATCCTCGTACAGCCGGCGGGCATGGCCGCGCCCGCGCGCTGCGGCGGCGACCACGACGCGATCGACATAGACGAACCGCGGGTAACGCTGGCGAAACCACAGGAAGTTCGGGCTGTCGTAGCTGGCGTCCTGGTCGAAGGTCATGATGAAGGCTTCGAGCGTACCGATGCGGCGCGTGTAAAACGCTTCGGCGAGCAGGAAGGACAGGCGCTCGGGTTCGAGCCACGACAATTCGGCGGCATGCTCGTTGTTGAGCGCGAGGATTGCGGACTCATCACGCGGCGAAACCCGTTCGATCGGCAAACGCACTTCGATCATGTTGTTCGATCTTCCAGGATCACAGCCGGGCGGCTGCGATGGTCGCCGCCACCAGCGCCTCGTCGGTCACGGTGTTGCGGTATTCGCGGTCGAGGTCGGTGCCGCCCATGCCGACTTTCGGGTTGCGGTAACGCATGGCACTCGGCACGTCCTTGAGCGCGGCGAAGTGCATTTCGCTCAACCCGGTTTTCCTCCGCACCTTGCCGATGTTCTCGGGATCAAGCCCGCCGCAGCCGAGGATGATGATGCGGTCGCCGGCCTGCCTGACAAGATCGGCGAGCAGGTCAGCGCCCTCGAGCGCCGTGTCGCGCTGGCCGCTGGTCAGCACGCGGCCGACCTTGCAGCGGATCAGCGCTTCCAGCGCCTCTGTCGGATTGCGGGTCATGTCGAAGGCGCGGTGGCAGGTGACGTTCAAGTTTCCCGCCGCCTTAACCAATTCGCTCATGCGCTGTTCGTCGATGGTGCCGTCGGCAGTGAGGCAACCAACGACGACACCGGCGACGCCGAGCTCGGCAAGCGCGCCGACATCGGCGAGCATCGAACGATATTCGGCTTCGCCATAGAGAAAATCGCCGCCGCGCGGCCGCACGATGACGTGGAAGGGGATCGTCGCCAGCTCGAGCGCCGTGTGCACCGTGCCGAAGCTCGGTGTGATGCCGCCCTCGATCAGGCTGGCACAGAGCTCGACACGGTCGGCGCCTGCGGCTTGCGCGGCCAGCAGGCCGTCTATGCCTTCGACGCAGATCTCGATCAGCGGCAGGCGAGGGCGTTCGGTCTCGATCATAGGCGATCCGTCGATGATTTCAGCTGCCCAGCGGTAGCATCGGGCATGGTGCGATGAAAGCCGGAACTGTTGGCTCAACACGCGACAGGGCGGCCGGCGGTGCTCCAATTTTGCCGCTTGACATATCCATAACCGTTCAGCTATATGTCGATTCATAGCTAGCGAGTTATTGATTGATTAACAGCACAGCCGACCGAAAGCTAAATGTGCGGCCGGCAGAAACACGCCTAAGGAGACCACCATGCAAGCACGGTTGAAAAACCCGGTGATGCTCATTCCCGGCGCCTTGCAGGCACTGCTCGCGCTGGACAAGTCGACGGAGACGGCCGACCTGTCATATGTGACGCGCAAGCTCGTCCATTTACGCGCCAGCCAGATCAACGGATGCAGCCTCTGCGTCGATATGCATGCGCGCGAATTGAAGAAGGCCGGCGAGAAGGACGAGCGCATCTTTGCCGTGTCCGCATGGCGGGAGACACCCTACTTCACCGACGCCGAACGCGCCGCGCTGGCACTGACCGAGGCGGCAACCCGGTTGGCCGATCGGCCGGATCCGGTGCCGGATGCAGTCTGGGACGAGGCCGCCCGGCACTATGACGAAAAGGCGCTTGCCGCCCTGGTCGTCCAGATTGCCCTGATCAACGCATTCAACCGGCTCAACGCAACCACCAGGCAGATGGTCGGCGCCTGGGGCTGAACGGGGCCGGGTTCTCGAAAAGCCACTTCAGATCCGCAGCTTGTACGAATTCGCGCGGACGAAGTCGATGAAGGCCCGCAGCTTCGGCGGTACCAGGCGGCGGCTCGGATAATAGAGGTGGAGCGGCTCGTAAGCGGGACAGAAAGGCTCCAGCACCTTGACCAGCGCGCCTGAGGCGAGAAGCGGCGCGGCGAGGCCCTCGACGGCGAAGGCGAGGCCCAGCCCTTGCGCGGCGGCGGTAATGCACAGCGGAAGTGTGTTCACGACCAGACATGCGTCCGGCGTGAATGCGACTTCGCGTCCATCCACGGTGAACTCCCAGGGCGAAATCGCGCGCGTGCGGGTGAGGGCGAATGCGATGCAGCGATGGGCGGCGAGGTCGGCCGGCCGCTTCGGTGTGCCTTTGCGCGCCAGATAATCGGGGCTACCCACCACGACCATCTGCAGTGGCCCGCCCAGACGCGCGCCGATCATGTCTTTCTCGAGAAGCTCGCCGATGCGCAGGCCGGCATCGAAGCCCTCGGCGGCGATGTCGACGAAGCTGTCGTCGAAAATCAGACTAAGCCGCACTTCGGGATAAGCATCCATGAACGGCCGCATCAGTGGCTCTATCAGCAGCGGCGCGGCGATCCACGGCAGGCTGAGGCGCAGCGTGCCGGCGGGACGGTCGCGAGCTTCGCGCAGTGCCGCGCCAGCCGCCCAGATATCTTCGGCTGCCGGGCGCACGTGGTCGAGGTATTCAGCGCCAGCTTCGGTCAAGCCAACGCTGCGGGTCGTCCGGTTGAGCAGCCGCACCCCCAGGCGCTCCTCGAGCCCCTTGATCGCCTCGCTTAACGAGGCCGGAGCGACGCCGAGCTCGGCGGCGGCGCGGGTGAAGCTTTTGGCCTCGGCGACTTTGACGAAGGCGACGATGCCGCTGAACTGGTCGAGGCGCATTGTAAGGATTTTCCAAATAGCCCTGTCGAATTCTACCGGTTTTTCCGGCGAACGAAAGGCGTCATGTTGGGTCTGACGAACGGGCCTCGGTGTTGGGAACGGCTCGAACAGGCAAGGAGACAGGACCGATGACCAGGCTTGCTTTACTCGCCGCCGGCACTCTTCTGGCGGTGTCTGCCGCCCCGGCGCACAGCGGACCACTGGAAGACCGCAATATCCAGCTCATCAAAGGCTATTACGCAGCTTACGCGACCGGTAATCCCGAGGCCGTGCGGCCCTTCCTCGCGCCCAACATCGTGTGGCGCATTCCCGGCCATCATCCGCTCGCCGGCGACAAGCGCGGGCCGGACGAGGTGGTCGCCTTCTTCCGCGGCCTGGCCGATGGCAAGTTCAAGGCCGAGCCGATCTTCTTCCAGGCGCAAGGCGACCTCGTTGTCGACGTCCATCGCGGCTGGTCGAATGTCGGCTCAGGTCCCGAGATCGACCAGTTCTACGCGCTGATGTTCCGCATCAAGGACGGCAAGATCGCCGAGGCACAGAATTTTTTGACCGACATGTACCAGTCGGACGCTTTCTACTGGGCGCATTACCCGCTGAAGCCGCTGCCCGGCCGACTGGCTGGCGAGCGCTGAGACGGCGGTCTTTCTCGCAACGCGCAGCGCTTCTCACTCCAAGCCAAAGGAGACTTGCGATGTTTAAAACCCTGACACTTGCCGTAGCAACCACCGCCGCGCTCGCCGTCACCAATGCCGTCGCCGCACCGCGCGTCGAGCACGTCACATTCTCCTCGCATGGTGAGCAGCTTGTCGGCGAGCTCTATCTGCCGGAGGATATGGACGCGGCAAAACCTCGGCCGGCGCTGGTCGTGACCGGCGCCTGGATGACGGTGAAGGAACAGATGCCGGCCCGCTACGCCCGCGAGATGGCCGATCGTGGCTTCGTCGCCTTGACCTTCGATTTTCGCGGTTGGGGCGAAAGCGGCGGCCTACGCCGCCAGTACGAGGATCCTAGGGCCAAGATCGCCGACATCGAAGCGGCGGTCGCCTATCTCTCGAGCCGGCCCGAAGCCGATCAGGACCGCATCGGCGGGCTCGGCATTTGCGCCAGCTCCGGCTATATGGTCACCGCCGCCGCCGAAAACGCGGCGATCAAATCGGTCGCCCTCGTTGCGCCCTGGTTACAGGATGCCGAAGTGGTCGAGCAGGCCTATGGCGGCAGGCATGGCGTCGCCAGGCTTGAAGCCACGAGCGATGCGGCAGAGGCGGAATATCGCCGCACCGGCAGACAGGCATTCCTTCCGGCCGCGAGCCTGACCGACGAGCGCGCGATCATGTTCAAGGTGCCTTACTACACCGAACCCGATCGCGGCATGATCCCGGCCTGGCGCAACGAGGCCGATCCGGCGTTCTGGCGCGGCTGGCTGACGTTCGACGCCATCCAGGCTGCTCCGCGCCTGCGCCAGCCTTTTTTGATGGTGCACAGCGAGGCGGCTGCCATTCCGCAGGGGGCGCACAAATTCTACACGCGGCTGAACAGTTCCAGGCGGGAGCTGTGGCTCGACAACGTCACCCAATTCGATTTCTACGATCGTGCCGCGCCGGTGGAGGCCGCAAGCGATGCCGTCGCCGCGCACTTCCGCGCGACGCTGGGCAGTGCGGGGGAGGCGGGACAATGAGCCTCGTCACGCGCCGGCATGTCCTGGCCTCGGCGGTTTCCGCTGCGATGATTTCCGCCGTCTCGGCGCCCGCCTCGAGCGCTCCGGGAGATGCGCTGACGGTCAAAGACAGGATCGCAATCGCCGAGGCGATTGCCGGGATCGGCCTCTATGCCGATCTGCGTGAATGGAACCGGGTCAGATCCTATCTCGCAGCCCGTGTCACGACCGACTACACCAGCCTCTTCGGCGGCAAGGTCACGACTAGCGGCCGCGACGCGTTGATCGCGCAGTGGCAAGGGCTGCTGCCGGGCTTCGACGCCACCCAGCACCTCATAACCAACATCACCGTCGAGGGCGCGGGCAATGACGCGGTCGCACGCAGCCATGTCCGCGCAACCCACTGGATCGGCGGGCGGTTCTGGACGGTCGGTGGCAGCTACCTCCACCGGCTGGTGCGGACGCCGGAAGGTTGGCGCGTCAAGGCAATCTCCATCCGCCGCTTGTACGAAGAGGGGGATCGCGCCGTTCTGGCCGCCGCTGCCGGCCGGGTAAAGGCGGAGGCCAAATGAGTGTTCGGGTTTGCGCAGGCCCAGTCGCGCGGCGAGGTTGCTCGGAGCATCGGCAACGTGAATATTGATCGAAATGTCGGGGCAGGCTTGGCGCATGCGGCATTAGTGCCGCCAACCGCGGAGACAGGACATGACCCTTTCATTGCAGGAGGTTTCCGATAGGCTTGAGACTGTAGCGGGTTCTGAAGTTGATCCGCCGACGCGAGCCGTCGGCAGATCACGGTTGTTCCAGACCGCTCAGGCGGTCTTGCTCTTCCTCTGGCTCAAAGCGCCTAGCAGCGCCTCAGCTGCCTCGCTCGATGATGCTGGGTTCTGACCCGTGATAAGCTGGCCATCGACGACTGTGTGGACGCCCCAGTCCTTGACCTTGGAGAAAACCGCGCCGAGGCTGATCAGCTCGTCCTCGACCAAGAACGGCACGACATTCGTGAGACCTACGGTCTCCTCCTCGCTATTGGTGAAGCCGGTGACGTAGCGTCCCTGCACAAACGGCGTGCCGTCGGGACTGGTCACGCGATGCAGAACGCCCGGTGCGTGGCAAACGAGGGCGATCGGCTTGCCGGCCGCGATGAAGGATCCGATCAGCTTGATCGAATTCGGATCTTCGGCCAAATCCCACAGCGGGCCGTGGCCGCCGGGGTAGAAGACCGTGTCGAAGTCCTTCTGGTCGACACTGTCCAGGCGCACGGTTTCTGCGAGCTGCGCCCTGGCAACCTCGTCAGCACTGAAGCGCCGTGTAAGGTCGGTCTGGAACATAGGCTCGTCGCTTTTCGGATCGAGAGGCGGCTGGCCGCCCTTCGGCGAGGCGAGGGTGATCTCGGCGCCGGCGTCCTTGAAGACGTAGTAGGGGGCTGCCAGTTCCTCGAGCCAGAAGCCGGTCTTCTTGCCGGTGTTACCGAGAGTGTCGTGGGAGGTGAGTACCATCAGGACTTTCATTGTCGGATCCTTTTCTCAGGTGATGCCGCGCCGATGAGGCGTCGTAGTTGGTTGATTTGGAGCTCAATCGGCCGCGTCGGCCTGTCGATGCACGGATAATGGCACCTGCCCATGTATTTCAGAAATTTATTTCATTTATTTTATATATTCATGTCGAGATTATATCTCGATGAGATACGATCTGAACCTGCTCCCGGTTTTCTTGGCCCTGATGGAAGAGCGGAGCGTGACACGGGCAGCAGCGCGACTGGGCATCACCCAGCCGGCGCTGTCCAATTCGTTGAACCGCCTGCGCGACACCCTCCGGGATCCGCTATTCATCCGGGAAAGGTATGGCATAAAGCCGACGCAATTGGCCGAGGAGATCGCTCCGACGATCGAAGCAGCGCTGGCGCAACTGGACGATCTCATTTTGAACCAGCAGGAGTTTCAGCCAGCAAAGGCCGAACGGCTGTTCACGCTTGCCCCCAACAGTTACGTGGAGCTTGTGTTGATGCCGGCCCTCGTCGCGAGGACGCGTGAGCTGGCGCCTGGTATCAAGCTCCGCATGACAGCATTTGGCAACGATCTCGCCGAGACCGGCGTCATTTCCGGTACCACGGCCATGGTGATTGGCCGGATCGTCGATCCGCCGGGCAATCTTGTCGTCCAGCATCTTATGGACGATGGGCTCGCCTGCGCGGTGCGCAAGGATCATCCCGACGTTCGAGACCATATTTCCCGAGAACAGTATGAAAGGCTCAAGCACGTGAACGTGCTCCCGCCGGGCCGGCTGCGGGCGGGCCTCTTCCAGGCATTGGAGCAACAAAACCTCAAGCGAGAGATTGCCCTTTCTGTCACGCACTTCCTGGCCGTACCAGAGATGCTTGCCGTCACGGATTACTGCGCAACGCTGCCGAGACTGATCTGCCGCAGCCTTGAGAGGGATCCGCGCCTGAAGATACTACCGGCGCCCGTCGACCTCGGCACTTTTCCAGTGCAGATGGCTTGGCACATTCGCTACCGCCACGACCCAGCCCACATGTGGTTGCGTTCGATGATCGGCGAATTGGCAAAAGAAATGACGTCGGAGACCTAAGACGGCTTTCTTGTATTCGCGTTGATGTCCGCAAAGGCCAAACCGGGCCATTCATCGTGCCGTATGCCGAGCACCAGATCCGGACTTGCCCGAGCTATCAGCAAGCGGCAGCTAGGGTCGCACCATGCCGCCAACTAAGTGCTGTCCGTCACGACCGACTATACCAGCCTCTTCGGCGGCGAAGCCGCGACCAGCGGCAGCGACGCGCTGATCGCGCAGTGGCAAGGGCTGCTGCCGGGCTTCGACGCCACCCAGCACCTCATCACCAACATCATTGTCGAAGGCGCGGGCAATGACGCGGTTGCACGCAGCCATGTCCGCGCAGCCCACTGGATCGGTGCCAGGTTCTGGACGGTCGGCGGCAGTATCTCCACCGGCTGGTGCGGACGCCGGAAGGCTGGCGCGTCAAGGCAATCTCCATCCGCCGCTTGTACGAAGAGGGGGATCGCGCCGTTCTGGCCGCTGCGGCCGACCGGGTAAAGGCGAAGGCCAAATGAGTGTTCGGGTTTGCGCAGGCCCAATCGCGCGGCGAGGTTGCTCGGAGCATCGGCAACGTGAATATTGATCGAAATGTCGGGGCAGGCTTGGCGCATGCGGCATTAGTGCCGCCAACCGCGGAGACAGGACATGACCCTTTCATTGCAGGAGGTTTCCGATAGGCTTGAGATCGAACAGCTGCTTGTTCGCTATTGCTATGCGGTGGACGATCGCGACTGGGAAGCCTATCGCAAAATATTCACACCCGATGCCTTGCTTGACGACACTGTAACAGGTGGAATCAGGAGCGGTGTGGATGAGCATGTTGCTTACATGAAAGGCGCCCTTTCCAAGATATTGATCTCGCAGCACGCCATTTCGACAATCCTTCTGGATCTCCGAGGGGACGAGGCCAGCGCGCGCGTGCATTGTTCATGCCCGATGGTGGTAGACCTCGGCGAAGGCAAAAGGCAGGTCTTCTTCCAGGGGCTTTGGTATCGAGACCGCGTCGTACGCACGTCCGAGGGCTGGCGCATAAGTGAACTGGTCGAGGAAGGCTATTGGAATCACAATTTGCCGGAGGGGTTCGCGTTCTGACGTCTGTTACGCGCTGTGCTGGATCCGCCCCGGACGCCGTTCTCAGACCTGGCAGCTACTGGCGCAACACGGTGTTCTTGGTGCCTTCTTCGACCTGGTCGATGACCAGCAGCTTGACCGGGTCGGCGCCGACATTGGTCGCCTGATGCCATTGCCCGATCATCTCGATGATGAAATCACCTGTTTGATAGGTGTTGCTCTTGCCGGTCTCGACATTGGTGACCTGAAGCGTGCCGGCCTCGACATAGGCATAGCGCGGAAACGGATGCTTGTGGACCGGCAAGGTCGCGCCCGGCGCGATCTGATAGGCCGAGACCAGGACCTGGACGTTGTTCTGCGGCAGCGTGATCGGCTGGCCGGACGCGGTCTCGGTGCGAGAGGCAAGCGGGGTCACGACAACCGGCGTCCCGCCGGCATCCAGCGCCTGGGCGTTGTTTGCAAACAGTGCAGCCGCGAGCAGCAGCGTCGGCGCCAAGATTTTTCGCATGATTCCCCCAGGCTGCGTCAGCATCGCGCAGCACGCATTGGTGCGCAAGCTTGTCTGTTGGGGAGCGCCTTATCCCGCTCTTCTGAACATGCCTGGCGTCATGCCATGCATAGCCCGGAATGTACGGGACAGATGGCTCTGGTCCGCGAAACCTGCTGCGATAGCGGCGTCGGCGAGGCCAGATCCCTGTTCGATCAGCGCGCTCGCCCGGCGCAATCGCCGGTCCCGGATATAGGCCGCCGGCGTCAGGCCGATCGCCTTGTTGAAGTCGCGGATGACCTGGAACCGGGTCACGCCTGCCACGCCGGCAAGCCGCTTGAGGTCGAGCTGCGAGCCAAGTTCGCTTTCGATAAGGTCGCGACAGAGCGAAAACCTCCGCTGCGATCCTGAGCTTTCGATCTCTTCGGCCTGTCCGCTCGAGCCGCCATGCCGAACGATCAGCCGTCGCAGCGCCACGAGCAGGGACGTCTCGGCCGTCATTGTTTCCGGGGATGTCGAGCCCTGGTGTGCTGCCATCAATGCCGCGGCGAGACTGCTGTCTTCGATCGTCGCGCGCGAAAACATTGGAGCGCCGTCCCGGCCGAGTTCGCGGGCAAGCGCGGTCATCAGCGGCACCGAAGGATAAAACGTCCGGTAAGCCCAGCCTTCGTCCGCGCCGCGTTCGCCGTCATGCCACTCCTCGGGATTGACGACGGCAATGGTGCCTGCCGGAGCGAGAACGCTTTGGCGGCCGATGCGAATGCGTTCGCAGCCGGAGGTGATCAGGGCGACCACATAGGTCGGGTGCGTGTGCAGGTCGTAACGGTGCCGGGTGAAGCGCGCCTTAAACAGACCAAGGTCGGGGAAGCACGGATGGCGCCAGAATTTCCCGGTCTCTGCCGCTTCGTTTGTCCTTGCCATGGTCAATCCGGTTCAAGACGCTTCTCGTCCGGCCTTCTATGGCTGGCAGGATCAAACCGCGCCGCCTTGCCGGCGTGAAAGGAGGCATCATGCTGCATAATGACCCCATCGCCGCGCTGACACCAGAGGTCATAGGCTGGCGGCACCATATCCATGCCAATCCGGAGCTCGGATTCAATGAATACGAAACGGCGCGTTTCGTTGCAGAGAAGCTGCGCTCCTTCGGCGTCGATGAGGTGCATGAAGGGATCGGCGGCACCGGCGTCGTCGGTGTCCTGCGCAGCGGCGCTGGAACGTGCGCTATCGGCCTTCGCGCCGAGCTCGACGCGCTTCCGGTGCTGGAGAAAACCGGCCTGTCCTATGCTTCGAGGCAAGAGGGCGTGATGCACGCCTGCGGCCATGACGGCCACGCCGCGATGCTGCTCGGCGCCGCCAAATTGCTTAGCGAGTCGCGCGCCTTCGACGGCGCCGTCACTTTCATCTTCCAGCCAGCCGAGGAAAACGAGGGAGGCAGCATGCGCATGATCGAGGACGGCCTGTTCAAGCGCTTTCCGGTCAAGGCGGTCTATGCGGTCCACAACTGGCCGGGCTTCAGGCTGGGGACGATCGCCGCCCGCGTCGGGCCGCAAATGGCGGCCGTCGATAATTTCGAGCTGACCTTCGAGGGTCTTGGCGCGCATGCCGCGATGCCGCAGCTCGGCGACGACCCGATCCTGGCCGCCAGCGCCTTCGTGCAAGCCGTCCAGCGCATCGTCAGCCGCTCGGTCGACCCGCAGAGCGCGCTTGTCGTCAGCATCACGCAGATCCATGGCGGCAATGTCGGCAACATCGTGCCGGGCAAGGTCTGGCTGCAAGGCACCTGCCGCTTCTTCGAGCAAGGCCTTTCCGACCATTGCGAGAGGCTGATCGGCGAGATCGCACAAGGTATTGCCGCCGCGCATTCGCTCAAGGCCAGGCTCGACTACAGGAAGGGCTATCCGCCGCTGATCAATACGGCGGATGCGACGGCCCGCGCCGTCGAGGCCGCCGCCCCCGTCGTCGGCCGGGAGAATGTCTTGACCGAGTTCAGCCCCAGTCTCGGCTGCGAGGATTTCGCTTTCATGATCCGCGACGCCGGCGGCTGCTATGCCTGGATCGGCGCCGGCGAGGCTGGCCCGGGCAAAGGCCTGCATGGCGACCGCTACGTTTTCAACGACGAGATCGTGCCGACGGTGATGCGCTATTACGTCAACCTGGTCGAGCAGACGCTTCCGCGGGCCGATCCTTCGACAGCAGTTTTTCCGGCGTGATCGGCAACTCCCGGATCCGCTTGCCTGTGGCGTCGAAGACGGCGTTGGCAACAGCAGCGGCAACGCCGGTGGCGCCGAGTTCGCCGATGCCTTTGCCGCCGATCGGGCTGGCATGCTCGTCCACCTCATCGACGAAGTGGATTATGATGTCGCCGGGAATGTCGGCGTTGACCGGAATGGCGACCCCGGAAAGGTTCTTCGACAGGAACCGCCCAAGCACCGGTTCGTGCCTGCTCTGCTCCATGGCCGCCATGCCCCAGCCCCAGATGATGCCGCCCGTCATCTGGCTGCGTGCGGTGCGGGGATTGACGATGCGGCCGGCGCTGTAGCTGCCGACGGCGCGACGGAGCCTGAGCAGGCCGAGCCCCGGATCGACGCCGACCTCCATGAAAATCGCGCCGAAAGTGCGCATGGCGAGGCCTTTGCCATGCTGCGCCGGATCGAACGAGCCGGAGCCGACGATCTCGCCGATGTCGGTATGGCTCATCACATCGGCGATCGTCTGACCGCCGGCAGCGCCCCTGCGGCGAATCTTGCCGTCCTGCATCTCCACCTCGTCCGGCAGCAGATTGGCAAGACGGGCAAGCTGCGAACGCGCATCTTCGGCTGCGGCAAGCACCGCCGCGCCCACCCCCATGGTCGATGACGAGCCATAGGTCGGTCCCGCCTCCGGCAGCTGCGTATCGCCCATTTCCAACTCGATCTTCTCCATCGGCAGGCCCAGCACGTCGGCTGCGATCTGCGGAAAGATGGTGAGTGTTCCGGTCCCTATGTCCTGCGTGCCGGTGCGGATGAGCACCGTGCCGTCCCTGTGCAGCCTGACCTCGGCTGCAGGCGTCGGGTGGCGGAAACAACCCATGGTACAGGTCGCCATGCCGTAGCCGATCAGCCAATCGCCGTCGCGTTGCGGCTTGCGCGGGCGCTCGCGCCAGCCGAACAGGCGGGCGCCTTCCTCATAGGCCTCGCGCAGCTTCTTCGATGACCAGGGCTGGCCGGTGGCCGGATCCGTGTCCGCATGGTTGATCAGACGCAGGTCGAGCGGATCGACGCCCAGGCGGTGGGCGAGCTCGTCCATCGCGCTTTCGAGGGCCCACGTGCCTGGACCCTCGACCGGCGCGCGCAGCGCCGTCGGCATGGCGACGTTCGCGCGCTCGACGCGCTGGCTGAGACGCATCGCCGGCGTGGCGTAGAGACCCTTCGAGGCTTCGGTGGCGAACTCGACGAAATCGTCGCTCACGGTGGTCAGGTTGATCACGTCCTGTTGCACGGCGGTCAGCTTGCCCGAGCTGTCCGCCGCCAGCACGATCTTCTGCGCCATGCGCGGCTGATAGCCGAGACAGGAATAGGCGTTGGCGCGGCTTAGCGCCAGCCTGACCGGGCGCTGCATGATGCGCGCGGCGGCGGCGGCCAGCACCTGATGCGGCCAGATCCAGCCCTTGCCGCCGAAGCCGCCGCCGGTATGGCGGGAAATCACGCGGACCTTCTCGGCCGGGACATTCATGCGGGCGGCAAGCACCTGGCGGACACCGTAGACGTGCTGCGTGGCATCGTGCAGCGTCAGCTCTCCGTCATTCCACTCAGCGAGCGTCGCCGAGGGCTCCATGGCGTTGTGATGGCGCGACGGCTGCAAATAGACGGCTTCGACCGTGGCGGCGGCGTCGCTAAGCCCGCGGTCGACCTCGCCCTTCGTAAACGTCGGCTCCAGGAACAGGAAGCCGCTCTCCCTCGGCACGACCGCAGCCTTGTCGATGGCGGTCCACTCCGGCGGTGCCGGCAATTCCGGCTCGGCGAACTCGTAGCGCAATGCGACGCGGCGGGCGCCGGCCTCCGCCGCCTCCAGCGTCTCGCCCAGCACAATGGCAAGCGGCTGACCCTCGTGACGTATCTCGTCGCCCTGCATGGGCATGAAGCTCTGCGCGGCCGGCGGGCCTTCGGCCTGCTGCATCTGCGTATCGGGCTCGGCCCTCGGCGATGCGAACCGGCCGAATTTGGGCATGTCCTCATGCGTGAGCACACGCACGACGCCCTTCTCGGCGAGCGCGTCGTCGACCATGATCGACGTCACGCGGCCGGCCGGAACGGGCGCGGTCACGAGTACCGCATAGAGCAGGTCGGGGGCGAAATAGTCGGCCGCATAGCGGGCGCGGCCGGTCACCTTGGCGCCGCCGTCAGGGCGGGCAACAGGCTGGCTGATCATCATGACGGCATCCTCGCTGCTCTTTCGATCGCCCGCAAAGCGGCGGTCTTGGCCAGTTCGATCTTGTAGGCGTTCTGCGACAAGGGACGCGCTTCGGCGAAGGATTGCTCGATAGCGGTGCTCAACGCCTCGCGATCGCCGATTTCGGCGCCGGCGAGCTGCTCCTCGGCGGCGCTCAGCCGCCACGGCCGCAGCGCGACGGACCCCAGCGCCAGGGCAGCCCGACGAATGGTTTGGCCGTCCATCTCCAGTACAGCGGCGGCGGAGACGATGGCGTATTCGTAGGATTCGCGCTCGCGCACCTTGAGGTAGGCAGATCGCGGCGCCGGCGCCGGCAGCTCGATTGCCGTAATCAGTTCGCCTTGCTGCAACACATTGTCCGCCTCGGGCCGCGTGTCGGGAAGCAGGTGGAATTCCGTTGCCGGAATGCGCCGGCCGCCGCTGCGGTGCGCGGTGACGATGACCGCATCAAGTGCTGCCAGCGCCACCGCCGGGTCGGATGGCTGGGTGGCGACGCAATCCTCGGTCCAGCCGAAGATTGCGTGATTGTCGTTGATGCCATGCAATGCCGAGCAGCCGGAGCCGAGCTGACGCTTGTTGCATGGCAGCTGCTCTTCGGCACGGAAATAGGCGCAGCGCGTCTTCTGCAGCAGATTGCCGCCTATCGTTGCGAGATTTCTCAGTTGCGGCGACGCCGCGTTGAGGATCGCCTGGCTCAATACGGGATAATCGCGCATCACCAGCGGATGCTGCGCGACATCGTTGAGATGCGTCAGCGCGCCGATCGTCAAGCCGCCGCCGGGCAGTGCCTCGATCTGATCCAGCCCATCGAGGCGGGAGATATCGATGATCCGCGCCGGCCCGGCAATTCCAAGGCGCAGCCAATTGAGCAATTCGGTGCCGCCGGCGAGAAAGGCGCTGTCCGGCGCGGCACCGGCCGCGATCGTGTCGCCCAGGCTGTCGGCGCGCGCGTAGACGAATGGGGTCATTGGCTCACCCTCCCGGCCGCCGCGCGCACCGCCTCGGCGATTTGCGGATAGGCGGAGCAGCGGCACAGATTGCCGCTCATCCATTCGCGGATCTCGGCATCGGAGCCGGTATGTCCCTCCTCGATCAGCGCCGCCGCCGACATCACCTGGCCGGGCGTGCAGAATCCGCACTGGAAACCATCATGATCGATGAACGCCTGCTGCACGGGATGAAGCGCGTCGCCGTCTGCCAGCCCTTCGATCGTCGTGACCTCGCGTCCCTCGCAGGACACGGCAAGTATCATGCAGGCATTCACACGCCGTTCGTCGAGATGCACGGTGCAGGCGCCGCACTCGCCGAAATTGCATCCCTTTTTCGTTCCGGTCAGATGAAGCCGCTCGCGCAGCAGGTCGAGCAGCGTGACGCGGGGATCGAGATCGGAAAGGCTGTGATCCTCTCCGTTCACCCGCAACCTCAATAGGTGCCGATCGTGGAAGTTCATGTGGGGGTACCTCGAAGCACATGCCGTACTCGCCGCAAGGGACTCGTCCAGCAAGCAGCCACCCACCTGTCGAGGCGAAATAGGGCGGTCAATTCCGGTGAAAAGGCGCTGCCGGTCAGGGAAGGCTAAAAAACGCGCATTTGAGATTTGCGGCGGAAACGCCCTGAATGCCGCCGCAAAAAGTGTCACCGTAATTCCGTAATTCCCGTCATTCAGGTTGGCTTGGGCGGCCTACATTGGGAACATTGCCGCGCCGCTGTCCAATCTAGGGCAGGCGGCTTTCCAGGGCAGGGCGGCCTTGCGACTGGCAATGTCGTCCGGCAAATGAAAGATGAAGCTGAGAACTACGAGTTCGCGATCGGACGACGCCAGGATTCGCCGCAAGCGCACAGGAAACGAAACGTGACCGTGATCGCACTGAGGCGCTACTCGTTGCCGGCGGGCCGAGGAGGATTGCTCGTGAAGGTCGGCTAGGGACGGTATCGCGCGGCAGTGTTGAACGCGGCCTGGGGATCAGTACGATCACGAGGGAAATCAGGGAGCGGATCGCCGCGGTGGCAAGGAGGTGCTCCATGCCGGTCATGGCGTCTGTGACCGCAGGGCAGGCGCTGTCGAAATCCGCACCCGGCTTATGCCGCTGTTTCCCGTGATGCCACCGCGCTGCACACGCCTCAGCCAGCACGTTCAATTCTCACCGTGACGGAACCGGGACGATCAAAGCTCGAAACATCGCCGGCGACCTTCCCGAGCACACGATGCCGGGCGACGGGACGCGACCATTCCGATAGCAGATCACGAAATGATCGGAACTCCACAGCCCGAGCGTGCCGACCGAGAAGTCGCGCTGCCGTGTCTGTTCCGGAAATGGAGCCGGTAGATTTACCGGTCTTCTTCCTGGCGAAGGTGGTCGCTCATCTCAATGGTAAGCGGCAACATCTGAGCAAGAGATTTTGCGGCTTCGTTATCGGCAAGATCGGCCGTGACCTCGCCCCAGTCTGATGAAATGCGAATACGTTCTTGAGCCATCCTGGGTCCAACCATTCCAAATGCGATAACGCCAGCGCTCAGCAGTGATTTCAGCACGGGTCATTCCTCCGTTTTCTAGGCAGATGGAGCCCGCCCCAGCAAACACAGGCTCCATCTCGTCAGTCACGCGGAGAGGTGCTGATTGAAGAAGCTGGTAAGCCTGTCGAACGGAATCAGGTCCACACGGTCGTAGAGATCGACGTGACCGGCGCCCTGGACCCAAACCAGTTCCTTGGGCTCGGCTGCCAGTCTGTAGGCTTCCTCGCTGAATTCCCTCGAATGCGCCTGATCGCCGCTGATGAACAGCATTGGGCGCGGCGAGATCGTCTCGATGTCATTGAACGGGTAGAAGTTCATGAATTTGACGTTGCTGGTCAGCGTCGGCTTAGTCGTTATCTGGTCGGAGACACCCGCCGGGGTAAACTCTCCGCGGGGTGTCCGATAGAAATCGTAGAACTCGCGCTGGATGGGATGCGTCGACGCGGTCAGTTCGAGATCAGTGCCGCCCGTATACTGGATTTGGCCGCCTTCGAACTCGGAGTAGCGCTGTTCGGCGGCCGCCGCGATGATCTGCTTCCGTTGCTCGACGCTTAGCGAGTGATTGAGTGCGTTTCGGTTCGCCGCGCCCATGTCATACATGCTGACCGTGGCGATGGCGCGCATGCGCGGGTCGATCTTGGCGGCGCTGATGACGAAGCTGCCGCTGCCGCAGACACCAATCGCGCCAATGCGGTTGCGGTCCACGAACGCGTGTGTCCCGAGGAAGTCCACCGCCGCGCTGAACGCCTCGGCATAGACATCCGGCGAAACGATCTGTCGGGCTTCGCCCCCGCTCTCGCCCCAGAATGGCAGGTCGATCGCCATGGCGATGAAGCCCTGCTCGGCCATCTTGGTGGCATAGAGGGTCGCGCTTTGCTCTTTCACCGCGCCCATTGGATGGCCGACGACGATGGCCGGATGACGTGCATTGCGGTCGAGGTTCTTGGGAACGAGCAGATTTCCCGCAATATTCATCTGGTATTGGCTTTTGAAGGTCACTTTCTCCAGCGTCACCTGACCGCTTGTATAGAAATTGTTTGCACCGTTTGACATGTCTTGAGCCTTTGCGAAGGGAAAGTTGAAGAGTGACGCCCCACTGAAGGCGGCGATGCCGGAGCCGGTCAGCTTCAAAAGCTCCCGCCGGTGGATTTCACGCGCTGGTATTTTCGTATCAGGGGTATTCAAAGGCATTTCCGATCTCCTGTAAGTTTGGGTTGGAATTGAACCACTCGCCACTTTGGCCAGTCCTCTTCGAGTTTGAGCAGACGCCGACCGTTGCCGATCAGCGCGATTGCGAAGCCGGCCAGAACCAAGCTGCCGATGAAGATCGCGGAGATCGTCAGACCATACAGCAGCACCCCTCCGACTACCGCGCCCAGAAGGATCGAAGCCTGGATCGCCGCGACCATCAGGCCTGCCGGCGGCCTCGGCCGCATTTTGCGACATCCATGTCATCCAAATCACCGACATCGCGGTAATGCATTGTTGCAGTGCAAACCTAATGGTTTTGCCATAAAGCGATTACCCCTATAAATCGGCATGAACCTATCGACCATATCGAATAATCCGCTGCAAGCGACGGAGAGAGAAACGTCATGGCCAGAACCGATCTCAACCAATTGACGTGGTTTCAGGCTGTCGCAGAAGAGCGCAGCTTCACCAAGGCGGCGGCAAAGCTCGGCGTCGCGCAATCGACGCTCAGTCACACGATCAAGCAGCTCGAAACACGCATGGGCATACGCCTTCTGACCCGCACGACGCGTAATGTCGCGACGACCTTTGCGGGCGAAAGGCTGCTACAGACGATCACCCCGCGCATTGGTGAAATCGAAGACGAGATCACAGCGCTGATGGCGCTCCGCGAAAAGCCGTCAGGCTCGATCAGGTTGACCCTGTCCGACCACGCGCTCGAAAGCGTCGTCTGGCCGAAGCTTAAGCCGGTCCTCAGCGGCTATCCCGACATCGGCGTCGAACTGATCCTGGACAGCACCTTCCGCAACATTGTCGAGGAAGGTTTTGATGCCGGTGTCCGGCTTGGAGAGAGCGTCGAGAAAGACATGATCGCGGTCCGCATCGGCCCGGACTGGCGCTTAGTCGCCGTGGCTTCGCCGCGATACTTCGCGGCGCACAGCGTGCCTGTGCATCCGCAGGATCTGGTCCGGCACGTCTGCATCAACATGCGTCACGAAACCGCCGGTGGTCTGTACGCATGGGAGTTCGAGAAGGATGGACAGGCGCTGCGTGTCCGTGTGGACGGTCAACTTACCTTCAACAACTCCTACGCCATGATCGACGCTGCAGTGAGTGGCTATGGCATCGCCTATGTTCCCGAGAACATCGTGGAGCGGCACGTCGTCTCAGGATTGCTGGTGAAGGTCCTCGACAACTGGTCACCCTTCTTCGATGGCTATTTTCTCTATTATCCGAGCCGCCGCCAAAACCTTCCTGCGTTCAAGATCATTGTCGACGCGTTGCGGCATCGGGATCCGTCGGGATCGTGATGTTCCCTTCGTCATATTGTACTCAGGGGCGTGGTCGATAGCGGCTCATTCCTGAATCTCGATAGGCGCAGCAGGAAAGGCATAGGTCGAGGTCCGGTATCCAACTCGAAGCGTTAGTTATAACCAGAACATCGCGTCGATGCTTGCGCGAAGGTTGGCCACAACTTTCTTCCCCATCGCGCCGGCTGGAGCGAAGCGCATGATCCTACAGGGAAATTGAATAGGTCCGCGGCCGCATCGCACCGCAGCGTAGATGTTGGCTCCCCGGGCCGGATTCGAACCAGCGACCAACCGGTTAACAGCCGGTTGCTCTACCACTGAGCTACCGGGGAACAGAGGCTCTTGCGTGAGTGGGGCAGCCTATAGCAAACCCGTTTCGGCTTTGCAAAGAAGCATTTCGCATTTTTTCGATGCTTTTTGGCGCGAGGCTTGCTGGCAATGGCCGGCGAGCGCCCTCATATGAGCTGTCTCTCGCATGTCAAGGAACAGAAAAGGCCGTTGCGGCTTTCTCCGGCTGATGGTGCTACTGATGCAAACGGATCGACATTTCACATGACGGCAATGAGCGACGAACAGCCACCGGCCCGGAAAATCTCGGTCTTCGGCCGCCAGTTCACCATGCCGCGCTCGCGCGGCCTCAGGATTGCGATCGGCGTTGTGCTGATCATCGGCGGCATTCTCGGCTTCCTGCCGATCCTGGGTTTCTGGATGGTACCGATCGGACTGCTGGTGCTCTCCTACGAATTTGCCCTGGTGCGTCGTCATCGGCGCCGCTTCGTCGTCTGGTGGGAGCGACGGCGCCGGCCTGACTGAGATTGCCCCGCTGACGGCCGCCAGCCTGCCATATGTCGGCGAGCGGCGTCGTCCGCCCATACGTTTACCGAGGTTGGTCGAAGCAGCTCTCCAGACGTTCGCAAAGCTCCTTGAGAACGGCGGTAGCCGATGCCAGCCGCGCCCGGTCGCGCGGCGGCAGGGTGTTTGCGCCTTCTATGCTGAGGCGGTCGATGGCATAGCGCACAAGCTCTGCAGACTGCGACAATCCGCGCGACGTGCTGTCCTTCGTAGCTGCTCGACGCATGGCGGAGCCTCCTCTTTGCCCAACGTGGCCGCCGGTTTCGGGTTCCCGTCGCCCAGAATCATGCTTAACGATAAGCTAATATGTTATTGCTAAGATGGGCATTGCGTTGATAAGGCAGGGCATGGAAGGTCGAGGAACCGTTGGGAATGCATGGTGGCCGCTTGACGGCATTTTCGCCGCAACCTATTGGAGCCGGGTGGAACGCCGGGAGCAATGAGGCCTCGTGGCGGAGTGGTTACGCAGAGGACTGCAAATCCTTGCACCCCGGTTCGATTCCGGGCGAGGCCTCCAATGCCCGAGCTCCCGCGCGTCAGCGCCAGGGGGCTTCAGTTCCGGTCGAAACAGCCGCGGCCTTTGCGCGGCAAGCGGATGGTTGGAACATGAGCGCTGATTTTGCCGAACGCCGGGTGAAGATGGTCGACGGCCAGATCCGCACCACCGACGTGACCAGCGCACCGCTGCTCGAGGCGATGCTTGTCGTGCCGCGCGAGGCCTTTGTCGGCGCCGGCCAGCGTGACCTTGCCTATATCGACGAGGACATCCGCATCGCCGATACGGCCGACGGTCCGCGCTATCTGATGGAACCGTCGCCATTGGCCAAGCTGATGCAGCTGGCCGATATCGGCCCAAGCGATTCGGCACTCGATGTCGGCTGCGGCACCGGCTATGCGGCGGCGATCCTGTCGCGGCTGGCAAGGTCCGTGGTGGCGCTGGAAAGCGATCCGGCGCTGGCCGAGACCGCCACTTCGACGCTTGCGGCGCTGGGTTGCGGCAATGTCACGGTGGTCCACGGGCCGCTGCCGCAAGGCCACGCAGAGAAGTCGCCTTACGACGTCATCCTGATCGGCGGCAGCGTCGGCGAGGTGCCAGCGGCGCTGTTCGACCAGCTTGCCGAAGGCGGCCGACTCGTCGCCGTTGAAGGGCAGGGCAATTCGGGCGTAGCCCGGCTTTTTTTTAAGACTGGAGGGGTTGTAACGGGAAGACGCGCATTTAATGCGGCAATTAAGCCACTACCGGGATTCGAACGCATTCCCGCCTTCGAATTCTGAGTGATTTTGCCTTGCAGCGAAGGCGCTGTCATGATCGCTTGCGTTTGAACAATCGTTGCTGATCTGCATAACCGGGTGTTTCTTGGGGGCTTTCAGCGGGGGAACGATAAAAAACGCGGCGCCGGCTGATCAGAAGGAGAAGCCAGCGTGGCGCAGTTCCCGTGCAAAACGAATGAGGGAATATAACGTGCCGTCTGTACGCAAGTTGCTTTTTACCGCTGTCCTCGTTTCGGCGACCGCGCTTTCTCCAATGGCCGCCTCGGCCGAAACCATTCTCGGGGCACTTTCAAAGGCCTATCAGAACAATTCCTCTCTCAATTCTTCACGCGCCGGCGTTCGCGTCACCGACGAGGGCGTTGCCATCGCCAAGTCCGGCTGGCGCCCGACCATCACCGGTTCCGGAAGTATTGATTATACCGCCAGCCACAGCAACCTGTTGCACCGAAACATCTCGTTGACCACCGGCAACTTTGGCGTCGAGATCGACCAGACGCTGTTTGACGGTTTTCAGACCAGGAACAATGTGGCGGCCGCCGAATCGCGGGTCCGCGCTTCGTTCGAAAGCCTGCGCAACGCCGAAGAAAACACTCTTTTCAACGCGGCAAGCGCCTATATGGACGTCATCCGCGACCGTCAGGTCGCCGTGCTGACCGAACAGAACCTGCAATTCCTGACCGAGCAGGCGCGTGCGGCGCGTTCGCGCTTCGAGGTCGGCGAAGGTACCCGCACCGACGTCGCGCAAGCCGACGCCCAGCGTGCCTCCGCGGTGGCGCAGTTGAGCGCCGCCCGCGCCCCGGCGCTGGCAAGCGCCGCGACCTATCGCCAGATCGTCGGCGACGAGCCGGGCAGGCTCAGGCCGGCTTCGCCGGTGTCGAAGCTGTTGCCGTCGAGCCTCGATGCAGCGATCGCGATCGCATCGGCCGAGCATCCGGCCATCCTCGCCACCGCGCATCTGGTCGACGCGGCGGCGTTTTCGGTGAAGTCTGCCGAAGGCGCGCTGCTGCCGCAACTCTCGGCGTCGGCGGGTGTTTCGAGCGCCTATCGCGGCACCGCGCCCGGCTCGCTCTCCTCGACACAGGATGGCGTAACCAATTCGGCGAACATCGGCGCGACATTGACGATACCGATCTATTCCGGCGGCCGGACCTCGGCATTGGTTCGCCAATCAAAGGAATCACTTAGCCAGGCCCGTATCGAGGTCGATGTCAGCCGCGACACCGTGCGCCAGGCGGTGACCTCGGCATGGTCGCAATACACCGCCGCGCAGCAAAGCGTCACGGCCAACCGGCAGGTGGTCGCCGCCGCGCAGCTTGCCCTGAACGGCGTCATCGAAGAGCGCAATGTCGGCCAGCGCACCACGCTCGACGTGCTCAACGCGCAGGCGACCCTCATCACCGCCAAGATCAATCTTGTCAGCGCCGAACGCGACGTGGTGGTGGCGAGCTATGCCATCCTCTCGGCGGTTGGCCATTTGTCGGCAGACCGCCTTGCGCTCAACGTGACGAAGTACAGGCCCGAAGAGCATTACAACGCCGTCAAGGACAAGTGGATCGGTCTGCGCACGCCGGACGGCCGCTGATCGCCAGGCCGTGTTTTCAGCCCGCGCTCGAACGACGCGCGGGCTTTCAACTCCCGACCCTAATCTGTTGAAATCCGAGATGTCGCCAGATTGGGGATTCTCGCAAGCCGTTCCGTCGGTTACGCTGTTGCCATGATTCGAATCCGGCATTGCCGGACAGGAAATCTGAGAACGAGTCACAAGGGCGGCGGATGTGACGATGGCGACGGCAAGCAGCGTACAGCGCGAACCTTCCATGGAAGAAATACTAGCTTCCATCAGAAGGATCATCGAGGACAGCGATACCGGCCGCAAGCAGCCGGGCGACGCCGACGAGCTGCGCCAGGATCTGCAACCGGCGCCGGCAGCCGGACTGGCAGCGGAGGGGGATGCGTTCCGCTCCGAACTGCGCGGCGGACTGGAGATCGCCAAGCCGGCCACGCGCGCCGAGGTGCAGCCAACGGCCGCGCCGGTCATTGAGCCCCTGGAAACGCCGCTGCGCGCCGGCCCGGAAAAGGCAGCGGTGACGCTGGCTGAGGTGAACACCGCTCCCGCAAAGCCGGATCGGCCTGCGACAGCCAAGGCTGCCGAGACGACCGACACCATCATCGCCGATTGGCGGCGCGAGATCGCGGCGGTCGGCGACGCGATGGCCAAGCCGGAGCGCGCCGAGCCACGCCGGACGCCGGACGCCGAGCCGAAAGCCGAGGTTTTCGAGAACGAGGCGACTGCTGAACCTGTGCCGGAGCCTTCGGAAATTGGGCCGGAGCCTTCGGAAAGCGGCCCGGAACGTTCTAAAATCGGCCCGGAATCTTCTAGAATCGGATTGGCGCGTCCGGCGGCCAGCGAGGCGCCGTCCCTTCGGCCGGCGATCCTTTCGGAGCATACGGGCCGGCAGGTTGCCGCCGCCTTCGGTGAGCTTTCAGACGCGTTTGCCAGCCGCAGCAAGAAGACTTTCGACGAGATGGCCGAGGAGATGCTGCGGCCCATGCTGCAGGACTGGCTGGACAACAACCTGCCGACGCTGGTCGAGCGGCTGGTGCGCGGGGAAATCGAGCGCGTCGCGCGCGGCGCGCAGTAGCAATTCGGAGAGCCGCCAATGGGCGGCGCTCGACCGGCGAATTGTCGAAGTCGGCGCTGCCCCTCATCCGCCTGCCGGCACCTTTGTAACTTGTTTCTTGCCGACTCTGCTATGAAGGCAGGTGCGGTGGCGGACGGGAGACCGGAGCATCTTTGGGTGATCGAGCCCGTGGGAGAGCAAGGGTCTTCGTCCGCCGTTCCATCGAACCCGAACAGTCGCCTGGGCCGCAAGCGAAGCCCGATTAGGCAAGGATGGGACAGGATGGAAATCATTGTTGGCATCGACGTTTCCAAGGATCGGCTCGACGTGCATGTTTTGCCGTCGGGCGAGGCGTTCTCGGTGGAGAATGACCACGCCGGGGTGGAGGATCTGGTTCGGCGGCTGGCAGCCCTTTCGCCGGCCGTTGTCGGATTGGAGTCGACAGGCAGCTTCGAGAGACTGGCGGTCGCCGCCTTGGCAGGCGCCGGCCTGGCGATTGTCGTGGTCAATCCGGCGCAGGTGCGCGCCTATGCCAATGCACTCGGCAAGCGGGCCAAGACCGACCCGATCGATGCCGCCGTCATTGCCGCTTTCATCGCTGCGACCAAGCCGCAATTGCGGCCATTGCGCGACGCCGAAACCGAGGCCCTGGCCGAGCTCGTCGCCCGCCGGCGTCAGATCGTGCAGATGATCGTGGCGGAGGAGAACCGTGCTCGCACGGTCATCGCGAAACAGGCGCAAAAGAGCATCCACCGGCTGCTCGTCGCGCTTCGGCGTGAGCTGGCAAGCCTCGATGCGGGCATGGACGATCATATCCGCAAGTCCCCAGTCTGGCGGGTCAACGAAAAGCTGCTTTCCTCCGTGCCGGGTGTCGGTCCTGTCGTTGCCCGCAGCCTGATCGCCGAAATGCCGGAACTGGGCAGCCTCGACCGCCGCCAGATCGCCGCGCTCGCCGGCCTTGCGCCATGGACGAGGCAGTCCGGAAAATGGCGTGGCAAGAGCTTCATCGGCGGTGGCAGGAGCCACGTGCGCGCCGCCCTCTTCATGGCCGCCCTCGTCGCCATCAGGCACAACCCCGTGCTCAAGGCTTTCCGCGACCGCCTGGTCGAGGCCGGCAAGCCGAAGATCGTCGCCGTCGTCGCCACAATGCGCAAGCTTCTCACCATTCTCAACGCTATCGTCCGGGATCAAAAACCGTGGCAAACAACTTGACAGCCAAGACAGTCGCTCTCCCCGTATAGTGACGGGGAGAAGGGGTTGACCGCAATTTAGGCGCCTTTTCCGCAACGTTCGTGACTGGCGAAAGCTTCAGTCAGGCGTTTTTCTCCCCGTCACTATACGGGGAGAAATGCCCGGCAGGGCAATGAGGGGCAGCGCAAACCTGAAGCGATTGCCTTGCAACATTCAGTCCCGCGAGTTGCACCGAACCATCCCGGCGCTATCTATTGGCCATGCCGCCCTTGCGGTTGACTTGGCAACAACCTTCCGATTTACACCGGACCACAAATTCCGGACAGCGCGGACCGTTTTCCCATGCTCGAAAAGACCTACGACGCCAAAGCCGTCGAGCCGAAGATTGCCAGGATCTGGGAAGAGGCCGACGCGTTTCGGGCCGGTGCCGGGGCCGAGGAGGGGGCTGAAGCCTTCACCATCGTCATCCCGCCGCCGAATGTCACCGGCTCGCTGCATATGGGTCATGCGCTCAACAACACGCTGCAGGACATTCTGGTGCGCTTCGAGCGCATGCGCGGCAAGAACGTTCTTTGGCAACCAGGCATGGACCATGCCGGCATCGCCACGCAGATGGTGGTCGAGCGCCAGCTGATAGAAAAGCAGATTCACCGCCGCGACCTGACCCGCGATGAGTTCATCGACAAGGTGTGGGAATGGAAGGCCGAATCCGGCGGCGCCATCCTCAACCAGCTGAAGCGGCTCGGGGCCTCGGCCGACTGGAGCCGGGAGCGCTTCACCATGGACGAGGGCCTGTCCAAGGCCGTGCTCGAAGTGTTCGTGACGCTCTACAAGGAAGGGCTGATCTACAAGGACAAGCGCCTTGTGAACTGGGACCCGAAGCTGTTGACCGCCATCTCGGATCTCGAGGTCGAGCAGCAGGAAGTCAACGGCAACCTCTGGCACTTCCGCTATCCGGTCGAAGGCATGACCTTCGATCCGGAAAATCCGAAGACCTTCATTACCGTTGCGACGACCCGCCCGGAGACGATGCTGGGTGATACGGCTGTCGCCGTCCACCCCGACGACGAGCGTTTCCGGCATCTTGTCGGCAAGAACCTCATCCTGCCGATCGTCGGCCGCAGGATCCCGGTGGTGGCGGACGAGTATTCCGATCCCGAAAAAGGCAGTGGTGCGGTCAAGATCACGCCGGCGCATGACTTCAATGATTTCGAGGTCGGCAAGCGCCACCGGCTGCCGGCGGTCAACATCCTCACCGTCAATGCGGCGGTGAGCCTCAAGGACAATGAGGACTTTCTCGCCGGACTGGAAGTGACGCCCGAGCGCCAGGCCGTCTGGGACGGCCTCGACGGCCTCGACCGTTTCGATGCGCGCAGGAAGATCGTCGAGCTGATGCAGGCGGGCGGCTTTCTCGAAAAGGTCGAGCCGCATCGCCACACGGTGCCGCACGGCGACCGCGGCGGCGTGCCGATCGAGCCGTTTCTGACCGACCAGTGGTATGTCAATGCGGCGGAACTGGCCAAGCCGGCGATCGCGTCGGTGCGCGATGGCCGCACCAATTTCGTGCCCAAAAACTGGGAAAAGACCTATTTCGACTGGATGGAGAACATCCAGCCCTGGTGCATTTCGCGCCAGCTCTGGTGGGGCCACCAGATCCCGGCCTGGTACGGGCCGGACGGGCATGTCTTTGTCGAAAAGACCGAGGAAGAGGCGCTCGGTGCCGCCGTCGAATACTATCTGGCGCTGGAAGGGCCGTGGAAGGCCTGGGTCGAGGACAAGCTTGAGAATTTCCAGCCTGGCGAGATCCTGACCCGCGACGAGGACGTGCTCGATACATGGTTCTCGTCGGCGCTGTGGCCGTTCTCGACGCTTGGCTGGCCGGACCAGACGCCGGAGCTGAAGACCTATTACCCGACCGACGTGCTGGTGACCGGTTTCGACATCATCTTCTTCTGGGTCGCCCGCATGATGATGATGGGCTTGCATTTCATGGACCAGGAGCCGTTCCATACGGTCTATGTCCACGCGCTGGTTCGCGATAAGAACGGGCAGAAGATGTCGAAGTCGAAAGGCAACGTCATCGATCCGCTCGAGCTCATCGACGAATACGGCGCCGATGCGCTGCGCTTCACCTTGACGGTGATGGCAGCGCAAGGGCGCGACGTTAAGCTCGATCCGGCGCGCATTGCCGGTTATCGCAATTTCGGCACCAAGCTATGGAACGCGACGCGCTTCGCCGAGATGAACGAAGTGGCGCGCGACGACGATTTCTGGCTGCGGGACGCCAAGCTGGCGGTCAACCGCTGGATCCTGACGGAGCTGACGCGAGCCGCGCGCGACATAACGGACGGCATCACCTCATACCGCTTCAACGAGGCGGCGGGTGCCGCCTACCGGTTCGTCTGGAACCAGTTCTGCGACTGGTACCTGGAACTGCTGAAGCCGGTGTTCATGGGCGCCGACGAGGCCGCCAAGGCCGAGAGCAGGGCATGCGTCGCCTTCGTACTCGACGAGATCTACAAGCTGCTGCATCCGATGATGCCGTTCATGACCGAGGAACTGTGGGCCGAAACCGCCGGCGAGGGCAGGCAACGGCAATCGCTGCTTTGTCATGCGGCATGGCCGTCGCCCGACTTCGAGGACGAGGCGGCCGCCGCCGATATCAACTGGCTGATCGACCTTGTCTCCGGCATCCGCTCGGTGCGTTCGGAGATGAACGTGCCGCCGGCGGCTATCGCACCGCTCGTGGTGATCGGCGCCAACGACGCGACACACGAAAGGCTCGAGCGTCAGGGCTCGGCTATCAAGCGTCTGGCGCGGGTCGGCGACATCTCGCTCGCCGAGGCGCCACCCAGGGGATCCGCCCAGATCGTCGTCAACGAGGCGACGATCTGCCTGCCGCTCGGCAGCCTGATCGACCTTGCCGCCGAGGCAGCGCGCCTGCACAAGGAGCTTGCGAAGGTGACCGAGGAAATAGCGCGGCTCTACAAGAAGCTGTCCAACGAGAAATTCGTCGCCAACGCGCCGGAAGAGGTGGTGGAGGCCGAGCGTGAAAAACTCGCCGAATATCGCGAGGCGCAAGAGAAGCTTTCGGTGGCATTGGCGCGGGTGCGCGATGCCGGTTGATCGAATAGATTGGGCCGGTTGATCGAACAGATTGGGCCGGCTGATCAAACAAATTGGGCCTGCTGGCCGCAATAGATTCGCCGGTCACGAATCTGCCTTCCAGACAGGCCGCCTGCCACGAAAACGGGCATTCCGCAGCGTAAATCTTGAGGCAAACTGAATGTTTTTGCCCCATTGTTGCCGTAATGTAACAATGGCTGACTGGGCACGCAAAATGCCCTGTTTTGTAGTGATTTAGGGGTTTTTCCCGAGTTTTCTCGTCGATCTGTATTGTGGCGGCCATTTTCCCGCCTCGGTAAGAAGGCCGACACCTTGTCGGAAATGCGTTCAGCCAAGCTGTACATGTACGCACGGCGAATTCGTTGTTGCGCCGTTAACCTGAATTGGTTCTAGCTTGATGCAAGGACATTTCGGGGAGGAGATTCATGTGTTATTCGCGTCTGAAAGTGCTGCTGGGCGCGGGGGCTTTTTGGCTGGCTTTGGCTGGGACGGTGCAAGCCGGGGGCTTTGACCGGGGCGGCGTCAATATCGACCAGCTGTTCGACGCGGCGCCATATTCGTTCGACGCAGGCGTCACCTATGTTTCGCCACAGCGCAAACTCAAGAATGTGCAGCGTCTCGATGGCTCGGGTTTGTCGACATCGGCGGTGGACGTTGGTGGCGATTATGCGGTGCCGCATGTCGGCATCAAGGCCAACATCTTTGAGCCCGTAGACTGTCTTGCCACCTATACGAGACCGTATGGTGCGGACGCGAATTTCGGCATGAACAACGCCTATTCGCCGACAGCGGTCAAATACGCCGTCGACACAGACGATTTCGGTCTCACCTGCTCCTATAAGGTGAACGTCGGCAAGGGCTCCGTACGATTCATCGGCGGTGTCTCCTACCAGCAGGTAGACGCGTTTCTTTCCCGTCAGACACTGCTCGCCTTCGGCAATACCGGCCTCGGTGTCTTCAAGCTATCCGACGAGGCATGGGGTTGGCGTGCGGGCGCAGCCTATGAGATCCCCGAGATCGCTCTGCGCGCCAGCCTGATGTACTCTTCGAGCTACAAATATGACGGGCTGTCGGGAACCGTCGACACGACCGGCTTCAGGGGCGCCTTTCCAGCGGATCTGATTCCCGGCTCTACCGGCGTGTACCCAGTCTCGGCGTCGGCTGAGATACCTCAGGCTCTGGAATTCAAGCTGCAGAGCGGCATAGCTCCTGGCTGGCTGGCCTTTGGTTCCATCCGCTGGCAGGAGTGGAGCAAGCTTGGCGTCATTGCCATCAATGGCGTGCGCAGTCCGGTAACCGGTTTGCCCTCGCCCGTTTCATTCGACCTGCTTTATCGCGACGGCTGGACGGTCACGGGCGGTATCGGGCACAAGTTCACCGATCAATTGTCGGGCGTGGTTTCGCTGACCTGGGATCGCGGCACCTCGACGACCTCCGGCTATCAGTCGGATACCTGGGCCGTCGCCAGCGGCGTCTCCTATTCGCCGAACGACCAGGTCGAGGTCAGGCTCGGCGGCTCGATCGGTGTGCTGACGAGCGGCTCATCGACTTTCAGCGGTGTCGGCGACGTGGCAAATGCCGTTACCTACACCTACGGCAACGACCTGCTTCTCGCTGGTTCGGCTTCCGTCAAGATCAAGTTCTAACTATTGAATTTTAAACGACAAAACGGCCGGGCGCTGCCCGGCCGTTTTGTTCGGTGCGTCATCCGGCATTCGGCCAATGCAACAAATTGCCCCCCATGATGTTCGCTCCGATAATTGTGACGTTTTGGCAACAGTTTCTGAACAACCCTCGCGCCACCCGGCCGCCCGGGAACATTGCCTATTTCCCGCCATAAACCCGGCGCACCTCGAACCTGTCTCGGGACATGCGCCAAAAGGCTAGGCGAAGAGGCAGGCCGCACCGCCCGCGGCAAGGACGAGTATGGACGCCAGAGCGATCTCCAAGGCCAAGCTGCCGAGCCGCCACGTGACCGTTGGTCCCGAGCGGGCGCCGCATCGCTCCTACCTTTATGCTATGGGGCTGTCGGCGGCCGAGATCGCGCAGCCTCTGGTCGGTGTCGCCAGCTGCTGGAACGAGGCCGCGCCCTGCAACATCTCGCTGATGCGCCAGGCGCAAGTGGTCAAGAAGGGCGTGGCGGCCGCCAACGGCACGCCACGCGAATTCTGCACCATCACCGTCACCGACGGCATCGCCATGGGTCATCAGGGCATGAAGTCGTCGCTGGTGTCGCGCGAGGTCATCGCCGACTCGGTCGAGCTCACCATGCGCGGCCATTGCTACGATGCGCTGGTTGGATTGGCCGGTTGCGACAAGTCGCTGCCCGGCATGATGATGGCCATGGTGCGCCTCAACGTACCGTCGATCTTCATCTATGGCGGCTCGATACTGCCCGGCAGCTACCGTGGCCGGCAGATCACCGTGCAGGACGTGTTCGAGGCGGTCGGCCAGCATTCGGTCGGCACGATCGGCGACGCCGAGCTGCTCGAGATCGAGCAAGCCGCCTGTCCGTCGGCCGGCTCCTGCGGCGCCCAGTTCACCGCCAATACCATGGCCACCGTCGCTGAGGCGATCGGCCTGGCGCTGCCCTATTCCTGCGGCGCGCCGGCACCCTACGAGATGCGAGACCGCTTCAATTTCGCTTCCGGCGAAAAGATCATGGAGCTGATCGCAAGGAACATCCGCCCGCGCGACATCGTTACTATAGAAGCGTTGGAAAATGCCGCGACCGTGGTCTCGGCCACCGGCGGCTCGACCAACGCGGCGCTGCATCTGCCGGCGATCGCGCACGAGGCCGGGATAAAGTTCGATCTTTTCGACGTGGCCAGGATATTCGAGAAAACACCCTATATCGCCGACCTCAAGCCGGGCGGCAAATACGTCGCCAAGGACATGTTCGAGGCCGGCGGCATTCCGCTCTTGATGAAGACGCTGCTCGACCATGGCTATCTTCACGGCGATTGCCTGACGGTGACCGGCCGCACTTTGGCCGAAAATATGGAACATGTTTCCTGGAATGACAGCCAGGATGTGGTCCGTCCCGCCAATAGGCCGATTACCCAGACCGGCGGGGTCGTGGGCTTGAAGGGTAACCTTGCGCCCGAAGGCGCGATCGTGAAGGTCGCAGGCATGGCGGAACTCAAATTCTCGGGTCCGGCACGCTGCTTCGATTCGGAAGAGGAATGTTTCGAGGCTGTTACGCACCGTAACTATAGCGAAGGCGAGGTTCTCGTCATCCGTTACGAGGGTCCGCGCGGCGGCCCGGGCATGCGCGAAATGCTGTCGACGACGGCGGCTCTCTACGGCCAGGGCATGGGCGGCAAGGTGGCGCTCATCACCGACGGGCGTTTTTCGGGCGCAACGCGCGGTTTCTGCATCGGCCATGTCGGGCCGGAAGCGGCTGTCGGCGGCCCGATCGGGCTGCTGAAAGACGGCGACTTGATCTCGATCGACGCGGTGAACGGCACGATCGAGGTTGCATTGTCCAAAGCCGAACTGGCTGCGAGGGCAAAGGCATGGAAGGCGCGCACGACCGACTATCAGTCGGGCGCGATCTGGAAATACGCACAGACGGTCGGATCTGCCCGCGACGGCGCGGTCACCCATCCCGGCGGTGCCAAAGAAACACACTGCTATGCGGACATCTGAGTTGTTGAGGTCGTCTGTCCTTTCGGCACTGGTTGCGCTCGCCACGTTTGGCGCGACCTTGGGCGCCGTCGGTCAGGCCATGGCCTTCGACGACAAGGTGTTCGACGACAAGACCGGCGTGAAGCCGCAGTCGAGCCCGTGGGCGGTGTTCCAGTTCGGCTTTTCCGCCTACAAGAACGGCCATAAGGAGCAGGCCGCGGAAGCCTATAAATATGCCGCCGAGAACGGCCAGATCGGCGCCACCTGGAAGCTTGCGCGCATGTATGCCGAAGGCGATGGCGTGGCGCGAGACGACTACGCGGCGTTCAAGTTCTTCAGCGAGATCGTCGACCAGGATGTCGAGCCCGGTTCGCCCGAGGAAAGCTATGTTTCGGACGCGCTGGTGGCGCTTGGCGACTATCTGAGGAAGGGCATTCCCGGCAGCCCCGTCGAGGAGAACGAGGTGGCGGCCCAGGAATATTACATGCGCGCCGCCGCCAACTACCGCAACCCGAACGCCCAGTTCGAGATGGGCCAGATGTTCCTCAAGGGTGAGGGCGGCGTCAAGGCCAGCGTCAAGCAGGCCGGACGCTGGTTCCAGCTGGCGGCCGAAAAGGGCCATGCGGGCGCGCAGGCGACGCTCGGCAACCTGCTTTTCCAAAGCGGCAAGATCGTGCGGGGGCTGGCGATGATGACCGCGGCGCTCGAACGGGCCTCACCCGCCGACCAGCCATGGATCCGCGGCATGCAGGAAGAAGCGTTTGCGGCCGCCGGCGAAGCCGACCGCCGCACCGCGATCTCGCTGGCCGACGACATCCTCACCAAGGGTGGCGGCGACCAATAGGTCGGCAGAATTTCCGTTTTTGAGATCAATTGTCGGTCGGTTCCGCCGGCATGCCGCTGGGCGCCGGTGTTGAGATCGGCGTGCCCTGCAGATGTGGGGCCAGCGTGTTCTCCGGGCAGCCATCCCGCTGCTTTGTCCAGGATGTGTTGTTGAGCACCATCTCGCAACGGGCGAGGTAGCTTTGGCCGGCAAGCGTCAGGCAGGCGACCCGGCCGATCTGGAATGATTTGCCGTTAGCCAGGCACTCTGCATCGGCAAAAGCCGGCGTCGCCACCGCCATCGCAAGCGCGCAGCCGATCGGGCAAAGTGCAAATCGAGTAGTCATGGGAACCCCAGCCACCATGATGATTTCTCATTAAGCGCGCGATTTGTGGCGATAAGAGGTCAACTTATCAATGTGCCGCCGGACAGCAGCTCCGGTCAGGCCGGCTGCAGCGCCAGATCGATCGCCACCGGCACGTGGTCGGAGGGTTTTTCCCAGGCGCGCACCTGTTTTTCGATCGAAGCCGAGGAAAACCAGTTGGCGGCTTCGGGCGACAGAAGCAGGTGGTCAATGCGGATGCCGTTGTTCTTCTGCCAGGCGCCGGCCTGATAGTCCCAGAACGTAAAAATGTCCGAGGCGTCGGTGACGGCACGCACGGCTTCGGTGAAGCCGAGATTCTTCAGCCGCCGGAACGCTTGCCGCGTCGCGGGCTGGAACAGTGCATCGCTTAGCCAGTTTTCCGGATACTTCGCGTCGATCGGCTCGGGAATGACATTGTAGTCGCCGGCCAGGACCAGCGGCTCTTCCAGAGCAAGCCGCTCCTCGGCCCAGCGCTCAAGTCGCGCCATCCAGGAAAGCTTGTAGGAGAACTTCTTCTCGTCGTCGATCGGGTTGCCGTTCGGCAGATAGATCGAGGCAACGCGCAAGGCGCCCTTGTCGGTCGAGAACACGCCCTCGATGAAACGCGCCTGCTCGTCGGCATCGTCGCCCGGCAAACCGCGATTGACCTCGTCGAAACGCAGCTTCGACAGGATGGCGACGCCGTTGAAGCCTTTTTGGCCGTAAGTCTCGACATTGTAGCCGAGCGCCTCGATCTCGGCGCGGGGAAACTGCTCGTCGACCGTCTTGATCTCCTGCAGGCAGGCGATGTCGGGCGCGCTTTCCGTCAGCCAATGGGTCAAATTGCCGATGCGGGCGCGAACGCCGTTGATGTTCCAGGTGACGATTTTCATGACGGCCTCGATAGGCTGGTGGTCCGGAGACTAGCGATCCGGTGGATGACGTTCGACAAGGCCGATCGTATTGCCTGCCGGGTCCTTTAGGAAGGCCATCCATTCGCTTTCCCCCGCCTGGCCGAACAGGCCTTCGGTGTCGCGATGGACGAGCGCCGGCGGCGCGGTGAAGGGAACACCCGCGGCCCTTGCCGAAGCGTGGAACTCGTCGAGGCCCGATATGTCGAGATAGACGGTGCCGGCAGGCAGGCCGTCGGTGAAAAGCAGGCGCACGTCACCGGCCATGATAAAGGCGATGCCCGGCGGATCGAAACGCGCATGCAGGTTCATGCCGAGCACCTCGCGCCAGAACGCCAGCGTCGCATCGAGGTCGCGCCCGGCGGAAAGCGCGACCTGACGGACCGCGCCGACACGGCGCATGCTCATTCACTCCCGAAAGGTTGGGGTTCGGCATTTTCCGCGAGTATTTGCTCTATCATCCATCGCAGGTGCGATGCCTGCTCGCGCGTTGCATTCTCGTCCATCCAATCACAGCCGTTGTAAAGGTCTCCAAGCCAGTGTGGACAATCGTATTTGTCCTCAATCGGCGATACCATACCGCAGACCTGAAAGGGTTCCAGGTCGCCGTCAAGGTAAGTCCGAATGCGTCGAAGGAACAGCTTACGTGCTATTTCCTTGGCTTCATCGGACTTGTCGTTGAAATCGGGAAAACACCGTGCGATCAGCGACCTCAAATGGCCGTGAGCTTTCGCAAGATTAACGGCATTCCGCGGATTGCACCGCACGAGCTGCACATAGTCAGCGTCGTCTGCGTAGACCCGAGCTGCCTTGTGACGGTTGGCCCAACCAACGATATCGACATCGGAAATTGCTTCTATCTCGCGGGCGACAAGGACCGTCATCGGATCCTCAAGGCCCTCGAGGAGCGGCTTCATATTTTCAAATACTGAAGCTGGTGCCGCAGCCGCAGGAGGCGACCGCATTGGGGTTTCTGATCTGGAACGACTGGCCCATCAGATCGTCGACGAAATCGATCACCGAGCCGCCCATATAGACCAGCGACAGGTCGTCGATCAGCACGGTGGCGCCGTCCTTCTCGATGGCGACGTCGTCGTCATTGCGCCCATCGACCAGGTCGAACTTGTAGGAGAAGCCGGAACAGCCGCCGCCCTCGACCGAAACGCGCAGCGCCGTCTTGCCGGCTTCGCTCGCCACAATCTTGGCGATCCGCCTGGCGGCGGCGTCGGTCATCTCGACTTTCATGGCGGTCTTGGCATCAGCGCCCATGGGCGTCACCTTGCTTTCGGTTTTGTATGATAGGTATGAAGCGCGACGGGGCAAGTCAACTGCGGCATACGCTATGACCAACGAGTTGGGCGACATCGGATTCGGCTATCGGCCGCGCGCGGCCTATGCCAGCGACCCGGCGAAGTCGCGCGGGCGGCTGTTCGACGAGGTGGAAAGCCCGACGCGCACGCCGTTCCAGCGCGACCGCGACCGCATCATCCATTCGACGGCGTTCCGCCGGCTGAAGCACAAGACGCAAGTGTTCGTCGCGCACGAAGGCGACCATTACCGCACGAGGCTGACGCATTCGATCGAGGTGGCGCAAATCGCACGCGCTCTGGCGCGGGCGCTGCGCGGCGACGAGGACCTGGCCGAGGCGGTGGCCCTGGTGCACGACTTCGGCCACACGCCCTTCGGCCATACCGGCGAGGACGCGCTGAATGAGAAGATGGCCGCCTGGGGCGGCTTCGACCACAATGCGCAGTCGCTGCGTGTGGTGACGCGGCTGGAGCGGCGCTATGCCGAGTTCGATGGGCTGAACCTCACCTGGGAAACGCTGGAGGGGCTGGTCAAGCACAATGGCCCGCTGACCGATGCCAAGGGGAAAGGGCTGAAGGGGCCGGTGCCGCAGGCTATCCGCGACTATTCCGAACTGCACGACCTCGAGCTCGACCGCTTCGCCGGTATCGAGGCGCAGTGCGCGGCGATTGCCGACGACATTGCCTACAACACCCACGACATCGATGACGGCTTGAGGGCAGGGCTGTTGACGCTCGATATGCTGGAGGGCGTCTCGCTGCCGGGGTCGATCCTCAAGGGCGTGCGTCAGCGCTATCCGGCGCTCGATGACGTACGCACCGGCCACGAGCTGATGCGCCGGCAGATCACCATCATGGTCGAGGACGTGATCGTCTCGACGACGGCCAATCTGGCGCGCATCCAGCCCGACAGCGCCGAAGCGGTAAGGGCGGCCGGCGAGACGATGGTGAGCTTCTCCGCCGAGACGGCCGTATCGGAAAAGGAGCTGAAGGCCTTTCTCTACAAGCACCTCTACCGGCATGCGGAGGTCATGCGGGTGCGCGCCGATGCCGACCAGATCGTCAGGGACCTGTTCGACGTCTATTTCGCCGATCCGCGCGCCATGCCGGATGGCTGGCGCGAAGGGCTCGACCGGGCAGAGGACCGCGTCAAGGCGCGCAGTGTTGCCGATTTCCTGGCCGGCATGACGGACACTTATGCGCTCAAGGAACACAGGCGTTTGTTTGACCATACGCCGGATTTGAGCTAGGGCGGGCGCGATTTTGCCGGCCAACGCGCCGGATCCATGCAAAACCGTCAGAGCCATAGCAATGAACATCTTCGCCGATTTCAACGCGCGAATCATAAAGGCCGTCGAAGCGCTTGATTTGAAAGACAAGGATGGCGCGTCGCCGGACCTGTCGCGCATCGCCGTCGAGCCGCCGCGCGATGCCAGCCATGGCGACCTCGCGACCAACGCTGCCATGGTGTTGGCCAAGCCGACCGGCCAGAGCCCGCGTGCGCTGGCCGAAAGGCTGGCCGAGGCGCTGCGCGCCGACGAGGATATCGCGGCCGCCGAGATCGCCGGCCCGGGCTTCGTCAATCTCAGGCTCAAGGACGGCTTCTGGCAGGCGCATCTGACGGCGCTGCTCGGCGAAGGCCGCAATTACGGCCGCTCGACTGTCGGCGGCGGCAAGAAAACCAATGTCGAGTATGTCTCGGCCAACCCGACCGGCCCGATGCATGTCGGCCATTGCCGGGGTGCTGTGGTCGGCGACGCGCTGGCCAATCTGATGGCCTTCGCCGGTTACGACGTGACCAAGGAATACGTCATCAACGATGCCGGTTCGCAGATCGACGTGCTCGGACGCTCAGTCATGCTGCGCTACCGCGAAGCGCTCGGCGATGAGATCGGCGACATTCCGGCCGGGCTTTATCCAGGCGACTATCTGATCCCCGTTGGTCAGGCGCTGGCCAGCGAATTCGGCCGCTCCCTGCTGCAGATGCCGGACGAAGAGGCGCTTGCCATCGTCAAGGACAGGACGATCGATGCGATGATGGCGATGATCCGCGAGGATCTGGCGCTGCTCAACGTGCATCACGACGTCTTCTTCTCCGAGCGGACGCTGCATGCCAACAATGCCAAGAAGATCCGCTCGGCGATCAGCGACCTGACGCTGAAGGGCCACATCTACAAGGGCAAGCTGCCGCCGCCCAAGGGCGAGAAGCCGGACGACTGGGAGGACCGCGAGCAGACGCTGTTCCGCTCGACCGCGGTCGGCGACGACATGGACCGGGCGCTGGTCAAGTCGGACGGCACCTTTACCTATTTCGCCGCCGATGTCGCCTACCTCAAGGACAAGGTCGATCGCGGTTTCGTCGACCTGATCTATGTGCTTGGCGCCGATCATGGCGGCTACGTGAAGCGGCTGGAAGCGCTTGCCCGGGCGATTGCCGGGGACGAGGTCAAGCTTACCGTGCTGCTTTGCCAGCTGGTCAGGCTGTTTCGCGCCGGCGAGCCGGTGCGCATGTCGAAGCGGTCCGGCGAGTTCGTGACCTTGCGCGAAGTGGTCGAGGAGGTTGGCCGCGACCCGATCCGCTTCATGATGCTCTACCGCAAGAACGACGCGCCGCTCGACTTCGATTTCGCCAAGGTGACCGAGCAGTCGAAGGACAATCCGGTGTTCTACGTGCAGTACGCCTCGGCGCGCTGCCATTCGGTGTTCCGGCAGGCGAGCGAGCAATTGGGCGAGGCCATGTTCGACCGCAACCAGCTGGCCGCCGAAGTGGCTTTGCTGACCGACGAGGGCGAGATCGGCCTGATCAGGAAGCTCGCCGAATATCCTCGGCTGATCGAAGCCGCGGCGCTCGCGCTCGAGCCCCACCGGCTGGCATTTTACCTTTACGAACTCGCTTCCAGCTTCCACGGACACTGGAACCGGGGCACCGATAATCCCGACTTACGTTTTGTTAAGGTTAACGACCGACAATTGACGCATGCCAGACTAGGGCTGGTGCAGGCTGTTTCGGACGTTTTGACGTCCGGCCTGACGCTGATCGGAGCCAATGCGCCCACCGAAATGCGTTAGGTTTGAGTAAAAAACCTGTCACCTTTTGCCCACATTGCGCTGGTAAGGGCCAACCCTACGCGACGTCCATGGCGTCCGAATGAGTGCGAGTTCGGGAACAATAATGGCAGACAGAACCCAGCTGAGAGCAGCCGACCACAACGACATCGCCAACGATGATCCGTTCGCGGAACTGACCAGGATCATGGGGTTCGACCCGCGCCAGCCGGTCAAACCGCAAACGCCGGCCCAGCCGAAAACCGCTGCCGCCGAACCGTCGCTGGACGAGGGCGATTTCGAGATCGATCTCGAGAAGGAGTTGATGGGCGAATTCGGCGCCGACGCCAATAACAATGCTTCCCCTGCCAAGCTTCGCGAGCCGACACCCGAACCGGCCGCCGCCGACGAAATGGAGGACGCGCTTGCTGCCTCGTTCGAACAGGATTTCGCGTTCAACGACAGTGCGGCGGATGATGCTGCTCCTGTTGCAGCCACTTCTGTTGCCGCCGACGAAATTGCCTCCGCCCCCGAAAGGGCGTTCGCTCCCGCCGTCGAGCCGGAGCTCGACGACGATTTCGATAACGCCGTCGCCGGCTCGCTCGAAGACGTGTCGCCATTCGAGGACGACCTTTCGAGTGACGACAAACTTGCCGCCTCGCTCGACCAGGATTTTCGGCACGACGACGATGTGACGGCCAAGATCGCGGTGACCGGTGAGGATGAACCCAGGGCCGCAGCCGAGGCGATCGAGCCGGTCGACGAGCCCGCCTTCGACGATGAGTTCGACGATGCCGTTGCAAGCTCGCTCGAAGACGAGATGATGCTCGAAGAGCATGAGCCGATGGAGCAGACCGTCGCCGTTGAAACCGCTGCGCAAGCGGCCGCGCCTGCGTTCGATGACGAGTTCGACGATGCCGTGGCAAGTTCGCTCGAAGACGAGCTGATGTTCGATGAGCATGAGCCGGCGGAAAACGTCGCCGCCCCGGCATCGCCGGTTGAGGCGGTTTCGGCCGATGAGGATCTTGCCGGCCATTTCGATGATGCCATGGCCGATGTCGACATGGACTTCGACGTTCGCTCGGACGGGCCTGCCGAAATCGAAGAACCAGAGTTTATCGAAGAGCAGTCGATCGAAGAGCCAGAGGCCGCCCGGCTTTCCGGCACGGCCGCTGAAGCGGCGTTCGACGACGATTTCGATCTGAGCTTCGACGATGCGCCTGCCGAGGAAGCCGAAGAACCCGTGGCGCAGGTTGCGGCCGAACCAGCGGCGCCGGCCGCTGTCGTCCCGACGGCCCCAGTGGCTGAGGAACGCAGCCTGGAAGACGAACTGAACGCGCTGCTCGGTGCGATGAGCACACGGCCGGCACAAGCGGTCAACGAACCTCAGACAAGCCCGCAGACTGCCCAGCAGCCTGCCCAGAAGCCCGTGATGGCTGTTCAGCAGCCTATCGCGCCGGTAATTCAGAAGCCAGCAGTGGCCGCTGAACAGCCAATGGCGGCGGTCAAAGACGTCGCCAACGAACCGGTGCATGCTGTCGACGAGCTGGATTGGGAACTCGACGAGCACGAGCCCGCTGAGCCGCAGCAGTCCAGTGCCGCCGATGACGCCGATCTTGGCAGTGTCCTCCTCGATGAGCTTGAAGGCGAGGATTTCGCTGTTGAAGCCGCTGCCGGACCCGCGGATGATCTCGACAGCGATGCACTCGATGCCGACTTCGCCAGGAATATCGGCCTGGATCATGACTCGGCCGACAAGAGTGCGGCAGCTGCTGCCGAGGAAGACCCGCTCGATGCGCTGAACTGGCTGACGACACGCGCCACACCGCCCGAGCCGGCCCGCTCGTGGAGCCGCGTGACACCGGTCGCACAGCCTCAGCCCGCTTTTGCAAGCCAGCCGATGGCTTCGGCGCGTTCGGCACCACCGCCGCAGCCGGCTGCAACGCCGTCCTATCGGGCCGCACCGGTCGAAGAGAGGCCGTCCTATGAAAGCCAGGCATCCCGTGAAGAGAGGCCGTCCTATGAAGATCGGCCCGCCTACACGGAAGCTGCACCAACTTCGCGTCAACAGCCTTCCGCCTATGACGAGATGCCCGATGTCGAGACGGTCGACGTGCCCGAGCGCGTCGTGGCGCTGGCGGACGATCTCGACATTCCGGAGCTCAACTTCGACGATGACGAGCCGGTGGCGCCCGCCTACGACGATCTCGATGCCGATTTTGCCAGCCTTCTCACCGAAATGAATGCAACGGATATAGCGCCTGCCCCGGTGCGCAGTGCTGGCTATGACGATGAATACGATGCCGGCTTCGCGTCTGGCTACAAGCAAGATCGTAGCGAGACGCGCGCCTATGGCGCCAAGCCTGCGGAAGCCCCCGTCAGCGCGGCGGCTGCTTCCTATGCCGATGCAGCGGACGGTTTCGATCTGGGCCCATTGCCCGGTGGCCAGCCGGTTTCGCAGGCCGACGATTTCACCTTCGATGAGCTCGACTACGATCCCGAACTGGACGAGGAGATGTCGGTTCCGGGCCTTGCCGAACGCGGGGCCGAAAGGCAGCCGCGCAGGCGCGGGCTGCTGATAGGAGCGGTGGTCGGCGCCGTGGCGATTGCCGGAGGCCTTGGCGCCTTTGCGTTGACCCTCGGCGGCAAGAGCGGCGGCGATGCGCCGGTTATCGTCAAGGCCGACAACAGGCCGATCAAGATCAAGCCGGAAAATCCAGGCGGCACCGTCGTGCCGAACCAGGACAACAAGGTTTATGACGCTGTGGTCAAGGGCACCAAGCCCGCCGAGCCGGTTCAGCAGAAGCTGGTCACCAACACCGAAGAGCCTGTGGACCTGAAGGCCAACGAACCGGAGAGCCGCGTCGTCGATCTTTCGCCCAATGACCCCGATGCCGCGGACGATATCGACGCGCCCGGCACCGCGGCGTCCGACACCGACGGGGCTGGCACCAATGCGCCCGGCACCAGCGCGTCTGACTCCAGCACGCTTGGCGCCAGTGCGGCTGGCGCTGCCGAAACCGCCGCCGCACCGGCGCCCAAGTCCGAGGATCGCATCGCGCAGGTTCTGCAGGAGGCCGAGAAGGGTGCAACCCCCGAGATCGTCGCCGTTGCGCCGCGCAAGGTACGGACCATGGTCGTGAAACCTGACGGTTCGCTGGTGGCGCGCGAGGATCCGGCGCCTGCCGCCCCGCAGATGGCTGCTGCCGAGCCGGCCGATCCGGCGCCGCAGCACGTCGCTCCGTCGGCCCAGGCCGACGCCGCCGCGCAGACCGGCACCGTGCCCCTGATCGACCAAATCACAAGTGATCCGAAGATTGGCGACCAGCCGAGTGGCGATCAGGCGAGCGGCGATCAGGCGAGCGGCGATCAGGCCGAAACCTCCAAGCTGCAGCCGGCGCCCAAGCCCGACACAAAGGCTGAAGCCAAGCCGTCAGCCAGCAAGCAGTCCGCCAGCACCCCGGCCACGGTTCCGGTGGCGCCGCAGCGCCCGTCCGACCAGCCGGTCGACGTGGTCGGCGAGGTCAAGCCCGATCAGGTCGCTTCCATCGATCCGGCCGCGGCCGGGGCTGGTTCGTGGTCGATACAGATCGCTTCGCAGCCGACAGTCGAAAGCGCCCAGGCGACTTACCAGGATCTGCAGCGCCGCTACGGCAGCGTGCTTTCCGGCCGCACCGCCAACATCGTCAAGGCCGAGATTGCCGGCAAGGGCACCTTCTACCGCGTCCGCGTTCCGGCGCAGTCTCGCAACGAGGCGATCAAACTGTGCACCAGCTACAAGGCTGCCGGCGGCAATTGCTTCGTGTCCCACTAGGCACCAAAACCTCTCGAAAAGCCGGCGTCCGCGCCGGCTTTTTTGCGTGAACGGAAACCTCTGAAGGCAATTGCGGGCGATTCCCTTTGTCGGCGCGAAGCTCTAAACTGTTCCGCATGACCGAATCAAAATCCATGATCCTCGGCTGCGCCGGGAAATCACTGACCCGCGACGAGATCCGTTTCTATCGCAACGAATGCCCGTGGGGCTTCATCCTGTTTGCGCGCAATATCGGCGAGACCGAGCAGATCCGCGATCTGGTCGCCGCGATGCGCGACTGCGTCGGGCGTGCGGATGCGCCGGTGTTCATCGACCAGGAGGGCGGCCGGGTGCAGCGCCTGCGGCCGCCGCTGGCGCCGAACTATCCGGCTGCCGGTGCACTCGGCGCCTTGTGGCGCGACGACCATGACGCCGGCACCCGTGCCGCATGGCTGATGGCGCGGCTGCATGCCTTCGACCTGCTGCGCTACGGAATCACGGCGGATTGCCTGCCGGTGCTCGACGTGCCGATCGAGGGCGCCAGCGACGTCATCGGCGCGCGCGCCTATGGAAAGGAGCCGCGCGCCGTCATCGAATTGGGTCGCGCCGCGGCGGAAGGCCTGATGGCGGGCGGCGTGCTGCCGGTGATGAAGCATATTCCCGGTCATGGAAGGGCCTTCGCCGATACGCATTTCGAACTGCCGACCGTCGACGCCTCGATCGGCGACTTGCAGCGGCATGATTTTGCCCCGTTCAGGGAGCTCAACCATTTGCCGATGGCGATGACGGCGCATGTCGTCTATAGCGCGATCGACCCGAAGAACCCGGCCACCACATCCGGCAAGGTCATCGAAAAGATCATCCGCGACGAAATCGGCTTCGACGGGCTGTTGATGAGCGACGACACCTCGATGAAGGCACTTTCTGGGGATTTCCCGTCAAAGGCGGCCGCTATCCTTGCGGCGGGCTGCGATCTGGTCCTTCACTGCAACGGCGTGTTCGAGGAGATGGCCGGCATTGCATCGCGCACGACCGGGCTGGAAGGCAAGTCGTTTGAACGCGCGGAGCGGGCGCTGACCTATATCAGGAACCGTGACGTGGCGGACGAGACCGAGATTCGGACCGAATTTGCCAGTTATTTCGACGCGGTGGCCTAGCATCAAAGGAAGCGAAGTGGCGGAAACATTGGACCTGAAGGCCGGCAAGGCCGCACCGATGGACCGCTTGTGGGCCGAGAACGACGATTCCCGGCTGACCGGCGATCCGGCGTTGGTCGTCGATGTGGCCGGCTTCGAAGGTCCTCTCGATCTTCTGCTGCATCTTGCCCGCAATCAGAAGGTCGACCTGTCGCGCATCTCGATCCTGGCGCTGGCCGAACAGTATCTGGCCTTCGTCGAGAAGGTGAGGGCGCTGAGACTGGAGCTTGCCGCCGACTATCTGGTGATGGCGGCGTGGCTGGCGTTTCTCAAGTCGAAGCTCCTGATCCCCAAGCAGCCCGGCGACGAAGGCGAAAGCGGCGAGGAACTGGCGGCGGTGCTGCAGTTCCGGCTGAAGCGGCTGGAGGCGATGCGCGACGCGGCGGCACGGCTGGTCAACCGCAACCGGCTCGGACGCGACGTGTTTGCACGCGGCATGCCGGAGATGGTCATCGTCGAGAAGCGCAATGCCTATTCGGCCTCGCTCTACGACCTGTTGACCGCCTATGCCCAGCAGCGCCAGAAGCAGGCAATAACCAATGTGACGATCGCCAGGCGCGGCGTGTGGTCGCTCAAGGATGCGCGCGACGTGCTGACCAGGCTGATCGGGTCGCTGCGCGACTGGACGGCGCTCGACAGTTTCCTGGTCGAATATCTGGCCGGCCCGGAAGAGCGGCGCACCGCGGTTGCCAGCTCGTTTGCGGCGACGCTGGAACTGGTGCGCGAAGGCAAGATGGAAATGCGGCAGGACCAGGTGTTCGCGCCGCTTTATCTGCGCGGCCGCGCCCAGGCCATCAAGATAGTCGAGGTAACACCATGAACGAACGCGCCAACGCTTCGGTCATTCCGTTCAAGGTCGACGACGACGCCGAGCAAGGCGCGGTCGCCGAAAACCCGGCACAAAATCAGGGGCAGAATTTGTCGCGGAATCCCGGCGAGCGGCTGCATATGGCGGAGGCCGTACGGATGGCCGAGGCGATCGTATTCGCCAGCGCCGAGCCGGTCAGCGAAAAACAGCTCACTTCGCGACTGCCCGACGGCATCAACATTGCCGCGGCAATGGCCGAACTGCAGCAGATCTATGCGCGGCGCGGCGTCAATCTGGTGCGCGTCGGCGATGCCTGGGCGTTTCGCACCGCCGGCGACCTCGCCTTCCTGATGAGCCGTGACACGGTGCAGCAGCGCAAGCTGTCCCGCGCCGCCCTCGAAGTGCTGGCGATCATCGCCTACCACCAGCCGGTAACGCGCGCCGAGATCGAGGACATCCGCGGCGTCGAGACGTCAAAGGGGACGCTCGACACGCTGATGGAGACCGAATGGGTGAGGATGCGCGGCCGGCGTCGCACGCCCGGCCGTCCCGTCACTTACGGCACGACCGACATTTTCCTCGACCATTTCGCACTGGAGGAGATACGCGATCTCCCCGGCATGGAGGAATTGAAGGGTGCCGGGCTGCTGTCCGGCCGCATGCCGTCGAATTTCTCGGTGCCGCTGCCGCCGGCCGACCCCGATGCGCTTACCGACGACGAGGATCCGCTGACCGACATCGACCTCGAAGAACTCGGCCTTTTGACGCCGCGCGTCACGGAAGATTGAGCCGAGCGCCATCTTAAAGCCACAGGCAGGATGGAACTGCGCCGATTGGTAGCGGGCCACCGTGCCGAAAGTGCGTGACTTCGGCGACTCATTCATGAACTCTGTCGCAGTTCTGTTTGAATCCGAACCCGAAAGCGCATAGATCAGCGTCTGGGAAACCGTTCGAGAGAGATTTGCTATGGGTTCATTTTCGATTTGGCACTGGATGATCGTTCTGGTGATCGTGCTGCTGGTGTTCGGCCGCGGCAAGATCCCCGAGTTGATGGGCGACATGGCCAAGGGCATCAAGAGCTTCAAGAAGGGCATGGCGGACGACGAGACTGCCGAGGACAAGCGTACCGTCGAACACCGTTCCGACGAAACCGTTTCGGTACCGAAGGAAAAGGCCAGCAAAAGCTGAGCCCAAAACTTTAGTCGGCCAAAACTTGAGTCGGAACGTATAGCCATGTTCGAAGTCGGCTGGACCGAGATGCTGGTGATCGCGATCGTCATGATCGTGGTCGTCGGGCCCAAGGATTTGCCCAACATGCTGCGCACCTTCGGCCGCACGACGGCGAAGCTGCGCGCCATGGCGTCCGATTTCCAGCGGCAGTTCAACGAAGCGTTGAAGGAAGCCGAGCTCGACGACGTCAAGAAGTCGGTCGATTCGCTGAGAAGCCTCAATCCGGCAGCCGAGATCAGGAAGCAGCTCAATCCATTCGAGCAGGCCGCCGCCGACGTCCGTTCCGGCGTCGACGCAGTGATGAAACCCAAGCCGGCCGTCGATGCCGCCGCTTCGACGGAGCAGGCGGCCGAGCCGCTTAAGAACGGCGCAACGACGATGCCGGGCGTCAGCCCGCCGGAGCCGACGCCGGCCACGCCGATCTTTCCGGCGATGACGGACGAGTCCGTCGTAGCGCCGGCAGTGCAGGCGCAAACGGCTGCAGCGGCCGTGCCGAAAAAAGCACCTGCGGCAAAGAAGAAGCCAGCGCCCGCAAAAGCCGCGGCCGCCGCGCCGGCCAAGCCGGCAAAGACTGCTGCGCCAAAGGCTGCCGCAAAAGCTGAGCAAAAAGCGCAGTCGTCAGCAGCGAAGAAGCCTGCGTCAGCAGCGAAGAAGCCGGCCGCCAGGAAAACGGCGGGAGCCGCCAAGTGAGCGTTTCGGACAAGGAAAAGGACGAGATAGAAAAATCGTCGGCTCCGCTGATGGAGCACCTGATCGAGTTGCGCCGGCGGCTGATCTGGTCGATCGGCGGTTTTTTTGTTGCCTTCCTGGTCTGCTTCTTTTTCGCCAAGCGGCTGTTCAACCTTCTGGTCGTTCCGTTCAGATGGGCGACCCAATGGGCCGGGCTCGACCCGCACAAGGTCGAGCTGATCTATACGGCGCCACAGGAGTTCTTCTTTACCCAGGTCAAGCTCGCTATGTTCGGCGGTATGGTCATCGCCTTTCCGCTGATCGCCACGCAGATCTACAAATTCATCGCGCCCGGCCTCTACAAAAACGAGCGCAACGCCTTCCTGCCGTTCCTGATCGCCTCGCCGATCCTGTTCCTGATGGGCGCATCGCTGGTCTATTTCTTCTTCACGCCGATGGTGATGTGGTTCTTCCTCGCCATGCAGCAGACCGGCACCAACGACCAGGTGCAGATTTCGCTGCTGCCGAAAGTGTCCGAATATCTCAGCCTGATCATGACGCTGATCTTCTCCTTCGGCCTGGTGTTCCAGCTGCCGGTGGTGACAAGCCTGATGACGCGGGTCGGCATGCTGTCGTCCACGGCCCTGGCCGAGAAGCGCAAATGGGCGATCGTCATCGCCTTCGTCGTGGCGGCGGTGCTGACGCCGCCCGACCCGATGAGCCAGATCGGCCTCGCCATTCCGACGATCCTGCTCTACGAGGTCTCGATCTGGTCGGCCCGGCTGATCGAACGCAGCAAGGAGCGCGACCGTGTGGCCCGCGAAAAGCAGGACGCCACCGAAGAGGTGGCCGAAAAGCCGGCGGACGCGTCTTCGACATAGGTTCGGTTGAAACGGGCAGCATTTTTTGCCGGCCATAGCAACTTTGTTCTTGCTTTGTGCCGGCAGCTATGCTACTAATTTAGGTATGGTGCCAATTGGCTCCAAAAACCCGCCTCTCGAGGCGGGTTTTTGTTTCCAGGGTTCTTTCGATCGAACGTTGCGCGTGCTGCCTACCTGAGGTCGGCGCGAAGGAACTCTGCCTTGACGTCTTGTATCGATGCGGTTTACGCCCTCTGGTCTTTGTTTTGGGCATTTCCTTGCCCCGAAACCGCCGTGCCGAGGACGAACAGACCATGCTTGACATCAAATGGATTCGCGACAACCCGAGGGCCCTTGTCGAAGCGCTCCAGAAGCGCTCGTGGTCGGCCGGGGATGCGCAGTCCACGGTCGACGACCTGATCGCCGCGGATGAGGCGCGGCGCGAGCATCTGACCGAGCTGCAGACCAGGCAGGAACGCCGCAACGCCGCATCGAAGGAGATCGGCAATGCCATGCGCTCGGGCGATGCAGCTCTTGCCGAAAGGCTGAAGGCCGAGGTCGGCGAGATCAAGGCCTTCATCCAGAATGGCGAGGCGCGCGAGCGCGAGCTCGACAAGGCGCTGAACGATGCGTTGGCAGTGCTGCCAAACGTGCCGTTCGACGATGTGCCGGTCGGCAAGGACGAGCACGACAACGTCGTCAAACGCGTCGTCGGCGAGGTGCCGACGCGGCCGAATTGGGTGAAGGAGCATTTCGAGATCGGCGAAGCGCTCGGCATGATGGATTTCGAGCGGGCAGCACGGCTTTCCGGCTCGCGCTTCATCGTGCTCAAAAGCGGCCTGGCGCGGATGGAACGCGCGCTCGGCCAGTTCATGCTGGATCTGCACACCACCGAGCACGGCTATGTAGAGATCCAGCCGCCGTTGATGGTGCGCGACGAGGTGCTTTTCGGGACCGGGCAACTGCCGAAATTCGAGGAGGATTTGTTCTTCGTTCGGCACGGGGACGGCAGGCTTGGCCTAATCCCAACCGCCGAAGTGCCGCTCACCAATCTCGTTCGCGACGAGATCACGCCGCACGAACAACTGCCGCTGCGCTATACGGCGCTGACGCCGTGCTTCCGCTCCGAGGCGGGCTCGGCCGGGCGCGACACGCGCGGCATGCTGCGCCAGCACCAGTTCTACAAGGTCGAGCTGGTGTCGATCACCGACCAGGAGACTTCGGTTGCCGAGCATGAGCGCATGACCGAATGCGCCGAGGAGGTGCTGAAGCGGCTCGGCCTGCCGTTCCGCACCATGACGCTGTGCACCGGCGACATGGGCTTTGGCGCGCGCAAGACCTACGACATCGAGGTCTGGCTGCCCGGCCAGAATGCCTATCGCGAGATATCGTCGTGCTCGGTATGCGGCGATTTCCAGGCGCGGCGCATGGACGCCCGCTACAAGGACAAGGACGGCAAGGGCAACCGCTTCGTCCACACGCTGAACGGTTCGGGCACCGCCGTCGGCCGTGCGCTCATTGCCGTCATCGAAAATTATCAGAACGAGGACGGCAGCGTAACCATTCCTGAAGCGCTTCGGCCTTACATGGGCGGTCTGGAAAAGATCGAATCGAAATAATGCGCATCCTTCTGACCAACGACGACGGCATCCATGCCGAGGGCCTTGCATCACTCGAACGCATCGCGCGCACGCTGTCGGACGACGTCTGGGTGGTGGCACCGGAACAGGATCAGTCCGGCTATGCGCATTCGCTGTCGATCTCGGAGCCGCTGCGGCTCAGGAAAATCGGCGAAAAGCACTTTGCGGTGCGCGGAACGCCGACCGACTGTGTCATCATGGGCGTGAAGAAGATCCTGCCCGCAGCGCCTGACCTGATCCTGTCCGGCGTCAATTCCGGCGCCAACATCGCCGACGACGTCACCTATTCGGGCACGGTCGCCGGCGCCATGGAAGGCGCGCTGCTCGGCGTGCGATCGATCGCCATCAGCCAGGCCTATTCCTATGTCGGCGAGGACCGCGTCGTTCCCTACGAGACCACCGAAGCGCTGGCGCCGGCCCTGCTCGAAAAGCTCGTCGCCATGCCGTTGCCGGACGGCGTGCTGCTCAACGTCAATTTTCCGAACTGTGCGCCGGAAGAGATCGCCGGAACTGTAGTCACTTCGCAGGGCAAGCTGGTCCACAGCCTGTGGGTCGACGAGCGGCGCGACGGGCGCGGCCTGCCTTACTACTGGCTGCGCTTCGGCCGCGAGCCAGTCGAGGGCAAGCAAGGCACCGACCTCAATGCCTTGCGCAATCGGCTGGTGTCGGTGACGCCGCTGCAGCTCGATCTCACCGCGCATGAAATCCGCGATCAACTGGCCAAGGCGCTCGCATGAACTTGAACCACGCTGCAACGGTCGACGAGCGCGAAGGTTTCGCTGCCTTCCTGCTTCGCCTGCGCGGCAGGGGGACGGTGCCGAAGGCGCTTATCGCCGCCTTCGAGGCGACGCCGCGGCGCGGCTTTCTGTCTCCGCATTTCCACTCGATAGCCTGGTCGGACCGTATGCTGCCGATCGAATGCGGCGAGGCCATCGAAGGCGCCGACCTGCAGGCGGCGGTGATCGCGGCACTTGCCATCGAGCCGGGCAACCGGGTGCTCGAGATCGGCACCGGGTCCGGCTACACGGCGGCGGTGATGTCGCGGCTTGCCGCGCGGATCGTCACCATCGACCGTTACAAGACGCTGGCCGAACAAGCCCGGCAGCGGCTCGAGGCGCTCGCCATCGGCAATGTCATCGTGCGCCAGGCGGACGGTTCCAACGGGCTGGCCAACGAAGCGCCGTTCGACCGCATCGTCGCCTGGGCGGCCTTCGACAGCCTACCGCGCTTCCTGCTCGACCAATTGTCGAGCGGCGGCATCGTCATCGCGCCGATCGGACCCGACGAAGGCGAGCAGGTGCTGGCCAAGCTGACCAAGGTCGGCAGCCGCTTCGAACGCGAGGATATCGGCCTGGTGCGCCTGCAGCCGATCCTGCACGGTGTCGCCGCGGTGATCTGATTCCGGGTACATCGCGCCGCTTGGGGATCAGCCGAAGCCTGTCGTTTCGTCATCCTAGGACGACGAAGTTGAGAGCCTTCCTCGAATATTTTAAGAAAATTTGCGTCTGATTCTACAGGTTTAACCGACCGGTAACATTAACGCGCTTTAATCACACTCAGTTGTACCGGGTCTGTGCGGGTTAGTGCGATGCAATTCAGTGTTTTGAAGGCAAACGGACGCAATCTGGCGCGTGGCTGCGCCGTCCTCATGATCGCAGGCGCTGCGACGGGGTGTAGTTCCCAGGTGGCGCGGTTCAACAGCGTCGATGACGTGTTCACCGCCTCGACCAACAACCAGCGCGCCATCATCGACAAGCAGGATGCTGCCCAGCCCTATCCGGGCGATGTTGCGGCCGCGCCGGTCGACGGCAGCCACACCCAGTCGGTCAGCCGCTCAAGCCTCGAACCGGTTACGGCGCAGCAGTTGCCACCGCCGGCTCCCGCCCTGGCACCCGCCGCCCGCCCGGTGCGTACCGCTGCCGCGCCGGCGATGGCGCCTGCCGCTCCTCGTGTCGACAGGACGGCAACCGGCACCGTCGCTCCGGCGGCAAGGCCGTTCAAGAACGCCGAGCCCGACGCGCCGCGCATGGCGACGGCCGCCGGCGCACCGCATGCAACCGAGATCGTCGTCAAGGACGGCGAGACCATTTCCGGCCTGTCTCGGCGCTACGGCGTGCCGGCCGATGCCATCATGAAAGTCAACGGGCTGAGCGCGACCAAGGGGCTGAAGACCGGCCAGAAGCTCGTCATCCCGGCCTATGCGTATTCGAGCAACGGCGCCACGCCGAAAGTCGCCGACGCCAAGCCCGCGAACGGCACCAGGCACGACCAGCCGGCCGACGCGCCGGAGAAGGTGGCCGTGCTGCCGCAGCAACCGAAGCTCAGGGAAGGCAAGTCTGCCGCGCAGGTGGACGCCTCGGCTGCCGCGAGCCAGCCGAAGGATGGAAAGGCCGCGCCCAAAGTGGCTTCGGCGACGGCCAAGCCAGCCGGTGCCGGCGGCACCTACACGGTTCAGCAAGGCGATACGCTGTCGGCCATCGCCAGAAAGACCGGCGTCGGCGTCGTCGCGTTGAAGCAGGCGAACGGCATGCAGGATGGACTGCTCAAGATCGGCCAGACCCTGAAAGTGCCGGCAGGCGGAACCGCTGTTGTCGCCGGTGCGAAGCCGGCAAAGGTCGATCCGGTGACGACGGCCACCACCCAGCCGCCTGCCAAGGCCACGCCGACGCAGACGCTCGCCTCCTACACGCCGCCAAAGAAGGACGCGAAAGTCATCCAGCAGGCCGAGGACGACGATGCGGTGGCGCCGGACGCAACGGGCATCGGCAAGATGCGCTGGCCGGTGCGCGGTCGCGTGATCTCAAGCTTCGGCGGCGGCAAGGACGGCGTCGACATTGCCGTGCCCGAGGGGACGCCGGTCAAGGCAGCTGAAAACGGCGTCGTCATCTATGCCGGTGACGGCCTCAAGGAATTCGGCAACACGGTGCTGGTGCGGCACGAAAACGGTCTGGTCACCGTCTACGGCCACACCAGCTCGATCGAGGTGCAGCGCGGCCAGAAGGTCAAGCGCGGCCAGGAAATCGCCCTGTCCGGCATGAGCGGCACCACCGACTCGCCGAAACTGCATTTCGAAGTGCGCAAGAACTCGGCGCCGGTCGATCCTTCGACCTATCTCGAATAGACGACGAAAGCGATTTGCGGGCCACCTGACCTTCAGCCCGGCGAGGAAGTCCGCTCCGCAAGGTGCGGGCTTCTTCTGTTGTTAGTCGTTGAGCGGCTAATCCTTGAGCGGCTTGCCGAGCCGGCCTGCCAGATCCTGGGTGAACTGCCAGGCGACGCGGCCCGAACGGCTGCCGCGCGTCGTCGCCCATTCCAGCGCCTCGGCGCGCAGCATCTCGGGATCGATGGCGAGATCGTGATGGCGGACATAGCCGTCGATCATATCGAGATATTCGTCCTGCGAACATTTGTGGAAGCCAAGCCACAGGCCGAAACGGTCCGACAGCGAAACCTTTTCCTCGACCGCTTCGGACGGATTGATCGCCGTCGAGCGCTCATTGTCGATCATGTCGCGCGGCAACAGATGCCGCCGGTTCGAGGTGGCGTAGAAGATGACGTTGGCCGGGCGGCCCTCGACGCCGCCCTCAAGCGCTGCCTTCAGCGATTTATAGGACGTGTCGTCATGGTCGAATGACAGGTCGTCGCAGAACAGGATGAAGCGGAAGGGTGCTGCCTTCAGCAGGCCCATCAGCTTCGGCAGCGTGTCGATGTCTTCGCGATGGATCTCGATAAGCTTGAGCGGCAGATCGAGCTTGGCCGAAGCGTTGACCGCGGCGTGCACCGCCTTGACCAGCGACGATTTGCCCATGCCGCGCGCGCCCCACAACAGCACGTTGTTGGCGGCATAGCCTGACGCGAAGCGCTCGGTGTTGTCGACCAATATGTCGCGGACGCGGTCGACCCCGCGGATCAGGCCGATGTCGACGCGGTTGACCTTGAGCACCGGCTCCAGATAGCCGGGATCGGCCTGCCAGACGAAGCAATCGGCCTCGCCCAGGTCGGTTTGCGGCACCGGCGGCGGGGCGAGGCGGGCGACCGCCTCGATCAGGCGGTCGAGCTTCTGGCTCAGGGTATCGATGGTGCTGTCGGTCATCTCTTGTCTTTTTTGTCTCGCGTTCAGGATGGTGCGGCAGGCCAACCTACCTGATTTCAGCGGTTTCGAAACTCGTCCCAAGCATTTGTTCGGGCATGATCTTTTGCGGAAACCGAGCGTCGCTTTTGGGGATCACCCTCTAACACGGCTCACCAGGCTGGAAAAGCAGCCGATTTGCCCGGCGGCGCAGTTGCATTGGCAACGTTACGGACTATATTCCGGCCAAATTTGGCGGGGCCGTCAAATTCCCAGAACGGTTAAGGCGGCTGTTTTTAAAATTCAGGAGTACCTCGATGTTCGTGACACCGGCATACGCCCAAGGCATCGGCGGGGACTCGTCCGCAATGTTTATCCAGATCGTGCCGTTTGCTCTGATTTTCGTGATCATGTATTTTCTGATCATCCGGCCGCAGCGCACGCAGCTGAAGAAGCGCGGCGAGATGCTGGCGGCGGTTCGTCGCGGCGATACCGTTGTCACCGGCGGCGGCTTGGTCGGCAAGGTGACCAAGGTGATCGACGATAACGAGCTGGAGATCGACCTTGGCGGCGGCACCAAGGTGACGGCGCTGCGCTCGACGATCGCCGACGTGCGCGTCAAGGGCGAGCCGGTGGCAAACCAGAACGCCAAGAAATAACCGAATTGAAGGCGGAACGCAGCCGCTTGTACGCCTGAACGGACGATAACCAATGCTCTATTTCTCGCGCTTCAAGATGATCCTGATCTGGCTGGCCGTAGCCGCCACGGTGGTCCTCGCTGCGCCCAATCTTTTCTCGGCAAGCACGTTGGCCCAACTGCCCAGTTGGGTGCCGAAGCGGCAGATGACGCTCGGCCTCGACCTGCAGGGCGGCTCGCACATCCTGCTCAGGATGGATCCGAACGATCTGATCAAGGATCGGCTTGAGACGACGCGCGACGAAATCAGGACGCTGCTGCGCGATGCCAAGATCGGCTATACCGGCCTTGCCGGGTCGGGGCGCACGGTGCAGGTCCGCATCACCGATCCCGCACAGATCGACGCCGCCAAGAACGCACTGAAGCCGTTGACCAATCCGGTGGCGGCCGGCCTGTTCAGCGGCGGGTCCATCCAGGAGATGACCCTGGATGATTCCGAGGCCGGCCTGCTTAAATTCACCGTCACCGATGCCGGCATCAAATACCGTACGTCGACGGCGCTGACCCAGTCGATCGAGGTTGTCAGCCGTCGTGTCAACGAACTGGGAACGACCGAGCCGATCGTGCAGCGGCAAGGCGACGACCGCATCCTTGTGCAGGTGCCTGGTTTGCAGGACCCGCAACGGCTGAAGGAAATTCTCGGCCAGACCGCCAAGCTGACCTTCCAGATGGTCGACCAATCGATGCCGGTGCAGGATGCGCTGAACGGCCGTCCGCCGCCGGGATCCTCGGTGCTGTATTCGCAGGACGATCCGCCGGTTCCGTATCTGATCGAGAACCGCGTCATCGTTTCGGGTGAAAACCTCGTCGATGCCCAGGCGACGTTCAACTCGCAGACCAATGAGCCGGTGGTTTCGTTCCGCTTCGATTCCAAGGGGGCGCAGCGGTTCGGCCAGGCGACAGCGCAGAATGTCGGCAAGCTGTTTGCCATCATCCTCGACAATCAGGTGATTTCGGCGCCGCGGATCAACGAACCGATCCCTGGCGGTTCCGGTCAGATATCGGGGAATTTCACTGCCGAGAGCGCCAACGATCTCGCCGTGCTGCTGCGCGCCGGCGCCTTGCCGGCGACGCTCACCGTGATCGAGGAGCGCACGGTTGGCCCTGGCCTCGGCCAGGACTCCATCCATGCCGGCAAGGTCGCCGGCATCATCGGCTCGATCCTGGTCGTGGCGTTCATGTTCGTCGCCTACGGTTTCCTCGGCTTCCTCGCCAACATCGCGCTGGCGGTGCATGTCGCGATGATCGTCGGGCTGCTGTCGCTGCTTGGCGCGACGCTGACCTTGCCGGGTATCGCCGGTATCGTGCTGACCATCGGCATGGCGGTCGATTCGAACGTGCTGATCTATGAGCGTATTCGCGAGGAGCGACGTGCCGGCCGCTCGGTGATCCAGGCGATCGATACCGGCTTCAGCAAGGCGCTGGCGACCATCGTCGATTCCAACGTCACTTCGCTGATTGCCACCGTGGTCCTGTTCTACCTCGGCACCGGGCCGGTGAAGGGTTTTGCCGTCACCTATGCCATCGGCATCCTGACCACGGTCTTCACCGCCTTCACCTTCACCCGCCTGCTGGTGTCGATCTGGCTTCGCCGGGCCCGTCCGAAGGAGTTGCCACGCGCGCCGGTGACCTTCATTCCGCCGGGAACGAAAATTCCGTTCATGGGCATCCGCCGCTGGACGTTCACACTGTCGAGCGTGCTTTCGGTGCTGTCGGTCATCGGCTTCATGACCATCGACATCAATTACGGCATCGATTTCAAGGGCGGCTCGCTGATCGAGGTGCAGTCGAAGGCCGGCAATGCCGATCTGGCCGACATCCGCGGCAGGCTGACGGAACTCAATATCGGCGAGGTGCAGGTTCAGCAATTCGGCGAGCCGAACGACGTGCTGATCCGCGTCGGTACCCAGGAGGGCGGCGAGAATGCCGAGCAGACCGTCATCGACAAGGTGCGCGGCGAGCTGCAGGACCAGTATGATTTTCGCCGCGTCGAAGTGGTCGGGCCGACGGTCTCGGGCGAGCTTGCCAAGCAAGGCACCATTGCCATGCTGGTCGCGCTGCTCGGCATCCTGATCTATGTCTGGTTCCGCTTCGAATGGCAGTTCGCGGTCGGCGCCATCGTTGCGACCGTTCACGACGTGGTCATGACGATCGGCTTCTTCGTCCTCACCGGCCTCGAATTCAACCAGTCGTCGCTGGCGGCGATCCTTACCATCATCGGTTATTCGCTCAACGATACGATTGTCGTCTATGACCGCGTTCGCGAGGATCTGCGAAAATACAAGCGAATGCCGCTGCCGCAATTGCTGAACAACGCCATCAACGAGACGCTGTCGAGGACGACGCTGACCTCGGTGACGACGATCCTGGCGCTGCTGGCGCTGGTGCTGTTCGGCGGCGAGGTGATCCGCTCGTTCACCATGGCCATGCTGTTCGGCGTCGTGTTCGGCACCTATTCGTCGATCTTTATCGCCGCGCCACTGCTTATCCTGTTCAAGCTGCGACCGCAGGCCACAGCGTCGGACGAGGAAAAGCCGGTGGGCGGCGGCAAAGCCATAGCCACCTGACGGCTTGCCTCAAAAGTGGTCAAGGGCATCGTCATCCGCGAGGCGCATTTCCCCGGCCGCGCACCGATCGAGGCTTACGGCAACGGCGGCTTCCGTTTTGCCGACATGTCGCATCGCGGCTCGCTGCTGTGCCTGCCTTCGGGCATCTATGGCTGGGAGCCGGCCGATCCGCTGGCGCTCACGGCAGCGGATTTCGCCAAGCTGTTCAACGAGGCCGACAAGGTCGAGATCCTGCTGGTCGGCAGCGGCAAGGATCTGAGGCCGTTGCCGGCCGCGCTGCGTGCCGCGCTGAAGGATGCCGGCATTTCCGCCGATCCGATGTCGACCGGGGCGGCTGTGCGGACCTACAATGTGCTGCTGGCTGAAGACCGCGCGGTGGCCGCAGCACTCATCGCCGTCGACTGACGTGGCCGAAAACACCAAACTCGTCATGGAGACGGTGCGCGCCGCTGATCATGACCGCTACCTGACCGCGCTCTACGCGCCCGAAGACAAGCGGGACGCGCTGTTTTCGCTCTATGCCTTCAACGCCGAAATTGCCGGCATACGCGACCGCATCCACGAGGCGCTGCCGGGCGAGGTGCGGCTGCAATGGTGGCGAGACGTTATCGCAGCCGAAGAGGATGGGGCTGAGGTCGGCCATCCCGTGGCGGACGCGCTGAAGGCGACTATTTCCGCCCACCATCTGCCCAAGGCCGCTTTCGACAACATGCTCGAAACGCGCATCTTCGATCTCTATGACGACCCGATGCCGTCGCGCACCGACCTCGAAGGCTATTGCGGCGAGACTGCCGCCGCGCTCATCCAGCTTGCGGCGATCGTGCTCGATCCGGTCCAAGCACCACGCTTTGCCGAACTTGCCGGCAGGGCAGGTTGTGCGCAGGCGATGACCGGTCTCCTGCTTCTGCTGCCGCTGCATCGCAAGCGGGGACAGTGCTTTGTCCCGGCCGATATTTTGGCGGCGGCGGGATCGTCGCCGCAAGAGTTTGTTACAGGTGACGGCGGCCCGGGCGCGGAACGCGCCGTTGCCGCGATGATCGCGCTGGCACGGGAACATCTTTCCGCCTTCGAGCAGGGGGCGTCCGTTTTGCCGGTTTCATTGCGCCCGGCGTTTCTGCCGCTGGCTCTTTCGGGCGCCTATCTCGACAAGATGGAGCGCGCCCGTCGCTCGCCTGTCAAGGAGGTGGCGCGGCTCTCTGTCGTGCGCCGGCATTGGCTCTTGTTCCGGCGCGTGACGCGGGGCTGGCCAGTCGCATAGAGGCTGCCGCGTAGCCAACCCGATCGTTATTCCGCCGCTTCCGCCCGAAAAGGCAGCCCCAGCCATTCGCGGCAGTCGGCGAGCGCGCGCGATGTCACCGCGTGCCGCTTGGCGACCGTCTTGTCCTTGCCACGCAGACGCTTGCCTTCGATCTTCGGCGCGTCCACCGGCGGGAACAGGCCGAAATTGACGTTCATCGGCTGGAAGGAGCGCTTTCCCGGCTCATCGTCGGAGACAATATGGCCGCCGGTGATGTGGTTGAGCAAGGCGCCGAAGGCGGTGGTCAAGGGCGGCAGCGACGGCGCATGGCCAAGCCTTTCGGCGGCTGCAAAGCGCCCGGCGAGCAGGCCGATGGCGGCGCTCTCGACGTAGCCCTCGCAGCCAGTGATCTGGCCGGCAAAGCGCAGGCCGGGTCGCGACTTCAACTGCAGCGACGCGTCGAGCAGAGTCGGCGAATTGATGTAGGTGTTGCGGTGCAGGCCGCCGAGGCGGGCGAACTCGGCGTTTTCCAGCCCGGGGATGGTGCGGAATATGCGCACCTGCTCGGCGTGCTTCAGCTTGGTCTGGAAGCCGACCATATTGTAGAGCGTACCCAGCGCGTTGTCCTGCCGGAGCTGGACGACGGCATACGCCTTTACAGACGGATCATGCGCATTGGTCAGCCCCATCGGCTTCATCGGCCCGTAGCGCAATGTCTCGACGCCGCGCTCGGCCATCACCTCAATCGGCAGGCAGCCGTCGAAATAGGGCGTGCCTTCCCATTGCTTGAATTCGGTCTTCTGGCCGTCGACCAGCGCCTGCACGAAGGCAAGGTACTGCTCCTTGTCCATCGGGCAGTTGATGTAATCCTTGCCGGTGCCGCCGGGACCGACCTTGTCGTAGCGCGACTGGAACCAGCAGATATCCATGTCGATCGTGTCGAAATGGACGATCGGCGCGATGGCATCGAAGAAGGCGAGCGCGTCGGCGCCGGTCACTTCGGCGATCGATTGGGCGAGCGAAGGCGCCGTCAGCGGGCCGGTGGCAACGATCGCCTGGTCCCACTCCGCCGACGGCAGGCCGGGCACTTCCTCGCGACGAATGGTGATGAGCGGGTGCGCTTCGAGCTTTCTGGTGACCGCTTCGGAAAATCCGTCGCGGTCGACGGCCAGCGCTCCGCCGGCCGGCACCTGATGCGCGTCGCCGGCGCTCATGATCAGCGAACCGGCCAGCCGCATTTCGGCGTGCAGCAGGCCGACGGCATTGGTTTGCGCATCGTCGGAGCGGAAGGAGTTGGAACAGACGAGTTCGGCCAGCCCGTCGGTCTTGTGCGCGTCGGTACCGCGGACGGGACGCATTTCATGCAGGACAACGGGAATGCCGGCTTCGGCCGCCTGCCAGGCGGCTTCGGAGCCGGCGAGACCGCCGCCGATAACGTGAATGGGGTTCTTGTCCATGAGCGCCGAAATAGTCGCTTGGCGCAAGGATTGCAATTGCCACGCGGGAGAATGGCTGACGGGGGAAGCCGCCCCAAAACAACAACACCCGCCGGGGGAGGAGGTCCGGCGGGTGTCGTTTTGTTGGTCGATCCTCGGGAGGAGGTGAAGATCGACCGTATTCGTCATCGCCGGGGAGGAGGTCGGCTTTGACGAAATTCCTTTCGCCATTTGAAAGGGTGCGAAACCCTTTTTAGAAACAGCGCCCGCCGGGGGAGGAGGTCCGGCGGGCGCCGTTTTTGTGGTCAACCCTCGGGAGGAGGTGAAGGCTGACCGTATCCGTCAGGGTCGGGGAGGAGGTCGACCCTGGCGAAATTCTTGTGGTTAGATCGCCCTGCGAGCGACCATCTTGATCTCGTCGCGGACGATGCCGAGATCGTTGAGCTGGCGGTTCGACAGGCGACCCAGCTCGGTAACCGTCTCGCGGTAGACGCGCCAGTTACGATAGTTGCGGATCAGGTTCATTGTCGTTCTCTTTTCAAAACTGGTTCGGGCCATTTGCGGCCCGAAGGATTAGACCGCCTTGCGGGCGACGTAGTGAATGTCGCTGCGGCTGATGCCGAGATCGGTCAGTTCACGGGTGCTCAGGCGGCTCAGCTCGGACACGGTGTCCCTATAGCGGCGCCAGTTGCGATAGTTGCGGATCAGGTTCATGGTAGTCTCGTTTCGTCTTTCTTTCGGATCATTCCGTCTTTGTGTGCACCGTGAAAATAGGTGGGGTCATATCGATTTAAAAGCGCTATTGGTGCATGGCAGCAATGCAAATTGTGCAATGCAGCATTAACGCGCGTCCAGTTTTCCGCCCAGATCGGAAAATGCCGTTAGGTCAAACGCTTGGCCGGACGAGCTAAAAGAACCAAGGAAAGGGGGAGGGGCATGGCGAGCTATTCGTCACGGGTCAGGTCGGATATCGCGCGATGGCAGCAGGCCGGCCTGATCGACGCGCCGACAGCCGAGGCTCTAACGCGCGACGTCGAGGCAAACGAACGCAAATCGCTGAGTTTCGGCTCGATCCTGGCGATGATGGCGGCGCTGCTGTTCGGCGCGGCTATCCTGATCTTCATCGCCGCCAACTGGGAAGTCATCCCGCGGCTGGTGCGGGTCGCGGCACTTTTTGCCGTTATCCTTGCCGGCTATGTCGGCGGCGCGATGTTGAAGATGCGCGACCATGCGGCGATCGGCGAAGCACTGTGGATCGTCGCGGCTGCGGCATTCGGCGGTTCGATCGCGCTGATCGGCCAGATGTATCATTTGTCGGGCGACGAGGCCTCGGCCTTGATCACCTGGGGCGCCGGCACGACGCTGGCGGCGGTGGCGCTGCGCTCAAACCCACTGACCGTCGCTGCCGTCGGCATCGCCGATGCCTGGCTGTTCCTGAGAGGGTTCGACTACTTCCGGCGCACGGAATTTCCGCATCTCTTCGTGGTCATGGCGCTAATACTGTTCGCCGTTTCGTTCTGGACGCGCAGCCAGGCGGCGCGCCACCTGATCATCCTGTCGGTCCTTTTCTACCTCGTGCTGTTGGCCATGGAATACGACACGCTGCAAGTCGCCATCCCGCTCGTTGCCGCGTCGGTGCTGCTTTTTACCGCTGCGATCTTTGCTGCCGGGCCGGTCGAGAGGGTTTTGCAACTCGGCGGCAGGTTGCCCTTGCACGCGCTGATCGGCTTTCTCACCGGCCTGGCGATGATCCAATTCGAACTGGCGGATGAAAGCAGCTACAATGGCGGCTTTGCCATTGCCTCGGCTGTTGCGCTGGCCGGCATCATCGCGGCGATCGTGCTGGGCGGCCGCGAGAGCCGGGGACTGCGCTGGGTTGCCTATGCGGGCTTCGCCTTCGAACTCGCCATCATCTATGTGGTGATGCTGCAATCAATGCTCGACACGGCAGGCTTCTTCCTTGCGGCGGCGGTGCTGCTCGCCGTTCTTGCTTTCATTATCATCCGCATAGAAAGGCGCATGAACGCCTCGAACATGACAGGAGCGGCGGCATGATGACCGGCAAAAGACTGATCATCTCGGCGCTGGTCCTGGCGCTCGTCCAGATCGGCTTTCTGAGCTGGATCATCGCCGGACGCGCGGCGATCCTGCGCGATGGCAAGCAGGTCCTGCTCAAGGTCGAGCCGATCGATCCGCGCGATCTCTTGCGCGGTGACTACATTCTGCTCGGCTACGACATTTCACGCATACCGGTGAAACTGATCGGCAACATTCCGGCCGGCAAGCTTTCCAGCGAGGAAACGTCGATCGTGGTCAGGCTGAAGCAGGGCGCCGATGGCTATTGGGGCCCGACCGCGGCCTGGTTCGGGCAAGCGCCGGCGCCGGCAGCATCCGATGAAGCCGATATCGTCGGACACGTCTCCGAGGGCTGGAATATCGGCCAGGGAGCAACGACGATCGCGCCGGATTACGGCATCGAGCGCTTCTATCTGCCGGAAGGCGAGGGGATGGCGATCCAGAACGATATGCGGGTGCGGCCGTTCGGCATCCGGGTGGCGATTGCGGCCAACGGCACGGCGCAGATCAAGGCGCTGGTGGATGGCGACAAGACACTGTTCGAGGAGCCGCTTTATTAGATCGCGCCACGGCCTTGGCAATGATCCTCCTTCGCCAAGGCTTCGGAGGAGCTTCGAGTGGCCTGCCACCCGAAGCTCGAAGAGCGAAGGGTGGTGCGGATGAAGGGACTCGAACCCCCACGCCTTTCGGCACTGGAACCTAAATCCAGGGCGTCTACCAATTCCGCCACATCCGCATTGCCCGGCCAATCCCATGTAGCCATCATTCTGTCAATGTCAGAGCCCACATCGGCATCATTGGCCGGAATGCAAAGATGGTTGAAAATCAGCGTCGCCTGTGACAAAAGGCGTGTCGAATGTGACGGGACGCGACGATCCGCTTCTGCAGAATGTGATAAGAAGTAGGAAAAACAAAGACTTATTCACATTTTGGAGCGTATTTCTGGAGGATTTGTGCCGCGTTGAGCGGACAGATCGCCAAGTCCCGCACCAAAAGCCATTCCCGGCAAGATCATACCGGCAGGCTGTAAACGGCAGGGGCCGTTTGACGGCCTCATTGGTGGAAACAAAGGTTTTATGATGCAGGTCACCGAAACGCTCAACTCCGGTCTCAAGCGCGAGATCAAGATCACCGTGCCGGCCGGTGACATGGAAGCCAAGCTGATGGCGCGGCTCTCCGATGCCAGGAACAAGGTCCGCATCAACGGCTTCCGCCCCGGCAAGGTGCCGGTGCAGCATCTGCGCAAGGTCTACGGCAAGTCGTTCATGGCCGAAGTGGTCAACGAGATCCTCAATGATTCGACCCGTTCGATCATCACCGGGCGCGGCGAAAAGGCCGCCATGCAGCCCGAAGTGATCATGACCGAGGACGAGAAGGAAGCCGAGAAGATCCTGGCAGGCGGTGCCGATTTCGAGTTCCGTCTGAACTATGAGGTTATTCCGCCGATCGAGATCAAGGATTTCTCCGACATCAAGGTGACGCGCCAGGTGTTCGACGTGCCGGATGAAGAGATCGACGAGCAGGTCAAGCGTGTCGCTGAATCCGCCCGCACTTACGAGCCGAAGACCGGCAAGGCCGCCGAGGGCGACCGTGTGACCATCGATTATGTCGGCAAGATCGACGGCGAAGCCTTCGGCGGCGGCGCCGGCACCGATCAGCCGCTGGTGCTCGGCTCGAAGGAATTCATCCCCGGCTTCGAGGACCAGCTGGTCGGCAGCAAGGCCGGCGACGAGAAGCAGGTCACGGTTACCTTCCCGGAAAACTACCAGGGGGCGCATCTGGCCGGCAAGGAAGCCACTTTTGACGTGACGGTCAAGGAAGTGTCGAAGCCCGGCGCGCTTGAGATCAACGACGAGATGGCCAAAAATCTCGGCCTTGAATCGCTGGAGCGCCTGCGCGAGGTGGTGCGCGGTCAGATCGAGAACCAGTTCGGCTCGATAACGCGCCAGAAAGTCAAGCGGCAGTTGCTCGACCAGCTCGACGCTGCCTACTCGTTCGAGGCGCCGTCCAAGCTAGTCGAGGCCGAGTTCAATAACATCTGGAACCAGGTCAATCGCGATCTCGAAGCTGCCGGGCGCACCTTTGCCGACGAAGAGACGACTGAAGAAGAAGCGCGTGCAGAATATATGCGGCTTGCCGAGCGCCGTGTGCGTCTCGGTCTGGTTCTCGCCGAAATCGGCGAGAAGGCCGGCGTCACGGTGACGGACGAGGAATTGCAGCGCGGCCTGTTCGAGCAGGTGCGTCGCTATCCGGCCAACCAGCAGCAGGAGGCCTTCGAATTCTATCGCAACAATCCCGAAGCGCTGAACACGTTGCGCGCGCCGATGTTCGAAGAGAAGGTGGTCGACCATCTGCTCGGCCAGATTTCGGTCACCGACGTCAAGGTCAGCAAGGAAGAGCTGCTGGCCGACGAGGAGGATACGGATACAACCAAGGCCAAGCCGGCGAAGAAGGCGGCTGCGAAAAAAGCGGACACCAAGAGGGCCGACGACGACGCTGAAGAGCCGAAGAAAAAGGCCGCGCCGAAGAAGAAGGCCGCCAAGGACGCTGAATAACGTCCCTGCTGAATTCCGAAAGGCCGCCTTCTCGAGGCGGCCTTTTTCGTTGTGGCACAGACGCAACGGATTTCACGCATCTGGCGGTCGAGGTAGCGATATGAAGCTTTGATGATTATCTGCGCTGGGTTGCTGACCGCAGCGGTTGTTGGAGGCATCGTTGAGACAGTTCTTCGGTATCGGAAGCGTGGCGGCGGCGTTCCTGCTTGCGTCGGTCTGTGGCATTGCCCAGGCTGATACGGTTCTCGACAACTGGCGGTTCGACAAGAGCAGCGATGGCCTTGTCACCGCCTCGCTTTATGCGACCAACAAGCTCATCACCGGCGGCGGCGCATTGAGCTACAGCCCGGTTTTGACGATCGCGTGCCGGACCGCCGGCGAACCGCGTTGGAGCGAATGGCTGCAGCTGAGCGACACCGTTTCCGCCAGCCGAACCATCGCCATGTCGGTGACTGTCGGCCAATCCGGCAAGCTCAACGAAAGCTGGTCGGTCGGCCCGCGCAGCAGGATGCTGGTCCGCGACGGTGCCGACGGCATCAGGCGACTGATTACCGCGGACCGGCTGCTGCTGTCCTGGCGGTTCGGGCTGCTGTCGGGGCGCGGCAAAGCCGAGTTTGACCTCACCGGAGTTGAAGAGGCGATCGGCCGGATCGCCGCCAGCTGCAACACCAAATTGCCTTGAGCAGATTGTCCGCATTAAACCTTGGCACGGCCGAACTCTATCTGCCGGCCGGGTTCCGTGGTATGTAGGTGCCGCAACCCCGGGCAGTGGATATCCGTTCTGCCATTCAAGAGCGCATGCCAGCGGACTAAATGTCGGCCTGTGCAGGTCAGCCAGGGCAAATTGGCGATCAGGGAGGAAATGCCATGCGTGCCTTTGTGTTTTTTGTCATCATGTCCGTCGCCACCGTCATTGCCGGCCCCTCGCGGGCACAGGATGCCGCGGCGGGTGAGAAGGTCTTCGCCAAATGCAAGGTCTGCCATATCGCGGACAAGGATCAGAACAAGATCGGTCCGTCCTTGAATGGCGTCATCGGCCGAACGGCCGGCACGCATCCAGGGTTCAGCTATTCCAAGGCTATGACCGAGGCCGGCAAATCCGGCGTTAAATGGGACGAAGCCACGCTGACGACCTACCTTCACGATCCCAAGGCGATGGTCAAAGGAACGAAGATGGCATTCCCCGGCCTCAAGAAGGACGAGGACGTCGCCAATGTCATTGCTTATCTGAAGCAATTCTCCAAATAGCCCGGCTCTTCCGCCGGATCTTGGTATAGCAAACAGGTCGAGGCATAGCCTCGGCCGCAATCTGCCGGCAGTGTCGGTGGGGAGGGCGACTCGTTGCAAAAAAGACATTGGCCGGCTAGGCTGCCATTCCCATCGGTGGTCGTCTGAATGTCGACTGAAGAAAGCCGTCTCAAGGATACCGGCATCCGCCTCTCGGAGGCGACGGCGGGTGATTTCTTTGCGCTTTTGAAACCACGCGTCATGGCGCTCGCCGTGTTTACTGCCTTCGTCGGCCTGATGATGGCGCCCGGCGTGATGAATCCAGTTATCGCCTTAATTGCCATCGGCGCAATCGCGGTTGGAGCGGGAGCCGCCGGCGCGCTCAATATGTGGTACGACGCAGACATAGACGCCTTGATGTCTCGCACGTCCAAGCGACCAATTCCGTCCGGTCGCGTCACGCCTGGCGAAGCTCTCAGCTTCGGTCTGGTGCTTTCCGCACTGTCGGTCATGACGCTCGGCGTGCTGGTGGGGTGGCTCGCCGCATCGTTGTTGGCGTTCACCATCTTTTTCTATGTCGTTATCTACACGATGTGGCTGAAGCGCTCGACGCCACAGAATATCGTCATAGGCGGCGCGGCAGGCGCCCTTCCTCCGGTGATCGGGTGGGTTGCTGCAACCGGCGCAATCGGCATTGAAAGTCTCATCCTGTTTCTGATCATTTTCCTCTGGACGCCGCCTCATTTCTGGGCGCTGGCCCTTTTCAAGGTCGGTGACTATGCCGCGGCTGGGGTCCCGATGATGCCGAATGTGGCCGGCCAGCACTCGACCAGAAAACAAATCTTCGCCTATTCACTGCTCTTGGCGCCAATCGGCGTGCTCCCTTGGGGTTTCGGCTTCGCGAGCGGATATTACGGCACTGCTTCAGCCGCGTTGGGTGCAGGTTTCATTTGGCAGGCCTGGAAGGTTCTCGTCGCCGACAAGGAGATGAAGCCGGCAAAGGCGCTGTTTGCGTATTCGATTGTCTATCTTTTCGCAATATTTGCAGCGTTGCTTGCCGACACCATTGTAATGCGAGTGATCGCTTCAGCCGACTATTGACCCCGGCTCAAAATATCACATTGGCAGAGCACAAAATCCCAGCAACAGCAGAATAACGACGCCAAGGCCGAGTATGAGAACTGTCCTTCCGTCCATGACCTTCACCTTCGACTAGAAGAGCATATCGGAGAACGGCGTCCGTAGCTAGTCAGGCTACCCGGGACCTCTTACTCCCGGGCCTTCCTACAAAGCGCGACAAGTCCCCCGCATGAGAGTATATTGATCATGGTGCAGGTCGCGGTTTGCGTGGGCCAATCATGCGGAACGGCAGCACCGTAAAACGCGACCTTACCGGACCTGGTCTGGAGGAATGGTCATGGCAAGCTTTCACGTAATAGCAGGCGCCGGCGAGACGCTGGAACACACCAGAATTCGAAAAATCGGTGTCTCCGATCTTTTTGATGCGCTCAGGCGTGGCGTCGATGATTTCATGGTCAAGCCGTCGCACATCGTTTTTCTCTGCCTGATCTATCCGATTGCGGGTGTCGTGCTTGCTGTCTGGACATCAGGTAACAACACGCTGCCATTGCTGTTTCCGCTTGTGTCCGGCTTTGCACTGATTGGTCCGTTCGCGGCGATCGGCCTCTATGAGATCAGCCGGCGACGGGAAGCCGGGCTCGACGCCTCGTGGAGGCACGCCTTTGAGGTCAGGAGTTCTCCAGCACTGCCGGCTATTGCAGCGGTCGGCGTCATGCTGCTTGCGATCTTCATCGCCTGGCTTTTGACGGCCCAGATATTCTACCAGACCCTGTTCGGCCCGGCGCCGCCGCAATCGCTGTCCAGTTTCATCAGTGAAATATTTGCCACGGGACGCGGCTGGACGCTCATCATCCTGGGTCACGCCATCGGCTTCGTGTTCGCCGCGGTTGTGTTGTGCACCACGGTCGTCGCATTCCCGTTGTTGCTCGACCGCGATGTCGGCGCCTACGAAGCCATCCACACCTCGGTGCGCGTTGTCCTGGCCAACCCGATCGTGATGGCCGTGTGGGGCCTTATCGTCGCCGTCGCCCTGATCGTCGGCTCGCTGCCAGTGTTCGCCGGGTTGGCAGTCGTGCTGCCGATCCTTGGTCATGCGACCTGGCATGTCTATCGGAAAGTTGTGGAATCGCCGCCGGCCTCCAGACCGTGAGCTGAAAAAACCAGCCCTGCGCGCACCGGTGAAAGTGCCGGTGCGGGCAGGTGGGGCAGAGCTTTCAATAGGCCGGGTGGCTGAAACGGGCCTGGCGCGCGTCCTTTGTCAGGTCGCGAAAATCTCTGCCGCTCACATGCACCAGCGTCCTATGATCACCGCCCTCGAAATAGATTTCGGGAGCGTCGCCGAGGCTTTCATCGAGGACCACTGGCACATCATAGGCAGCGCCGATCGGTGGCACAGCGCCGACATCGCAATCGCCGAACAACGAGACCACCTCGTCTTCGGAGGCAAGTCCAAGAGGCTTCTCCATGACATCCTGCAATGTCGCGAGTTCTATCCTGTGCGTGCTTGGAACCACGGCGAGCGCGTAGCCACGGTCGTGGTGAACGACCACCGATTTGGCCATTATGCTGCCAGGCACATGTGCCGCAATGGCGGATTGTCTGCTTGTCGCCGTGCGGTGATGCTCGACGGTGTCGTAGGAAATTCCTTTCCTATCGATGAAGTCCTTCAGTCTGGTTGCGATGGTCATCTTGGGCGCCCCTTGCTGGTGTTCGCGACGCATGTGGAAACGCCGGCATCGCCTGTCGTTTCCGATACCAACAGAAATGGACCAGCCGTGGATTGTTTCAAGGCGAAGGCTCCAGGACCGGACGGCCCGGATCCGGATTGCATGTCAGGGCCCGGCCCCGAAAAACGCCATTCGGGTGAGAAGCGTGTAGTCCGCTTCGAAGACCATCATCGTCACGAACACCAGAACCAGCACCGGCGGCAGAATAATTGCATATGCCAGTGCCAGCCGTTCCCAGGCCATGTGCATGAAGATGGCGACGATCAGTCCTGCCTTGAGGATCATGAAGATCAGGATCAGCGACCATCTGAGATAGCCGTGGAGACCGAAATAGTCGACCAGATAGGAGCAGGTGCTGAGGATGAACAACCACGCCCAGACCACCAGATAGAGCTTGATCGGGTGCTCCTGATGAACCTCCGCCGGGGTAACGCCGGTCGTCGTCGCATCATGGGTACGGGCGCTGTCCAGTGCGTGTTGTCCCAGGCCGTTTGCGGTTGCTTCAGCCATGTCCTGCCTCTCACCAAAGATAGAAAAATGCGAAAATGAACACCCAGACCAGGTCGACGAAATGCCAGTAAAGCCCCATGATTTCGACGTTCTCGTAGCGGCCCCTTCGGCTGGTGAAGAAGCCGGGCCGTCCGACATCGTAATCCCCGCGCCAGACCTTTCGCGCCACGATGATCAGGAAGATCACCCCGATCGTCACGTGCGTGCCGTGGAAGCCGGTGATCATGAAAAAGGATGCGCCGAACTGGGCAGCGCCCCAGGGATTGCCCCAAGGCCGCACGCCCTCGGTGATCAGCTTGGTCCATTCGAAGGCCTGCATGCCGACAAAGGTCGCGCCGAGTGCTGCGGTCAAGAGCATCAGCACTGCCGTTTTGCGGCGGTCGCGGCGGTAGCCGAAATTGACCGCCATGGCCATCGTTCCGCTGCTCGAGATCAGCACGAAGGTCATGATGGCGATAAGGATCAGTGGAATGTCGGAGCCACCGATGCGCAGGGCGAAGACCTCGCTCGGATTGGGCCACGGCACACGTGTTGAGATACGCGCGGTCATGTAGGAGAGCAGGAAGCAGCCGAAGATGAACGTGTCGCTGAGCAGGAAGATCCACATCATGGCCTTGCCCCAGGACACGTTTTTGAACGCCCGCTGATCCGAGGACCAGTCGGCGGCGATGCCTTGCCAGCCTGCGGGCCGCGGCTCTGTTCGGCCGATGTGGGCCAGTGTCGTCTCTGCCATCCGCCCGTTCCTCCTAGGTCAGCAACCCTCGGCAAATGTAGATTAAAGTCGAAGCCCAGCCGGCCAGAAGCGCAAAGATGGCGAGCCAGACGAAAAGCAGGAAATGCCAGTACATGGCGCACAGCTCGACACTGAGGCGAAGCCGCTGCGGCTGCGCTCCGTTCCAGGCGCCGACGCTCGTTCTGCCCAGCCCGACCAGTCCTCCCAGTATATGCAGGCCATGCATTCCCGTTAGCAGGTAGAAGAAGCTGTTGGCCGGATTGGATGCCAGAAAATAGCCATCCGCACTCAGTTCCCGCCATGCCACAAGCTGTCCAATCAGGAAGACGAGCGCCGTGAGTCCAGCGGTGGCGAGGCCGAGCCTGACCATGTCCACTTGACCCTTGCGCGCCGCGAGCGAAGCGCACTGTATCGCGATGCTGCTCAAGACCAGTACGCCGGTGTTAAGCCAGAGCAGGGGCGGGATGGGCAGCGGCCGCCAATCCGACAGCGCCATGCGCATGAAGTAAGCACTGGTGAACAGCGCGAACAGGCAGCCGACGACGGCAAGGAAGACGCCGAGACCGATCTTTGCGGTCGGCAGCGCCGATCGGTCCAGAGCGACAAAATCCCCGGTCATACCTTGCTCGAGCCACGGCTTCGTCATTAGCCGCTGATGGGAAAGCCACCACCCGGCAATACCGGCGATCACGAGCAGGAAGACCAGGATTACGCTCATGCCGGCTCCCTGGAGGGCGCGAAGGAGCCCGGAACGTTTTGCGGTATGAAGTCCTCCTTGGCTCCCGGTACGCTGTAGTCATAGGCCCAGCGATAGACGATCGGCAGATCCTTGCCGAAATTGCCGTGGGCGGGCGGTGTTTCGGGCGTCTGCCACTCGAGCGTCGTTGCCCGCCACGGATTGCCGCCAGCCTCACGGCCATGGCGGATGCTCCAGATGAGATTGAACAGAAACACAATCTGAGCAAAACCGACTATAAAAGCCATGATGCTGATAAACGAGTTCAGGTGGTGGGCCGATTCCGTCATGATCGTCATGTCGGTCAATTCGTTGTACCGCCGCGGCACGCCCATCAAGCCGAGATAGTGCATGGGAAAGAAGATCAGATAGGCGCCGAGGAAGGTGACCCAGAAATGGAACCGGCCCAGTGTCTCGTTCAGCATCCGGCCGGTGACCTTCGGATACCAGTGATAGATCGCGCCGAAGATTACGATGATCGGGGCAACCCCCATGACCATATGGAAATGGGCGACGACGAACATCGTGTCCGACAGCGGAACGTCGACGACGACATTGCCAAGAAATAGCCCAGTCAACCCGCCATTGACGAAGGTGACGATGAAGGCCAAGGCAAAAAGCATCGGTATGGTGAGGTGGATGTCGCCGCGCCACAGCGTCAGCACCCAATTGTAGACCTTGATGGCTGTTGGGACAGCGATGATCAATGTCGTTGTGGCGAAGAAAAAGCCGAAATAGGGATGCATGCCACTGACATACATGTGGTGCGCCCAGACCACGAAGCTCAGCGCGCCGATGCCGACGATGGCCCAGACCATCATGCGGTAGCCGAAGATGTTCTTGCGCGCATGGGTGCTGATCAGGTCGGATACGATGCCGAAGGCCGGAAGCGCCACGATGTAGACTTCCGGATGGCCGAAGAACCAGAACAGATGCTGGAACAGGATCGGGCTGCCGCCGCCGTGCTGCAACTGTTCGCCCATCTCGACAATCGCCGGCATGAAGAAGCTGGTGCCGAGCGCCCGGTCGAGCAGCATCATCACGCAAGCAACGAACAGCGCCGGGAAGGCGAGCAGCGCCATGACGGTGGCGGTGAAAATACCCCAGACAGTAAGCGGAAGGCGCATCAGCGTCATGCCGCGCGTGCGCCCCTGCAGCACCGTCACGACATAGTTCAAGCCGCCCATGGTAAAGCCGACGATGAACAGGATCAGCGAGACAAGCATCAGGATGATGCCCCAGTCCTGGCCGCCTGGCGTACCGGTCATGATCGCCTGCGGCGGATAGAGCGTCCAGCCGGCACCCGTCGGTCCGCCGGGCGCAAAGAAGCTCGACACCAGGACCAGCACGGCGAGCAGATAGATCCAGTAGCTCAGCATGTTGACATAGGGAAAGACCATGTCGCGAGCACCAACCATCAACGGGATCAGATAGTTGCCGAAGCCGCCCAGGAAGAGTGCCGTGAGCAGGTAGATCACCATGATCATGCCGTGCATGGTGATGAACTGGTAGTAGGCTTCCGGGGTGATGAAGTCGAATGTGCCGGGGAAGCCGAGTTGCAGCCGCATCAGCCAGGATAGCACCAGCGCGACCATGCCGATCGCTGTCGCCGTCGCCGAATACTGGATGGCGATGACCTTGGCGTCCTGCGAGAAAACGTATTTCGTCCACCAGCTGTGCGGATGGTAGAGTTCCATTTCCGCGACTTCGGCCGGCGGTACCGCATCTGCAGGTGTGATATCGACCATAGGAACACCTCCGTGCCCTTCTCGGCCAGCCCGACAGTTCGGACTTGCCGCATTAACTTCAATCCCGACGGCGGGCCGTCGTTCCGGTTTCCTACTCTGCCGAGCCCATCTGCTGGGGCGCGGACAGCTGCGCAAAAGTCTGCTGCTGGCCAAGCCACGCCAGATAGTCTTCCTGAGTATCGACCATGACCACGCCATGCATCATCGGATGTCCCTGGCCGCAGAGTTCGGCACACAGGACCTGGAAGGTTCCGGTCTTGGTCGGAGTGAACCAGAAATAGGTGACCGAGCCCGGGATCATGTCCATCTTGGCGCGGAATTCCGGCACGTAGAAATCGTGCAGCACATCGATCGAGCGGAGCAGCATCTTGACCGGTTTGCCTACCGGGAGGTGCAGGTCGGCCGCTTCCACTACGACATCGTCCTGACCGTTGGCATCGGTGGCGATGACGCCGAGTGGATTTTCAGCGTTGACGTCGCGAGTGTCGGATGTGCCGAGCTTGCCGTCCTTGCCGGGGAGGCGGAAACTCCATTGCCACTGCTGGCCGACGACTTCGACCTCGGTTGCGTCGCTTGGAACGGTAACGAACCGGCTCCAGACGAACAGGCCTGGAACGAGCAAAGCGGTGACACCGACCGCGGTGACGACCGTCAGCCAGGATTCGAGCCGCCTGTTCTCAGGTTCGTATGCCGCCTGATTGCCTTCCCGATGACGGAAGCGGAAGACGCAATAGGCCATGAAAAGAACCACGGCGGCGAAGACGACACCGGTGATCCAGAAAGTTATGATGATGGTGTTGTCGATATAGTCCCAGTTCGAGGCAATCGGCGTCCACCACCATGGGCTCAGGAAGTGGAACAACACCGAGCCCACGACTATCAGAACGAGTACAAGCGCAACGGCCATGTCCCGGTTCCTCCCGGTATTCCAAGCGGCGCAAGCCGTCCCGGGAAATACCAAGTGCATCATAACTTGATTTGCGATGAAAATTCTAGAGCCGGCTGTGGGAAGGGCAAAAATACCATTTCGCCGCGCTGGCGGTCCTTCGGTTCGGCGGTGATCAGCGGCAGGCCCTCATCTATTTCCAGCTCACCCGCCCGATGCGGCCACGCGGCAAACATCGTCAGCGTGGAGTAGCCGGCAATGGCGGGCACGCCGAATGCGCCTAGCAGAACCACCGGAACGGCGATCGTCGGGGATCCCTCCACCTGCTCGACCGACAGCTCGACGAAGAGAGTGGAGCCACTTTATTGGCCGGCAGATGTCACCCGCCAAACTGTGTTGCCGACGTCGTCGGCGATGAGCAGGGCCCCGGTTTTGTCGACAGCCAGGCCGACCGGCCGGCCGCGCGCCTTGTTGTCCTTGTCCAGGAAGTCAGTCACCACGTCGGTAGCGACGCCGCTCGGACGGCCGCCGCTGAATGGTACGAACACTACCTTGTAGCCATTGAAGCGCGTGCGGTTCCAGCTGCCATGCTCGCCAACGAAGGCGCCGCCGCGATATGCCTCGGGAAGGCTGGTTGCCGTATAGAAGGCCAGTCCCAGAGGGGCGACGTGGGAACTCAGTGCATAATCCGGAACGATCGCTTTTGCGACCAGGTCCGGACGTTGCGGCATGACGCGGGGATCGAGATGCTGGCCGTAATAGCTGTATGGCCATCCGTAGAAGCCGCCATCCTTTACCGAGGTCAGATAATCCGGCACGAGATTGGGGCCGAGCTCGTCGCGCTCATTGATCACTGCCCAGAGCGCCCCGGTCTGCGGCTCCCAGCTCAGGCCGTTTGGATTGCGCAAACCGCTGGCGAAAATGCGCGACCGGCCGGTGGCCCTGTCTACCTGCCAGATGGCGGCGCGGTTCTTCTCCGCCTCGATGCCGTTTTCGGCGACGTTGCTGTTCGAGCCGATGCCGACATAGAGCAGCGAGCCGTCGGGGCTTGCCACCAGGCTCTTCGTCCAATGGTGGTCGATCGGGCCGCCGGGCAGGGCGGTTAGCGGCGTCCCGGGCGCGGTGATCTTTGTGTCACCGGTGTTGTAGGGATAGCGGACGATGGAGTCGGTATTGGCGACGTAGAGATCGCTTCCCACCAGCGCCACGCCAAAGGGGGAGCTCAGGTGGTCGAGGAATACGCTGGTCAGCTCCGGCTTGCCATCGCCATCGGCGTCGCGCAGCAGCGTAATGCGGTTGCTTGGGCCGCTGTCGCCGCCCGAGGTGACCCAGGATTCGATCCAGCCCATCACCAAATCCTTGGGCCGTTTGATCGGTTCGCCACCCGGCGCCTTGGACTCGACCACCAGCACGTCGCCATTGGGCAGCACATAAAGCGACCGCGGATGCTGCAAGCCGTGGGCAAAAACCTGGATCTGCAGCCCCTGCGCGACTGTCGGCTTCTCGTCGCTCTTCCATCCGACCACGGAAGCGAGATGCATGGCCGGGAAGAAATATTGGATCGGGTCCGGCAGTTTTGGATTCGGCCCTATCTGACTGCTGGGGTCCGGGTCGTTGCCGCTGCACGCTGCAAGAGTGATCGCCGCAGTGCAAACGAGGACGGACACCGCGATGCGCCTGGCATGACCGATGGAGCTTGCTATGCGCATCAATCCGCCACTCCGACGTGATGCCTGTACACCATGGACCAGCCCAGCCAACCAGTGAAGATGAGGACGAGCACGACAACCGCCGAGAGGATCAAGCCTGTAGGAACGATGGAGGTCCATGCATCGCGGGTGTGCACGAGCATGTTGATGATGGATAACGCCAGCGCCAGAAGATTGCCGAGCACGTGCGGCGAGGCGGGGGGCTGTGCCCTTATCAGCGGATTGGCCAGGAAATCGATCAGCCCCGCGATCGCTGCTAGGCAGCCCATGATCACGCCGACGGTAACCAGCCAAGCGGAGAAGTCAGCCCACATCATCTCCGCTGTTCGCCAATAGGCTAGATCCGTCAGCAGGGTGCCGACGAAGCAGGCGATCGGAAATGGCACGAGCATCGGATGAATAGGATGTCCCGCAATCCTGGCCGTCGAACGCGGATTGCCACCGACCATAATGCGCCATCCTTCCTATTCTCGTCCAAACAAACGCCGCGTGCCCGGCCTCCGGCGGCTGTTGCCGAGAGACCGGCAGACGACCGATAGATCCGTCAGGCCCAAAAAAGGGCGCTGGCTGGCTGCGCCTGTTAGGCGGCGGACTGGGTCGGCGGGTTCTGATACATCATCCAGAGCTCGATCGCCGCCAGCACGGCGACCAGAATGCCGATCACGACATGCACGGTCATCGCCGTGGTCGCCTGGAATCCAAGCACCCAGGGCGATGCGAGAACCCACAGTCCGACGACCAGGTTCACCCACTCTTCCCACACGGCAAATGCTGCGAGGGCGGCAACCGAAAGCACGACAATCAAGATTCCGCTGCCGAGGGCGTTCTGCGTCTGCGGGCCTGCCGCAAAGGTGAAGATCCAGGGGGAGAAGAACAGAATTGCCCCAAGGATCAGGTTGGCTACGTCACAGAGCCTGGCGTTTGTCCACTGGTTCATGGCATCCTCCATAAGGAGCGTTTATGGCTCCTGAGTTCGGCAAGGTGGTGCCTGAGTTCGGCGAGATGCGCCCGAAGCCGCTCACTCCGTGTCACGGTAGTGCCCTGCCCGGCTGGAATTCCGCATCTGGCGGTACTCCAGCCAAATCCAGCTATCTAACTGAATTCCGGGCTTTATGTTCCATTCGGCACCGGCACGCCTGGATCAATTGGTGGTGATCGAGCGATCCAAAGCTGCCTGTCAGGGGCGGCGGGGCGGCGGCGCGTAGCTCATTCTGTCTTTTTATCGAGCCGGTGAAACATTTCTCGTGGATCGCAGTTCTTGGATGCAGAGGAGTTGAATAAGGGAAACCTGATTGCACGGGAGGAGCACGGACGGCACAACTATAAATACACTCTGCATAGAATACTTCGCAACGAGAAGCTCTCGCTTGTCTTGGTTGCCGCCGAAGCTTGTTTGAAAGACGGCGGTCGCCGCCGAAAAGATTTTCTAAATGAAAATAGCCCAGATCGCGCCGCTAACCGAATCCGTGCCGCCCCGAACCTACGGTGGAACCGAGCGAATTGTTTCGTATCTGACCGAAGAACTTGTCCGACAGG
>NZ_JAMYND010000008.1:0-207482 GCF_040318885.1 Mesorhizobium sp. M0998
AACCCGGCGTGCCGTCTTCCCGTCAACCTCTCCCCCGCTCAACCGCCCCACGGTCAATCCCCACCAACCGCGGGGGCCAAGGCCCGCCGCTCTTGTCTCTTGCATGGCGGAAGAACGCCTGCTTCAAGCCGCCTTTGCTTCTGCTTCATGGAGCGCGAAAGAGCGCCCGTCCGCGTCGAAAATATGCAGGTCTCCGGCGTCCGCCGTCAGCCGCAGTGTCGCTCCGCGCTTGATCTCGACATTGCCCGGCAGCTTGGTCACCAGCGGCAGGTCGGCGCGGCCGATGTCGACATAGACGAGCTGGACCTCGCCGAGCTGCTCGACGTAATCGACCGTCCCTTCGAACAAATAGTCGGCGCCGGTGGCAATCATCAGATCCTCCGGCCGCACCCCGAAGCTCACCGCTGCGCCTTTCGCCGACGCAGGCGTTGCGATCGGCACCGTTGCCTTGCGGCCGCCGACATGGCTGACGACCGTCGGGTTGCCGGTCTTGTCGATCGTCGCCGGCAGGATGTTCATCGCCGGCGAGCCGATGAACTGGGCGACGAAAAGATTGCCGGGCCGCTTGTAGAGCTCCATCGGCGTGCCGACCTGTTCGATATGGCCTTCCTTCAGCACGACGATGCGGTCGGCCAGCGTCATCGCCTCGACCTGGTCGTGGGTGACGTAGATCATCGTCGTGGCCGGCATCGACTCCTTGAGCTTGGCGATCTCGATGCGGGTGGCGACGCGCAGCGCCGCGTCGAGGTTGGATAGCGGTTCGTCGAACAGAAAAACCTTGGGATTGCGCACGATGGCGCGGCCGATGGCGACGCGCTGGCGCTGGCCGCCCGACATCGCCTTGGGCAGGCGGTCGAGATATTTGGTCAGCTGCAGGATCTCGGCCGCCTGGCGCACCCGCTTGTCGATCTCGGCCTTGCTTTCCTTGCCGATCTTCATCGAGAAGGCCATGTTGTCGTAGACGGTCATGTGCGGATAAAGCGCATAGGACTGGAACACCATGGCGATGCCGCGCTTTGACGGCGGCACGTCGTTGACGATCTCGCCGTCGATCTTGAGCTCGCCCGAGGTGATCTCCTCCAGCCCGGCGATGCAGCGCAGCAAGGTCGACTTGCCGCAACCAGAGGGACCGACGAAGACGATGAATTCGCCCGACTTTATGTCGAGGTCGACGCCGTGCAGAATGTTGAGATTGCCATATGATTTCCTCACTTGCCTTAGCGTGACATCGGCCATGGTACCCTCCAGTTCTTCCTTGAATTCAGTCGATACGCCCGAACCAGGCGCCGTAGCCGCCGAGGCGGATAGTGCCGGCGCCAGTCTGTCCCGAAAACCCGTGTCCCGGCAAGGGCTGCAATGAGCGGCCGCCAAGATCGACTTCGGCCGGCTTTGCTCCGAGATTGAAGGCGCAGACGATCTGCTCGTTGCCTTCGCGGCGGGTGAAGGCGACGGTGTCGCCCTCGCTTTCGATGAACTCGATATCACCCTTGGCCAGTGCCGGATGGGCGCGGCGGAAAGCCAGGAAGCGCCGGTAGTGCTCGAGCAGCGAGCCGTCGTCGCCCTGCTGCACGTTGACGGCTTGCGCAAGGTGCTTGCTGGGCACCGGCAGCCAAGGCTTTGCCGTCGAGAAGCCGCCATTGCGGGCGGCGCCGTCCCAAACCATCGGCGTACGGCAGCCGTCGCGTCCCTTGAATTCAGGCCAGAAACGGATGCCGTATGGGTCCTGCAGATCCTCGAAGCTGAGCTCGGCCTCGCTGAGCCCGAGCTCCTCGCCCTGATAGATACAGACCGAGCCGCGCAACGACATCAGCAGCGCCGAGATGACCTTGAGGTAGGCGGTCGGGTCGGGCTCGCCGGCTGCCCAGCGCGAGGCGGGACGCATCACGTCATGGTTGGAGAAGGCCCAGCACGACCAGCCGTCGCTGGCCACCTTGCCGAAGGTTTCCAGCACCGAGCGTACCTTTGCCGCGCTGATCTTCTCCGGCGCCAGGAAGTCGAAGGAGTAACACATATGCACGCGCTTGCCGCCGGCCGTATAGGCCGCCACCACTTCCAGCCCACGCTGCGAATCGCCGACCTCGCCAACCGCGGCCGTCGCCGGATATTCGTCGAGCAAGGCGCGGAAGCGTTCGAGGAAGCCGAGGTTTTCAGGCCGGCTCTTGTCGTAGAGATGGTCCTGGTAGTTGTAGGGGTTGACGGCCGGCGCCGTCTGGTCGTTTCGCTGCTCGGGCGGCAGCGGCGGATTGTCTTCCAGGCCTTGGCTGTGGAAATAGAAATTGATGGTATCGAGGCGGAAGCCGTCGACGCCGCGCTCCAGCCAGAAGCGGGTGACGTCGAGCAGCGCGTCCTGGACCGCGCGGCTGTGGAAATTGAGGTCGGGCTGCTCGGCCAGGAAATTATGCAGATAATATTGCTGGCGGCTGGTGTCCCACTGCCAGGCCGAGCCGCCGAAGATCGACAGCCAGTTATTGGGTGGCGTGCCGTCCGGCTTGGCATCCGCCCAGACATACCAGTCGGCTTTTGGATTGCTCCGGCTCGAGCGGCTCTCCTTGAACCAGGGATGGATGTCGGCGGTGTGCGAGAGCACCTCGTCGATCATCACCTTGAGGCCAAGCCGATGCGCCTCTGCGGTCAGCGCGTCGAAGTCGGCCAGCGTGCCGAACATCGGATCGACATCGCAATAATCCGACACATCGTAGCCAAAATCCTTCATCGGCGATTTGAAGAATGGCGAGATCCAGATGGCGTCGACACCGAGCGAGGCGATGTAGGCCAGCCGGCCGATCATGCCCCTGAGGTCGCCGATGCCGTCGCCGTTCGAATCCTGATAGCTGCGCGGGTAGATCTGGTAGATCACGGCACCTCGCCACCAGTCGCGATCTATAGCGAGATCTGGCTTCGGGGTGGCCTTCAAAGCGGATTGCATGATCTCAACCTCCTTTCACCGAGCCGGCAAGCAGCCCGCGGACGAAATAGCGCTGCAGCGAGAAGAACACGATCAGCGGCACGATGATGGTGACGAAGGCCGATGTCGTCAGGATCTCCCAGTCGCCGCCGCGCGAGCCGAGCAACGCATTAAGCTTGGCGGTCAGCACGATCTGGTCGCCCTCGGTACCAAGGAAAACCATCGCCACCAGCAGATCGTTCCACACCCAGAGAAACTGGAAGATGGCGAACGAGGCCAGCACCGGGAACGACAATGGCAGCACGATCTTGACGAAGATCTCGAAATCGCTGGCGCCGTCGATACGCGCCGACTCCATGATCTCGCGTGGCAGGCCGGCAATATAGCTCCTCAGAAGATAGATGGCGAAAGGCAGGCCGAAGCCGGTATGCGCCAGCCAGATGCCGAGATAGGTCTTCGACGGCACGCCGAAGAAGCTGCCGACGCCGTTATAGAGCTTCAACAGCGGGATCAGCGACATCTGCAGCGGCACGACCAGGAGGCCGATGATGACGGCGATGAGCAGCGCCCGGCCGGGAAAGCGCATCCAGGCCAGCGCGTAGGCGGCGAACGCGGCGATCAGGATCGGGATGACGGTCGCCGGAATGGTGACGGTCAGCGAGTTCATGAAGGAGCGGCCGATGCCTTCCGAAAACAGCACCGTGTCGTAATTGTCGGTGGTGAATTTCGGCGGCGCCGACGAGGCGTAATAGACGCGCTGGCCGCGTTCGCTTTCGAAAGCCTTCGGCGAGGTCATGACGAAACTGCCGTCGGCATTGAGCTGCAGGGTGACGCCGTCGCCGAGATCGGCTGTCGTGCCGGCGGGATATTGCGTCGGCGCGGCCGACTTGACGCCAAAGGCGCTGATGTTGCGGGCCGGGCCGTCGCCGAAGATATTGCCTTGCAGGACGAACTTGCCCTCCTTCTCGACCTGCGCCGAGGCTGGCGGCAGCCGGCCGGCCTCCGTCTGGCTGGAACTGGTGAACGAGTTCCACCAGCCCGAAGCGATGATCTGATCCTTGTCGCGCAGCGACGAGACCAGAATGCCGAGCGTCGGGATCGTCCAGATCGCAACGAAGATGAAGACGGCGATGTGGACGCCGAAACGGCTGACAAAGGACTTTCCGGTCGACGCGGCCATCTCAATGCCCTTCCGTCTCTTTGTTCGCCTGGCGGATGTTCCAGACCATGATCGGAATGACCGCGATCATGATGATGATGGCGATGGTGGCGCCGCGGCCGAAATCGCCGCCGCCGCGGAACATCCAGTCGAACATCAGATTGGCCAACACCTGGCTGTTCCACTGGCCGTTGGTCATGGTCAGCACGATGTCGAAAACCTTCAGCACCAGGATGGTGATGGTGGTCCAGACCACGGCGATGGTGCCCCAGATCTGCGGCACCATGATCTTCCAGAAGATCTGGAAAGGGTTGGCGCCGTCGATGACGGCGGCTTCCAGCGTCTCTTCCGGAATGCCGCGCAAGGCCGACGACAGGATGACCATGGCAAAGCCGGTCTGGATCCAGATCAGGATGACCATCAGGAAGAAGTTGTTCCAGAACGGCAGCGAGATCCAGACCTGCGGCTGGCCGCCGAAATACTGGATGATGGCGTTGAGCAGACCGATCTGCGTCTGCCCGTCGCCGCGATATTCGTAGATGAATTTCCAGATGACGCTGGCGCCGACGAACGAGATCGCCAGCGGCAGGAAGATCAGGCTCTTGGCGATGGTGCCCCACCAGATCTTGTCGGTGAGCACGGCGATGATCAGCCCGAGGAAGGTGCAGGCGGCCGGCACCACCGCCAGCCAGATGATGTTGTTGAGGATCGAGTTGCGGAACTCGCGGTCGCCGAACGCCCATTGATAGTTGGCCAAGCCGACGAAATGGGCGCCGCCGCGATCGAGGAACGACAGCCTCAGCGTCTCCACCACCGGGTAGATCAGATAAATGGTGAGGATGATCATCGCCGGGCCGACGAACAGCCAGGGTCGGATCACCCCCTGCCGGCGCAGATTGTTAATCGCCGCCTTGCCGGAAACGCCGCGTGCCGGAAAGATCGTGTCGAGTGCCTTGTTGGCGCCCCAGAAATAGGCGACGCAGCCGCCCACGCCGATGATGATGACGAATATCGCCGAAAAAATCTGAGCCGCCATGGGTCCCTCCCCCTGCGCACGGATCCGCCAGTCGAGAATGGCTTTGGCGACGGGATCATGCGCCGATTCAGTTGTCTGGAGCGCGACCAGCCGGAAAGCAGGTCACTGGGCGCGCGTCATGCCGGAATGCGTTGTACTCACGACAATCGACGCGACGCCAAGCACCGGATAAGGTCCGGGCCGTTTGAGGCCCGGACCACATCACATTGGGAACTCAAGCCGGCCGCTTACTTGATCGCGTCCCAGCTTTTCTGGATGTCAGTGGCGACGTCCTGGGCGGACTTGCCGCCGACCAGGTCGATCATGCCGGTCCAGAACGCACCGGCGCCGATCTTGCCCGGCATCAGGTCGGACCCGTCGAAGCGGAAGGTCGAGGCGTTGGCCAGGATCTCGCCCTGCTTCTTCAGCGCGTCGCTAGCATAGGCGTCCTTGTTGACCGACTTGAACGGCGTCACGAAGCCGCCCTGTGCCATCCAGATCTCATGAGCGAGCGGCAGCTTCAGGAATTCGATGAACGCGCGGGCACTCTTGCTATCTTTAGTGATCATGGCCAGCGTGCCGGCGCCGAGCACCGGAGTGCCGAGCTCGGGCTTGGAGGCGTAGGGCGGGTAATAGAAGAAGTCGGCATCCTCGCCGATCTTGGTGCCTTGCGGGAAGAAGGTCGGGATGAACGATGCCTGGTGGTGCAGATAGCATTTCGGCGGCACCGAGAAGAGGCCCTTCGGGCTGTCACGGAAATCGGTCGCCGCAACCGCCTTGGCGCCGCCCTCGACCATCTTGTCGTCGGTCGCGATCTTGCCGAAAATGTCGATGGCGTTGACCACTGCCGGATCGTTGAACGGAATTTCGTTCTTCACCCATTTGTCGTAGGTCTCGGGCGTCTGGGTGCGCAGCATGATGTCTTCGACCCAGTCGGTCGCCGGCCAGCCGGTGGCGCCGCCCGAACCAAGCCCGATGCACCATGGCGTGCCGCCGTCGGCGATGATCTTCTTTTCGAGCTCGGCAAGCTCTTCCTGCGTCTTCGGCACCTTGTAGCCCGCTTCCTCGAAATTGTCCGGCGAGTACCAGACCAGCGACTTCACGTCGGCCTTATACGGAAAGGCGAAGAAGCCGGGCTTGCCGTCCTTGTCCTTGAACGTGCCGAGGTCGACCCAGGATTGGCCGGCGCCGTAATTGTCCTTGACCCAGTTGGCCGTGTCGTCGCCGAGCGGCGTCAAAAGGCCCTTCGATGCCAGATCCTGGATCAGGCCCGGCTGCGGCAGCACGGCAATGTTGGGCGGGCTGCCGGCCTGCGTGTCGATGACGATCTGCTGTTCGTAATTCTCCGACGAGGAGTACTTGATCTCGGCGCCGGTGGCTTCGGAGAAGTAATCGAGGACGGTGCGGATAAGCCCTTCGTCCTCGCCGCGCCACGGCCCGAAGATCGTCAGCGTCTCGCCCTTGAGGTCGACCTTCTTGAGCTCCTCGTAGTTGGCCCAGTTGAAACGGGGATCTTCGCCCGGCTTGAACTTCAGTTCGGCTTGCGCCGGCATGGCGAGCGCAAGCGTGGCAAACGCAGCGCCCAGCAGAAGCATTTTCTTCATCGGTATTCCCTCCCAGTGGTGACAAACACCGAACGAAACCTCCATTCCGTCCGCCGGCGCTGCAGGACTGTGACTCAGTCGGAAAGGAACTGCAACCTTTCGTAGAGTCTTCCAAAGCGCTTTGGTGATTTCGATCTCGCCACTGAATTGATCCGGAGTCAAGAGAAAGCCAAATTAATCGACTTAATTTCTGCGGTCGAGTGCCGGCGAAAGTGCGCTGCAGCACAGTTTTCTGGCGGTGCAGCAGCAAATTCGGCTTCAAACCGGTCCGAACCGTGCGTATGGTCATTGCGCTCGGCAAGGCGATTCATAGCGGCCAGCTCGATTCAGATTAAAAGCGCTTTGAGGTTTGGAGGCCTCCGGTGAACCTCAAGCAGCTCTCCCACATGCTGGCGCTTTCGCAGACTACGGTGAGCCGCGCATTGAACGGGTACCCGGAAGTCAACGAGGAAACGCGCCGGCGGGTGGTCGATGCCGCCAAGCGTCACGGCTATCGCCCCAATCCGAGCGCCCGCCGGCTGGCGACCGGCAAGACGGGCATGATCGGCTATGTGCTGCCGACGGGGACGACGGTCGACATCGACCCGCATTTCGTCGAGTTCCTGTCCGGCCTCGGCGACTATGCGCGTTCGCACGAGCTCGACCTGGTGCTGTCACCGGCCGATGTCGACGACCAGGAGACGACGTACCGCCGCATTGTCGCCAACCGGCAGGTCGACGCGGTCTATATCTCCTCGCCGAGGCCGGCCGACCGGCGGGTGGCACTCGTCAATACGCTCGGCATTCCCTTCATCGTCCATGGCCGCAGCGAAGGCTTCGATTTCGACTATCCCTTCACCGACATCGACAATGAGGGCGCCTTCCACGAGGCGGCGCGGCTACTCGTTCAGCTCGGTCACAGGCGTCTGGCGCTGATCAATGGCGACGATCGCGAGACCTTCGCCATTCATCGCGAGCGCGGCGTGCGCCGCGCGCTTGCGGCGAGCGGCCTGGTGCTTCGTGATCAGCATGTCTGTTCGCTGACCATGACCGAGGAGAACGGCTATCGCGCTGCCAGGCGCTTGCTGGAACAAAGCGACGCGCCGACGGCGATCGCCTGCTCCAGCCTGATCATGGCGCTCGGCGTGGTGCGCGCGGTACGCGATCTCGGCCTGACTATTCCGGGCGACCTGTCGCTGATCGCCCATGACGACGTCTTTCCGTGGCTGAAGCCGGAAAATTTTTCGGTGCCGCTGTCGACGACACGTTCGTCGATCCGCCTGGCCGGCGCACGCGTCGCCGAACGGCTGGCGGCGCGGATTTCCGGCCTGGAGGAGGGCGCTCGCGGCGAGGTCTGGCCGGTCGATCTCGTGGTCAGGGGATCGGTCGCCGGCGCACCTGCCTAGGGGCATAACTCAATCACTCTGAACGACCAAGGTCGACTCTTGGCGGCTGTTGGCCAGCACCAGCGGGTGCGTCCTGGTCTCAGGCCGCGGATTTGAGGTGATCGATGAAGGCGCGCAGCTTCGGCAGGACTTGGCGCTTGCCGGGATGATAGAGGAAGACACCCGGCGTCGTCGTGGCGATGCTGTCCAGTACCGACTTGAGTTTTCCTTCGGCTATCAGACCTTCGGCGAGTGGTCGCGGTGTCTGCGCCAGCCCGACGCCCCGCAACGCAGCCCCGACCAACGTCGAATAGTCGTGCGCGATCAGCGGGCCTGAGACGACCGCTTCGATCGCGCCGTTGCCGTCGATGAACGACCAGGGCGCGATGCTGCCATTCGAGCGGCGCAAGCGTAAGCAGGCGTGGTGGCGCAAGTCGTCGACACGCTCGGGACGGCCGTGGCGTTCAAGATAGTCAGGGCTGCCGACGACCACGAACGAGAACGGCGCTGTCAGCCGCACCGCGACCATGTCGGCGGCGATGAGCTGGCCGAGGCGGATGCCGGCATCGAACCCGCCGGTCGCGAGATCGACCATCTGGTCGCTCACGGCGATCTCCAGTTCGATCTCAGGATAGGCTTGGCAGAACGACGCGATCAGCGGCTCCAGCATCAGCGGCACGATAGCGCGGGGCACAGACAGGCGCAGCAGACCGGTCGGCCGCTGGCCGATATCGCGGGCGGCCTCGCCGGCCGCGACAAGCTCTTCGAATGCCGGGCCGGCACGGTCGAGGAATCGCTGGCCAGGCTCGGTTAAACCAACGCTCCGCGTCGTGCGGACGAACAGCGCCGTGCCCAGACGGGCTTCCAGCGCGCGCACCGCTTGGCTCACGGCGGATGGCGTCACGCCGAGATCGGCGGCGGCACGGCGGAAGCTGAGGCGCCTGGCGACGGCCAGGAACGCCTCGACGCCCTCCAGCGCACCATGTCGGACTGTGTAGTTCTGCTTCATAGGTTGTTGTGATTACACCGGATAGTCGAATTGCGGTAGCGGGCTTAAAGCCGCGTGAATCAACTGTTGAGGAAGCCAAATGTCCACGGAAATGGTATTCCAAACCCACCTTGTTCTCGGCTACGTCGCGTGGCTGCTTTGCTTCGGCGCGTACGGTTTGCCGTGGCTCAGGTCGATGGACCGGGTCGCGGCGCAACGCGCCATCGCCACGCTGCACAGCTTCCGCTTCTTCGGGCTCGTCTTCCTGGTTCCAGGTGTCGTAAGCCCCAATCTGCCCACCGACTTCGCCGTATTCGCCGCCTACGGCGATTTCGCGACTGGCGTGCTGGCCATGCTGGCGCTGCTCACGGTGAGGATACGCCCGCTCTTCTGGCCGTTGGTCGTCGCCTTCAATGTCGCGGGGACGGCCGACCTCATCGTCGACTATTACCACGCCATTCAGATCGGCCTTCCTGCACGCGCAGGCGAACTGGGCGCCACCTACGCGATCCCGATCATCTACGTACCGCTGCTGATGATAACGCACATCGCCGCATTCTATTTTCTCCTACGTCCTCAGCAAAACGCGACCTGAGCGGGCTATTCCTTCGCCGCTTCGGCCGCCTTGGTGTCCAGCAGGCCAAAGCCGAAATCATTGTCCCGCCCCTTGGGGCCGAGATCCCTGGCGGTGGCGGCAAGTGCTTTCTCGACCCAGTCGGCCGAACGGTCGGGTGCGGCATGGAACAGGTTGGCGACGGCGCCGGTCACGATCGCCGCTGCAAACGAAGTCCCCGTCACCACGTCCGAGCCGGCGCCGCTTGGCGCTACCATCTCGACGCCGGGAGCGGAGATGAAGACGTAGGCGCCGCGATTGGCCTGCGGCATCAGCCCGTCCTTGGCATCGGTGGCCGTCACCGCGATCACGCCGACGAAGGCGGCCGGATAACCGTAGGGCGCCTTCGGCCCATTATTGCCCGCGGCCGCAACCAGCACGATGCCAAGCGCGCGCGCATTGCGGCAGGCGATGCCGAGCAGGTCGTTCTTCGGGCCGACGAAGCTCATGTTGATGATGCGGACATCCTGCTCCGCCGCCCAGTCAAGCGCCGAAAGGATGACGTCCATGGTCGACTTGCCGCCCTCGAAGGCGCGGGCATGATAGATCCTGGCGCCCGGCGCCATGCCTTTGAACGCGCCGGTGCCGGCGATCAGTCCATCGACCGAAGTGCCGTGGTCGCGCGCCTCGATCGGCACGTCGGGAATGGCATCGAACTGCCCGGCGATGACGCCGGAGAGCGCCGGATTGCCGTCGTCGATGCCGGTGTCGATGACGCCGATGCGCACATTCCCGCCGACATGGTTGGCCTCACGCCGCAAAGTACGGCCGTCGGCGGCGAGCTGTGCCAGTACGACGCCGACCGGGCGGCCATCGGGAATGCCGAAGCGCACCAGCGTGTTGCCGAGCAGCCGCGACTGCCGCTGCGAGCGTATCTCGAGGCCGAACGAGGCCGCGATCTGCTGGACCGCGCCGGCATCGCCATTGACGGTGACCAGCACCTCGTCGGGCACGAAATCGCCGGTCACGGCGCGCGGCGGCTCGGTTGCCACAAGATCGGTCGGCGCAACCACCGCACCGCCCGGCACCGCAGCCTGTATTGCCGGCGCGACGGCGGGTGGGGTTGCAGTATTGCCAGGAGGTATCGGCGCCTCGGTGACTACGGCAGGATTGGGGAACAGGTCGACAATCAAGCCCGGAAGAAACACCGCGCCCGTCGTTCCATGAGCCGGCGCTTTGCCGCCATCCTTCACGCCGCCGCCATCCTTGGCGCAGTCGGCGTTGGCAGCATTTCCCCGGTTCAGGCAGTCGATCTCAGCCTGGGTGAGGTTAGGATCATTGGTTTGTGCAACGGCAGACGCGGCGAAGATTGTCATCGCCGCCGTCAATCGAATGACCGCCTCAGCCGCCATCAGCCGGTTTCCTTCCCTCCAGGGCAGCTTCGGTGAAAGGCTGGGCGGCGATAAGGCCAAGCAGCTTCTGATAGTCGGCGGCGGTCTCGGCCGGGACGCCGACGCGGAAGACGCCGTCGGCGGTCGGCCCGCCAGCGATCTTCAACTGGTTCTGGTCGAGAAAAGCGACGATATCGGACAGCTTCGCATCCGGTTTGAACTTCACCAGTGCAAACGGCATTTTGGCCAGATCGTCCTCCGATCCGGCAATCTCGAAATCGCCACCTCTGTTGCCGGTCTGCACAAAGGATTGCGCGACGACCAGGGCCAGCAGCACCGCGGCCGCGGCCCAGGCGACGCCGGCGGGCACCGCCATGAAGCGGCTCCAGGCTTGCGCCAGCCAGGACGATGCCGCCGGAGCGCGGGACGGGCCGGCCTCGGCGTCGAGCGCCTTGGCAAAGCGGCTGAGCGCATCGGCCGGCGGGCGGATTGCCTCGTTTGCGGCAGCGGTGCCGGAGAATTCGGCCTCGGCCTCGCCTAGTGCGGCCATCGCCGCCGGATCGCTCGTCAGCCATTCCTCGATGGCTTCGAGCTCGGTGCCCTCCAGCGAGCCGTTCAGATAAAACGGCAGCAGCATTTCCATTTCGTCGCGGCGTGACATCTTTTCAGCGGCGCTCATGGCCACCCCCTGTCGTAACCGGCGGCCTTGAGGGCTTCGCCGAGTTTCTTGCGGGCGTAGAACATCCTAGTCTTGACCGTTGCGACCGGGATGCCGAGTACCTCGCCGATCTCGCTCACCGATTGCCCGTGATAATAGGCAAGGTCGATCACCGTGCGGTGCTCTTCCGGCATGGCATCGATAAAGTGTCGCAAGGCGGCGGCCTTGTCTTCCTTCATCGTCACGACTTCAGGCGTGTCGGCGCCGTCGGCGACCTGGGCCGCGTCATCGTCGTCGATCCAGTCTTCCTTCTTCTTGCGCAGCAGGGACAGCGCCTTGAAGCGGGCAATGCCGAGCAGCCATGTCGAAACCTCCGAGCGCCCCTCGAAGGCCGGTGCCTGCCGCCAGAGTTCGAGGAACACCTCGTTCGCGATATCGTCGGCCATCAGTTCCGATCCCGTCTGGCGTGCCACGAAGCGGTAGACCCGCGCGTGGTGGCGCATGAACAGGAGCCGCACGGCGGCACGGTCGCCTTTCGCGACCCGCTCGACAAGCGCGCGATCGGTCTCCGCGGCCGTCATCGCCGGTCGAGCCGCCTGGCTCCTGCCTGCTCTGTCGCTGATCGGCCCAAAAAGGTTCACCGCATCCGCCCGTATATCTGCGGAGGCTAACTGAAGAGCGGGAGCGTTGCCAGAGGGAGAAGAGGGCGCGCGCTCAACTCAGGAACGGCTTTGCCTTCATCGTCGCCGGCACCGGCACGCCGAGGCGCGCAAGCACCGTCGGCGCGAGCTGCAACTGATCGAGCAGCGTACTGGCTTCCGGACCCTCGCCGGATCCGAAGTAGTAAAGTGCGAAATCCTGCATCTCCTCGTCGTGGCCGCCATGATGGCCGCGATCGGTCTGGCCATGATCGGCGGTGACGATCACCTCGTAGCCGGCTTCCCGCCAGCGCGGCAGGAAGCCGGCGAGCATGGCGTCCATTGCATAGACGGCATGATCCATCTCGTGGCAGTCATGGCCGAAGCGGTGGCCCATCGAGTCCAGAGTACAGCTGTGCAGGATGCCGTAATCGATGCCGTAGCGCCTGGTCAGCATGGTCAACGTCGCGAACAGGTCGACGTCGCTCGGCGTCATCTGGTTCCTGGCATTGTAGCCGGTCATGGTGTGGAACCGGCCATGGCTGATCGGCCTGCCCGGCTGGTCGAACTCCATGTCCTCGACCAGGTCGAACGGATAGGCCCGGAAGAATTCGGACCAGTAGGAGTGGGTGACCGCACCGGTCTTGCCGCCGGCCCTGCTGACTTCGGAAAAGATGTCCGGCTGTTCGACGCGAAACCGGTTCTCGTTCGACAGGATACCGTGCACTTGCGGCGGCACGCCGGTGTGGATCGAGGCATAGCAGGATGCCGAGGTCGACGGCAGCACGGAACGCATTTTCCATACGCGGGCTTCGCCTGATTGCACCCAGCCTTCGAGATTGCCCATCAGCCGTCGCCAGTTCCGGTAAGGCACGCCGTCGAGGATGATGAGCAACAGTTTTGTGTCGAGCGCCACGGAGTGTCTAATTTCCCGCGCTGGCCATGCGCCGTCCCTTGATCGCCTTTTCCAGCCAGCCGATCTCCATTTCGGGCACCGACGATAGCAAAAGATCCGTATAGGCATCGAAGGGCGGCGTCAGCACGGTGCTCTTGGCACCGTAGCGCACCACTTCGCCGCGATACATCACGGCGATTGAATCGGCGATCGACTTGACCGTGGCCAAGTCGTGGGTGATGAACAGATAGGCGACGTTTTCCTCTTTCTGCAGCCCGAGGAGCAGCTCCAGTATGCCGTGGGCGACCAGCGGATCGAGCGCCGAGGTCACCTCGTCGCAGATGATCAGCTTCGGCTTTGCGGCGAGCGAGCGGGCGATGCAGACGCGCTGCTTCTGGCCGCCCGAAAGCTCGGCCGGATAGCGGTCGACATAGCCTTTGCCCATTTCGATCTTGTCGAGCAGTTCCGCGACACGGGCGTCACGTTGCCTTCCGCGCAGACCGAAATAGAATTCCAGCGGCCGGCCGATGATGGTGCCGACCGTCTGGCGCGGGTTCATCGCCACGTCGGCCATCTGGTAGATCATCTGCAGTTGGCGAAGATCCTCTTTCGGCCGGTCGGCAAGCCGGTTGGCGAGCGGCCGTCCGTCGAAGGTGACGGTGCCTTGTTCGGGCGGCAAGAGGCCGGTGATGGCGCGCGCCAGTGTCGATTTGCCGGAGCCGGACTCGCCGACCACCGCCAGCGTCTGGCCGGGGAAAATATCGACCGAGACGTTCTTCAGCACCTTGATGTGACTGCGGCCATAGGCGGCGGTGATGTTCTTGACCGACAGGAACGGGCTCGTGCCGGGCTTCTGCTCCTGGTGTTCGATCTCATGCACCGAAACCAGCGCGTTGGTGTATTCCTGGCGCGGCTCCTTGATGATCTGGCGGGTGCCGCCCCATTCGACCAGCCGGCCGTGGCGCAGCACCATGATCTCGTCCGAGACCTGGGCGACGACGGCAAGGTCGTGAGTGATGTAGAGCGCCGCGACATGCGTGTCGCGGATGGCATCCTTGATCGCCGCCAGGACGTCGATCTGCGTCGTCACGTCGAGCGCCGTGGTCGGCTCGTCGAAGACGATCAGGTCGGGTTCCGAGCACAGCGCCATTGCCGTCATGACGCGCTGCAGCTGACCGCCCGACACCTGGTGGGGGAAGCGCTCGCCGATGCTTTCGGGATTCGGCAGGCTGAGCTTCTTGAACAGCGCCACGGCGCGCTTTTCGGCTTCGGCCCGCGTCGCCGTGCCGTGCAGGAGTGCTGCCTCGACCACCTGGTCCATCAGCCTGTGCGCCGGATTGAAGGCGGCTGCCGCCGATTGCGCGACATAGCAGACCTCGCGGCCGCGCAATTTGCGAAACCCTTCGTTGCCGCCCTTCAAGATGTCGCGGCCATTGAGGATGACCTCGCCGCCGGTGATGCGCACGCCGCCGCGGCCGTAGCCCATCGACGACAGGCCGATGGTCGATTTGCCGGCGCCGGACTCGCCGATCAATCCGAGCACCTTGCCCTTTTCGAGCGTCAGCGAGACATCGTGCACCAGCACGATGTTCTTCGGCGCCTCACCCGGCGGATATACCGTGGCCTCGATGCGCAGATTGCGGATGTCGAGCAGCACGCCGGACTTTGGTTGCCCGGGCTTCGGTTGCCCGGGCTTCGGTTGCCCGGGCTTCGGTTGCTTGTCAGCCATTACCCGCGTCCTCCCTTCAGGCTTGTCGTGCGGTTGAGCACCCAGTCGGCGACGAGATTGACGGAAATCGCCAGCGCTGCGATCGCCGCCGCCGGAATGAGGGCGGCGCCTATGCCGAAGACGATGCCATCCTTGTTTTCCTTGACCATGCCGCCCCAATCGGCGTCCGGCGGCTGCACGCCAAGCCCGAGGAAGGACAGCGTCGACAGGAACAGTACGGCATAGATGAAGCGCAGGCCGAGTTCCGAAACCAGCGGCGACAGCGCATTGGGCAGGATTTCCCGGAAGATGATCCAGCCGCTGCCTTCGCCGCGCAGCTTGGCCGCCTCGACATAATCCATGACGTTGATGTCGACGGCGACCGCCCTCGACAGGCGGTAGACGCGGGTCGAGTCGAGAATGCCCATGACCAGGATCAGTGTCACGAGATTGGATGGCAGCACCGACAGCACGACAAGGGCCATGATCAGTGTCGGGATCGACATCAGGAGATCGACGAGACGCGACAGAAGCGTGTCGAACCAGCCGCCGAAAACCGCTGCCGAAAAGCCGAGGATGGCGCCGAGCGAGAAGGACAGCGCGGTCGCCAGCACCGCGATGAACAGGGTGATGCGGGCGCCGTAGATCATGCGCGACAACAGATCGCGGCCGAGATTGTCGGTGCCCAGCCAATGCGCCGCGGACATCGGTTCCCAAGGGACGTCGCTGACGATCTCGGCATTGCCATGCGGCGCGATCCACGGCGCAAAAATTGCTGCCAGCACGAACAGCGCCGTCAGCACGATGCCGACCAATGCCGGGATGGGGATGCGTTTGATGACGAGCATACCCGCCCCCCTCATTTCGGATGTCTGAGGCGCGGATTGGCGATGATCGCCGCTATGTCCGCGATGATGTTCAGGCTGATGTAGACGGCGGCGAAGATCAGCCCGACCGCCTGCACCACCGGCACGTCACGCTTGGTGACGTGGTCGACGAGGTATTGGCCCATGCCTGGATAGACAAAGATAACTTCGACGACGACGACGCCGACGATCAGGTAAGCGAGATTGAGCATCACGACGTTGATGATCGGCGCGATGGCATTGGGGAAGGCATGCCTGCGGATGACCGCGAAGGCCGAAAGCCCCTTGAGTTCGGCGGTCTCGACATAGGCGGACTGCATCACATTGAGGATCGCAGCGCGCGTCATGCGCATCATATGCGCGAGCACCACCAGGGTCAGCGCTGCCGCCGGCAGTGCTATGGCCTGAATGCGTTCGCCGAAAGGCATCCCGTCATAGACCGTGGAAATGGCGGGAAACCATTGATGTTGCACCGCGAAGAAAAAGACGAGCACATAGCCGATGAAGAATTCCGGAAACGAGGTCGAGGCGAGCGCTAACCCGGAGATCAGCTTGTCGACCCAGCCATTGCGGTAGCGCACCGCGATCAGGCCGAGGATGATCGCCAGCGGCACCGCGACGATCGCCGCCCAGAAGGCAAGGAACAGCGTGTTCCACAGCCTTCCCTTGATAGAGGTTGCGATATCCTGACCGCTCGACATAGCCGTGCCGAGATCACCGGTCAGGATGCCGCCGAGCCAGCGAAAATAACGGATGTAAGCGGGATCATTGAGGCCGAGCTGCTCGCGCAGATTGGCGAGCGACTCCGGTGTCGCCGACTGCCCGAGAATGGCTTGCGCGACGTCGCCGGGCAGGATTTGGGTGCCGGCGAAGATCAGGACCGAAACGGCCAACAGCAGCAGAATGCCCAGCGCAATGCGCTGGGCCACCAGTTTCACGATGGGTGAGGACATATCCGCAAGGCCGGGCTCAGGCTTCGAGCCAGCACTTCGCCAGAGCATATCCGTTCATCAACTCCTGATGCGGATCATCCACCCAGCCGGCGACCTTGGCGCCCGTCGCGTCGATGAACTGATTGAACATCGGCAGGATCAAGCCGCCCTCGTCGCGCACCATCACAGCCATGTCGTGGTACATTGCCTTGCGCTTGGCCTCGTCGAGCTCGGCGCGAGCCGCCAGCACCATCTTGTCGAAATCCGGACGCTTGAAACGTGTGTCGTTCCAGTCGGCCGTCGACAGATAGGCGGTAGAGTACATCTGGTCCTGCGTCGACCGGCCGCCCCAGTAGGAGGCGCAGAAGGGCTGCTTGTTCCAGACTTCCGACCAGTAGCCGTCGCCCGGTTCGCGTTTGATCTCCAGCTTGATGCCGGCCTTGGCCGCGCTTTGCTGGAACAGCTGTGCGGCATCGACGGCACCGGGGAAGGCGACGTCCGACGTCCGGAGCAGGACGGCACCGTCATGGCCCGATTTCTTGTAGTGGAACTTGGCCTTATCGGGATCGTATTTGCGCTGCTCGATCTCGGTGAATAGCGGGTACGATGCATTGATCGGGAAGTCGTTGCCGAGCGAGCCATAGCCACGCAGCACCTTGTTCAGCATCTCCTCGCGGTCGATCGCCAGCTTCAACGCCATCCGCAAGTCGTTGTTGTCGAACGGCGCGGTGTCGCAGTGCATGATGAAGACGTAGTGGCCGGGTCCCGAATGGTTGCGGATGGTGACGCCGGGCACGCGCTTGATCAGATCGACGATCTTCGGCTCGACCCGGTTGATCATGTTGACCTGGCCGCCCTGCAGCGCCGCCGTGCGGGCCGTGGCGTCGTTGATGACGATGATCTCTATCTGGTCGGCATGGCCCATCTTGTCGCCCTGCCAGTAATTGGCGAAGCGCTCGCCGCCATGGCGCACGCCGGGCTCGTTGGTGGTGACCTTGTAAGGACCCGCCGAGATACCGGCATCGGCCTTGTCCTTGCCGCCGTTCGGCTGGATGATCAGGTGATAGTCGCTAAGCAGGTAGGGCAGGTCGGCATTCGGCTCCTTCAGCGTCAGCACCACTTCCTTGCCGCTGGCCTTTATGCTCTCGATGCCTTTCATGTAACCGAGCGCGCCGGACTTCGACTTCTCGTCCGAATGGCGTTCGAGGGTGGCGGCCACGTCATCTGCGGTCACCTTCTTGCCGTCGTGGAACTCGACGCCATCGCGGATCTTCAGCGTCCAGGTCTTGGCGTCGTCCGACGAGCCGATCTCCTCGGCAATGCGGTTCTCGAGCTTGCCTTCGGGAGACAGTTCAACGATCAGTTCGCCCCACATCTTGCCGAAGGCGAACGGCACCTGCGTCATGAACAGCGCCGGATCGAGACTGTTGGTGGACTCGCCACCGACCAGGCCAGCCTTGAGCGTCCCGCCCTTGACCGGACCCGCCGCGCGTGCTGCACCGGAAAGCAGCGAATTGGCGAAGGTTACGGTGACGCCGAGCGCTGCTGCCCGGCCGAGAAAATCGCGACGGCTCAGCTTGCCGGACGCAACGCGCCGGCTCAGATATTCCAGTTCGTTCGACATGTTGAGTTCCTCACTCTGTTGGTCCGACCTTATGGTCGTTTTTCTCATTTCAATCGGGAGAATAATGACCGTAAGGGAAAGCGGTAAGCAAGACCGAATGCGACATGCCGTGGCGTAAATCGTGCGTCGCAATTGGACCAATCGCTATACGCGCTCAAAGCAGCACGCGCGGGATTTTCTCCTCGAAATTGCGCTCGAAGACGAGTTTCTCGCCTTCATAGGCTTCAATTCTGGCGCTAACCACGAAGCTTTGCGCGTCGGACCGCATTTCGGCGAAGGTTTCGGTGCGCACCGACCATCCATTTCGCGACAGCGTCTGGCTCCAATGCGTCTTGCCCGAGGCTGACAGCGGATTGTCAGGATGGATCACCCATGTCTCCCTGGCGAGGCTCCCGTGGGCGAGGCCATGCTCCAGGTCGCGCACCTCACCGAAATCGTCGACGATGGAAACCGTAATCATTCCGGTCTTTTCGTCGCGATCGACATGACGCTCGGAATTGGCGGGCCGAAGCGTCTCCGTTGCCCAGGGCGCAGCACCTTCGGGAGCGGGGAAGGTGACCTCGTCGCCTGTCGCTGGCGGGCGTACCGGCAGCATCAATGTCGCGGCCGACAATTCGAGCCGGACCGGCTCCGGCGACGGCCAGATCATCGGCCAGTAGGCGTTCGAAACGGCAACGCGCAAGCGATGGCCGACCGGCACGCGATAGGCGCATTGGTCGAGCACCACCCGGGCGCTGACGGTTTCGCCGGGCACTAGCGCTTCGGGAAATTCGTGCGAGTTGCGATGCGTCAGGTTGAGCACGCCGTACGAGATCAGCTCCGATGCCCCGTCCGGATGGACGTCGCACAGCCGAACCGCGATGTTCGCCTGGCGCCGGTCCGACGAGACCCTGACCACAACTTCGGGAGCACCGACAATGTCGATCGTTTCGGTCAGCACCGGCTGGTCGAAGCACACCGACAGCGCATCGTCGGGGCGCTGGTCACCCGGCAGTTCCGGGCCGAAGGTGAAGGGGAAATATTCGCCGCCGGCGAGGCCGCAGCTTTGCGGCGAAGCGACGATAGCGTGGTTGCCTTCAGCGATAAGCTCAACCTCTTGGGTCTCGATGTTGGGTGATGGCCATTCCGATTCAGCGACCCAGCGGCCCGGCCGCTCGGGGTGCCAGCGCGCCGGACGCACGCTGTCCATGACATAGGCGCGGTAGGCGGGGTCGGCCTCGACGCCGGTGTCGATGTCCTTCAGCCAGCGGTCCCACCAGCGCAAGGCCTCCTGCAGGAAGCCGATGCGCGGTTCGGGCGCGGCGTAATGCGGGTATTTGTGGATCCACGGGCCGACGATGCCCTTGACCGGCGCCTCGATATTGACGGCGAGATGGGAAATCGTATTGCGATAGCCATCATGCCAGCCGCCGATCGACAGCACCGCGGCATGGATGGCGGAATAGTCCTCGCAGATCGAGCCGCGCTTCCAATAGGCATCGCGATGCTGGTGCTTCAGCCACAGCGGTGCCAGGAATGGCTGGTTCTCCAGCCTGGTCAGCCACAGGTCGCGCCATCTGTTGTCGCCGGCCAGCAACGGATCCGGCGGCCTTGACGAATAGGACAGCATGGTCGAGGCCCAGCCGAAATTCTCGATCAGCAGGCAGCCGCCCTTGTAGTGGATGTCGTCGGCATAGCGGTCGACCGTCGAACAGAGACTGATGACCGCCTTCAGCGCCGGCGGCTGCTTGGCTGCTACCTGCAGGCAGTTGAAGCCGCCCCACGAAATGCCCATCATGCCGACATTGCCGTTGCACCAGGGCTGGTCCGCCGCCCAGGCGATGACGTCGCAAGCGTCCTGCAATTCCTGCTCGGAATATTCGTCGTCCATCAGCCCTTCGGAATCGCCATTGCCGCGCATGTCGACGCGGATCGAGGCGTAGCCGTGGCCGGCAAAATAGGGATGCGTCAGCTGATCACGATAGATCGTGCCGTCGCGCTTGCGATAGGGCAGGTGTTCGAGGATTGCCGGCACTGGATCGTCGGCAGCATCGGCCGGCATCCACACCCGCGCCGACAGCCGGCAGCCGTCCGGCATGATGATCCCCATATCCGGAAATTCGACGATCTTTCGTGGGAATTCAGTGACGATTTTCATGCGGGGCATAACGCCCCGCAGCGAGGCGACTTTCAATCGCTATTCGCGACTGGAGCAGCAAATTATGCGACCTGTCAGAGAGGCCGCGCGGCTACCGCAACTCGTCCACCAACTCCGGGTGTTTTTCCAACAGCGTCATCAGCTGAATGGTTGGGCCACTCGGCTCGATCAGACCCCGTTCGTATTTGTCGAAAGCGTTCTCGCCGACCTTGAACAGGGATCCTGCCTCGCGCTGCGACAGTTTGAGCTTTGTGCGCACGCGACGGATGGTGGCCGGTGCCGGAACGCCGTCGATCTTTTCTTTGAGGATGCGGAGCGCTGCATCGACGACGGTCATGTCGTCTCCGACATGCACGCCCTCACTTCCCGAAGAGGGATAATAACCCAGCAGGTCGACGATCATGCTCTCGCCCTTGTAAGTCACAGTGAACGGACGCACCCCACGCGTCAGCGTTTCTCCTGTTTCGGGGGAGGTCATGCTATTCGTTCCATTATTTTCCTTCATCGCCATAGTCACTTTTCCTTGAACGACATGACTGTGAATTCGGTCACGACGTCCGCCTGAAATTTCACGGAAAAGAACCAGGTCGCGTGCTGGCACGTGCCAGACACGATGGTCGGCGAACGTCGTCATCGACGTTACAAACATCTTCCGCGTGATGTCGCCGATCACCGACAATACCGGCGCGATCAAAGCTCAGCCCAATGCCATCCCGCAGGGCGGACGTCGTGATTGCCAGCCTGTCGACCGAACCCAACTCGGCCTTGATTGCATCAAGATCGTAAGTGGGTCTGCGTTTCTCCATAACGCAATATGCCACCATAAAGGTGGCAATTCAAGCCATTGAACTTTGCGGCATTCAATTCAGCGGAATGTCGTTTTCGTCCTTGCCGGCCTGATAGGCGCCGGACAATTCGTCATAGCGCGCTGATATTGTGTGGATGCGCGCTTCCAGCCGACCGCGCTCGGGGTCGGGCAGCGAGCGCACCAATTTGCGGATCGAAAAGCTCTTCCAATAGGCATTCTCGGCATTGTAGCCGCCCGGATCGAGGGTGAAGACCTCTTTCAGGATCTTCAAATCATGCGGGATGTCGAAGCTGTCGCGCGAGTCCTCGTGGCTGAACAGATAGAAGAAATTGTCGAAGCCGGTCCAGGTGATCGCCGACAGGCAGAGCGAGCAGGGTTCGTGCGTGGCAAGAAAGATCGCGTCCTTGGTGTCGACGCGTTCGGCTTTAGGCATTTCGTAGAAGCGCTTCAGGCAATGCACCTCGCCGTGCCAAAGCGGGTTTTCGGTCTCGTTGTTGGTTTCGGCAAGCACCAGCGAGCGGTCGTCCTTGCGCAGAATGGCCGCGCCGAACAGCTTATTGCCGTGCGCGACGCCTTCGACGGTCTTCGGCACGATGTCGTGCTCGATGACGTCGAGCAGTCGGTCGATCAGCGAAATGTCGGTCATCATCTAATCCCGTCGGGAAGATCGATCTCGTAGGCGTGCGAGAAATGGCACTCTTCGAGATTGGAGCCGTCGCCGCCGCGGTCGACGACCACAAAATCCTGAACATCGCCGATCGGCGTCAGCACTCCGTGCCACAGATTGCGCGGATAGTTGATGCCTTGCCCGGGCGCGGTGATGAAGGCATGCGGCTCGCCCGGGCCCTCCTCGCCGTCATGGCAGACGACGACCAGGAACGGCCGTGGTGACAGCGGGATGAAGGCCTGGCTGCCAAACGGATGGCGCTCCACCATGGTAAGCTTCAACGGCAGCTCATAGGGCGTGCCACGCACCATCGAGATCAGCACGCGCGCATTCGGCCCTCGTGCTTCCGCCGTGGCGAGGTCATGGTAGCGCTCAGCCTTGCCGCCATTGATCGGATAATGGTTGTCGCCGCCCATATCGATGACGTCGCCGAATTCGGCGAAATTCTCGCGGGTCAGCGGCCGCGCGACGATGCGGGTCATGGTGTGGGTCTCACGACGCCGGCGCTGCCAAGCTTGGCGTGGCGGTTGACGTCCTTATAGAGGAGATAGCGGAATTTGCCCGGCCCGCCGGCATAACAAGCCTGCGGGCAGAAGGCGCGCAGCCACATATAGTCGCCGGCTTCGACTTCGACCCAGTCCTGGTTGAGACGGTAGACCGCCTTGCCCTCCAGCACATAGAGCCCGTGCTCCATGACGTGCGTCTCGGCGAAGGGAATGACCGCGCCAGGCTCGAGCGTGACGATGGTGACATGCATGTCGTGGCGCATGTCGGCCGGATCGACGAAGCGCGTGGTCGCCCATCGGCCTTCGGTACCCGGCATTGGCGACGGCGCGATGTCCTGTTCGTTGGCGAAGAACGCTTGCGGCTGGTCGATGCCGTCGACTGCGTCATAAGTCTTGCGGATCCAGTGAAAGCGGACGGCGGCACCGCTTTCATTGCGCACCGTCCACCCGCTCGCCGGCGGCAGGTAGGCAAAGCCGCCCGGCCTTAAGCTATGTTTCTTGTCGGCAAGCGAAACGCTTAGCTCGCCTTCGACCACGAACAGGGCACCTTCGGCGGCGGCGTCAAGCTCAGGGCGATCGCTGCCGCCGCCGGGCGCGAGCTCGACGATATATTGCGAAAACGTCTCGGCAAAACCCGACAGCGGCCGCGACAGCACCCAGACGCGTGTCCCATCCCAGAACGGCAAGGCGCTGGTGACGATGTCCTGCATCACGCCCTTGGGGATGACGGCATAGGCCTGTGTGAACACAGCGCGGCCAGTCAGCAATTCACTCTGGCCGGGATGTCCGCCCTGCGGCGCATAATAGGTTCGCTCGGCCATTTTCATCATATCCATAAATTCAAGCCTGTTGCGGAAGCCAGGGCCCATGGCGGCAGCCGAAGCCTATTGCGGAAGCATGTCCTTGAGACGAAGCAGCGCGATGCACTCGACCTGTCTGCAGGCGGTTTCGAATTCGACGTCGTGGCTGTTGCCGATACGCGCCTCGAACTCGGCCAGGATCTCCGCCTTGGTCTTTTCTTTCACCGCAATAATGAAGGGGAAACCGAAACTGGTGACGTAGGCGGCATTGAGTTTTGCGAACAGCTCGCGCTCCTTCTCGGTCAACGCGTCGAGCCCTGCCGAAGCCTGTTCCCTCGACGATTCCGCCGTCAGCCGCTTGGCCTGTGCCAGTTTTCCGGCAAGATTGGGGTGGGCATTGAGCACGGCAAACCGCTCGGCCTCGCTGGCCGCGCGAAACACGCGGCAGAGCGCGTTGTGCAGGCCGCCGGCACTGTCATGGGCCGGGCCGAGCTCCAGCTCATAAGCGCGCTCGGCAACCCACGGCGAATGCTCGAAGACGCCGCCGAATGTGTGGACGAAGGCCTCGAATTCCATTTTCGACGGGCGCAGCGCCGGCAACCGGAACGGATGCGTCTCCTGCCAGTGTTTTGCAATGTCGATGCGTCGTGCCAGCCAGACCTTGTCATGCGATTTGACGTAGTCGATGAAGCGCTTCAGTGCCGCGACCCGGCCCGGCCGCCCAACCAGGCGGCAGTGCAGGCCGATATTCATCATGCGCGGCCGCCCTGCCTTGCCCTCGGCATAGAGCATATCGAAACTATCCCTGAGATAGGCAAAGAACTGGTCGCCCGAGTTGAAGCCCTGCGGCGTGGCAAAGCGCATATCGTTGGCGTCGAGCGTGTAGGGGATGACCAGCTGCGGCTTCGCCGACCCGTCCGGTGCGGCATGCTCGAACCAGTAGGGCAGTTCGTCGTCATAGGTGTCCGACACATAGTCGAAGCCGCCCTCTTCCGCCGCCAGCCGCACCGTGTTGATCGAGGTGCGGCCGGTGTACCAGCCGGTCGGCCGCGCTCCTGTCACCTCATAATGCAGCCGGATCGCCGCCTCCATGTCGTGGCGCTCGTCTTCCGGGGGATGGTCGCGGTAGTCGATCCATTTCAGCCCGTGCGAAGCGATCTCCCAGCCGGCCTCCTGCATCGCCGCAACCTGGTCGGGCGAACGCGCCAGGGCCGTGGCGACGCCATAGCAGGTGATCGGCACCTGTGCCTCGCTGAACAGGCGCAGCAATCGCCAGAAGCCGGCTCGGGCGCCGTATTCGTAGATCGATTCCATGTTCCAGTGGCGCTGGCCGGGCCAGGGCGCGGCGCCGACGATCTCCGACAGGAAAGCCTCCGAAGCCTTGTCGCCGTGCAGGACGCAATTCTCGCCGCCCTCTTCGTAATTGACGACGAACTGCACCGCGACATGCGCCCCGCCGGGCCATTTCGGATCCGGCGGATTGGCTCCGTAGCCGCGCATGTCTCGTTCGTAACGCATTCTCGCTCCTGCCGGAAATTGTAATCAGGATAGTCGAAAGGAGTGCCTGCGCATTCCCCCGAAATTTTTGAAAGTGTTTTTGTCGCGCTCCGCTCGACCGGGACTTATGCATCGCCTTTAATTGGCGCACAATTCATGAATAGTGTTCGACCGTTCAGGGAATGGAGCAGCCAGTGGCGGAAACGTCGAAAGCCGAAGGCGGGCGCCTGACGACCCACGTCCTCGACACTGCGGCCGGCAAACCGGCGGCCGGTCTGTCGATCGAGCTCTATCATCTTGACGGTCAGGCCCGGACGCATCTGAAAACGGTCGTCACCAATCAAGACGGCCGTTGCGATGCTCCGCTGCTTGCCGGCGCTGAATTCCGCACCGGCGAATACGAGCTGGTCTTTGCGGCCGGCGATTATCTGCGCGGGCAAGGGACAAAACTGGCGGAACCGGCCTTCCTCGACCATGTGCCGATCCGCTTCGGTATGGCCGAGCCGATGCACTATCATGTGCCGCTGCTTCTGTCGCCGTACGGCTATTCGACCTACCGGGGAAGCTGAGATGGCAGGGATCAAGACACGCAACGAAATCCGCTTCATCCTCAATGGCGAGGACGTCGCGCTCGGCACGGTTGCACCGGACCAGACCCTGCTCGACTGGCTGCGGCTCGACCGCTCGCTGCGCGGCACCAAGGAAGGTTGCGCCGAGGGCGACTGTGGCGCCTGCACGGTGCTGGTCGGCAGGCTCTCCGGTGGAACACTGGTCTATGAAAGCGTCAATGCCTGCATCCGCTTCCTTGGCTCGCTAGACGGCACGCATATCGTGACCGTCGAGCATCTGCGCGGCGACGCAGGAAAACTGCATCCCGTGCAGCAGGCCATGGTCGATTTCCACGGCTCGCAATGCGGCTTCTGTACACCGGGTTTCGTCATGTCGCTTTATGCTCTGTGGATGCGGGCGCCGGAGCCGTCGGACGCCGCCATCGAAAAGGCGCTGCAAGGCAATCTCTGCCGCTGCACCGGCTACGAGGCGATCATGCGCGCCGCACGTGCCATCTCCAGCTACGGCACGGCGGCAAAGGATCCGTTGGCGGCGGAGCGCAAGGCAGTCACGGCCAAGCTCGAAGCGATGAAGGACGGTTCGCGCATCGAGATCGGCTCCGGCAACAAGCGGCTGATCGTGCCGGCCAATGCCGACGATCTGGCCAGCGTACTCGTCAAGGAGCCGGGCGCCACTATCGTCGCGGGTTCGACCGATGTCGGCCTTTGGGTGACCAAGCACATGCGCGATATTGCGCCGGCGGTTTTCATCGGCAATCTCGATGGTCTGTGCGGGATTTCCGAGGACAAGGGCGTCATCTCGATCGGCGCCGGTGTCACCTATAGCGAAGCCTTCTCGACGCTGGCGAAACGCATCCCGGCGCTCGGCCCGCTGTTCGACCGCATCGGCGGCGATCAGGTGCGCAACATGGGCACCATCGGCGGCAATATCGCCAACGGTTCGCCGATCGGCGACACGCCGCCGCCGCTGATCGCACTCGGTGCCCGCCTGACGCTGCGCCGCGGCGACAAGCGTCGAACGATCCCGCTCGAGGAGTTTTTCATCGCCTATGGCAAGCAGGACCGGCAGCCCGGCGAATTCGTCGAGGCCGTGCATGTTCCGGTGCCGGGCAGCGAGACGAAATTTGCCGTCTACAAGATCACCAAGCGCCGCGACGAAGATATCACAGCAGCGCTAGGCGCGTTTTTCCTGAAGCTCGCCGAGCATGGCACGGTGGCGGATGTGCGCATCGCCTATGGCGGCATGGCGGCAACGCCGAAGCGAGCCTTTGGCGTCGAAAAGGCATTGCTTGGCAAGCCCTGGACGGAAGCGACGGTCGAGGCGGCGATGGCCGCGTATGCCGGCGATTTCACGCCGCTAACCGACATGCGGGCAAGCGCCGAATACCGGGCGCTGGCGGCGCGCAACCTGCTGCTGCGCTTCTTTGCCGAAACCACCGGCACCCGGGCGCCGATCCAGGTATCACGGCACGAGGCTGCATGATGAACAAGCACGCCACGCCAAACCTGAAGGCGCAAAAAATCGCCGGCGGCGTCGCCACCGACCAGCGCCATGATTCCGCGCACAAGCATGTCAGTGGCACGGCCGTCTATATCGACGACATGCCGGAACCGGCCGGCACGCTGCACGGCTGCCTTGGGCTTTCGACGGCGACGCATGCCACCATCACCAGCATGGACCTGTCGGCGGTGCGCGCGGCACCCGGCGTCATCGACGTGCTGACGGCGAGCGACGTGCCAGGCGAGAACGACATTTCGCCGACCGGCCGTCACGACGAGCCGGTGCTGGCCGACGGCAAGGTGCAATTCTTTGGCCAACCGATCTTCTGCGTCATTGCCGAAACCCGCGAGCAGGCGCGCCGTGCAACGAGGCTGGCCAAGGTCGAATACAAGGAATTGCCGTTCGTCGCCGATGTCGGTGAGCTCGATCCCCGGAAAGATAAGCTGGTCACGCCGCCGCTGACGCTGAGGCGCGGTGATGCAGCGGCTGCGATCAATGCGGCGCCGCGCCGGCTGAAGGGAAAAATGCGCATAGGCGGCCAGGAGCATTTCTATCTCGAAGGTCATATCGCCTTGGCCATCCCCGGCGAGGACCACGACGTCACCATCTATTCCTCGACCCAGCACCCGAGCGAAATCCAGCACATGGTCAGCCATGCGCTGGGTGTGCCGAGCCATGCGGTGACGGTGGAAATCCGCCGGATGGGCGGCGCTTTCGGCGGTAAGGAAACGCAAGGCAATCAGTTTGCGGCATTGGCCGCTATCGCCGCGAAGAAACATCATCGGGCCGTGAAAATCCGGCCTGACCGCGACGACGACATGATCGCCACCGGCAAACGCCACGATTTCCTCGTCGACTACGAGGTCGGCTTCGACGACCAGGGCAATATTCTGGGCGTAGATTTCATGTTCGCGGCGCGCTGCGGCTTCTCGGCCGACCTCTCCGGCCCGGTCACTGACCGCGCGCTGTTCCATTGCGACAACACCTATTTCTGGCCGGCGGTGCACGCGCAATCGGCGCCGCTCTACACCAACACGGTATCGAACACTGCCTTTCGCGGCTTCGGCGGCCCGCAAGGCATGGTCGGCGCCGAGCGCGTCATCGACGAAGTCGCGTTTGCCGTCGGCAAGGACCCGCTCGAAATCCGCAAGAAGAATTTCTACGGCACCAGCGACCGCAACATCACGCCCTATCACCAGATGGTCGAGGACAACATCATCCACCGCATCGTCGCCGAGCTGGAGGCGAGTTCCGACTATGCGAGGCGCCGCCGCACCATCGGTGCTTTCAATGCCAACAGCCGCTTCATCAAGCGCGGACTGGCGCTGACGCCGGTCAAGTTCGGCATCTCGTTCACCGCCACCCACTACAACCAGGCCGGCGCGCTGGTGCATGTCTATACCGACGGTTCGGTGCATCTGAACCACGGCGGCACCGAGATGGGGCAGGGCCTCTATGTCAAGGTGGCGCAGGTCGTGGCGGAAGAGTTCCAGATCGACCTCGATCAGGTCAAGATCACCGCGACGACGACCGGCAAGGTGCCGAACACCTCGGCCACCGCCGCGTCTTCCGGCTCCGATCTCAACGGCATGGCGGCGCAGAATGCCGCCCGCCAGATCAAGGACCGGTTGATCAATTTCGCCGTCGAGAGATACCAGGTACCGCGCGACCAGGTGCTGTTCTTGCCCAATCGCGTGCGCATCGGAAACCAGGAGATCGCCTTCGCCGATCTCGTCAGGCAGGCCTATATGGCGCGCATCCAGCTTTCGGCGGCGGGTTTCTACAAGACGCCGAAAATCCATTGGGACCGCGACAAGGGCGAGGGGCATCCCTTCTACTATTTCGCCTATGGCGCCGCGTGCTCGGAAGTCTCGGTCGATACGCTGACCGGCGAATATGTCGTCGAGCGCACCGACATCCTGCACGAAACCGGCCGCTCGCTGAACCGCGCCATCGACCTCGGCCAGATCGAGGGCGGCTTCATCCAGGGCATGGGCTGGCTGACGACGGAGGAACTGTGGTGGGACGACAAGGGGCGGCTGCGCACCCATGCGCCATCGACCTACAAGATCCCGCTCGCGTCGGACCGGCCGAAGATTTTTAATGTGACTTTGGCCGACTGGGCGCAAGCAGGCGAGCCGACGGTGTACCGCTCCAAGGCGGTCGGCGAGCCGCCCTTTCCGCTCGCAATCTCGGTGCTGCATGCGCTGTCGGACGCAGTGGCGAGCGTTGCCGGCCACAAGATCTGCCCGCGCCTCGACCCGCCGGCCACGCCGGAGCGTGTGCTGATGGCGATCGAACGGCTGAAGCGGGAAGCCAAAACCGGCATTTGAATCCCGGAAAACGTGCAATTCAGGCCGAAAAACTCTATATTTCCCGATAGGGAACGCAAATGATGAACGCGAAAGTGCAGAGCCTGAAAGCCTTTCTTGCCGGCGCCGGCCGGGTCGCCTTCGTTGAGGTGGCCCGGACAAAAGGTTCGACGCCGCGCGAGACGGGTGCCTTCATGCTCGTCTCAGGATCGGCCACTTTCGGTACGATCGGCGGCGGCCAGCTCGAATACATGGCGATCGACAAAGCGCGACAGATGCTTTTCTCCCCCCTTGAGGGGGAGATGGCCGCGGAGCGGCCAGAGGGGGTCGTCTCAGAAGGTACCGCCAGCGCGTCGAGCACTGCCGCCGCGACCCCACCCGGCGGCTTCGCCGCCACCCTCCCCTCAAGGGGGAGGGATATCCGCGCCACCCTCGACATCGCGCTCGGCCCGGACATCGGGCAGTGCTGCGGCGGCAGGGTCGAGCTGCTGATCCAGCTAGTCGACCCCGCGCTTGAAGCCAAGCTGGTTGCGGCGGCGGAAACCGAGGAAGCGCAGCGACCGCATGTCTACATCCTCGGCGGCGGCCATGTCGGCCAGGCGCTGGCCTCCGCGATGGCCTTGCTGCCGGTGCATGTCGTCGTTGTCGAGACGCGAGCCGAGGCGCTCAAAGGCATGCCGGAAGCGGTCGAAACCAAGCTGACGCCGATGCCTGAGGCGATGGTGCGCGAAGCCCCGGCTGGATCCGCCTTCGTCGTCCTTACACATGACCACGCGCTGGACTTCCTGATCGTCGCCGAGGCTCTGAAACGCCGGGATGCCGCCTATGTCGGCATGATCGGCTCCAGAACCAAGAAGGCGACGTTCCGAAACTGGTTCCTGAAATCGGCGGACGGAAGCGAGGCGGAATTTGCCCACCTCGTCTCGCCGATCGGCGGCGATGCCGTTAAGGACAAGCGCCCGCAGGTGATCGCCGCACTCGCCGTAGCCGAGATTATGACAGCGTTGGCCGGCCATGCGGCGGCACCGTTCGCTCAGTCCAAAGCCCCTCACCGCAAGGCGATGGCTGGCTGACGTTTTGGCTATTCCTTCTCCTGCGTGTGCGCCTCAAGGAACCACAGCAATTTGTCGAGCGAGCGTGAATAGGCGGTGAAGATGTCGGCGGTGTCGGCATCGCCCGCGCCGGCCGCCTCGTCGATCGCCGCGCGTGCCCGCTTGGCGGTTGCGGCATAGCGGTCGATCAGCGCCGCCAGATGATCTCGGGTCTTGTGGATGTCGGTCGGATAGGCCTCGAGCATAGTCGCCTTCGACACCTCTTGCGATGTGCCGAGCGCCGTCCCGCCGAGCTGTACGGCGCGCTCGGCAATGGTGTCGACATGGCCGTCGAGCTCCTCGCGGAATGTGTCGAGCATCTCGTGGATGGCGATGAATTGCGGTCCCTTGACGTTCCAGTGCGCCTGCTTGGTGATCAAGGCCAGATCGATGGCGTCGGCGAGGCGGGCGTTGAGAAGATCGATACACTCTTTCTTGGCGTTGGATTGCAGGTCGTTGCGGGTGGCGATGGCATCCATGATCGGCTCCTGTGGCGGTTGCGTCCGCGTGGTTTGAAAAGAGGGCGAAGTTTGGGATGGTCAATCGAATATGCGCGCAGACGCCCTCATCGCCGCGCGGCACAGCATCCCAAAACGGCGATCTCCGACTTTCGTTCCGCTCGTCGTTTTACGCCGGCGTTTTCAAGCCCAGATGGTCGCGCAGCGTGCTGCCTTCATAATCCTTCCGGAAAAGCCCGCGCCGCTGCAGCTCCGGCACGACAAGCGTGGCAAAGGCTTCGAGTTCGCCGGGAAAATAGGATGGCATGACGTTGAAACCGTCTGCCGCGCCGCCCTCGAAGCGTGCCTCGAGCTGGTCGGCGATCTGGGCCGGAGTTCCGACGACGCGCCAATGACCGCGCGCGCCGGCGAAATGACGGGCAAGCTGGCGAATGGACAGCTTGTCGCGGCGGGATTGCTCGATGACGAGCGCCTGCCGGCTCTGCATGCCTTGGCTGGCCGGCAGCTCGGGCAGCGGTCCGTCGATGGGATAGCGCGCGAGATCGGATATGCTGAGATAGCTGGAAAGCAGCGCGACACCGACATCGTCCGGTATCAGCTCCTGCAGTTCATCATGTCTTGCCCGGGCTTCCGCTTCGCTTGCCGCGACGACCGGCGCGACGCCGGGCATGATCTTGACGTCCTCCGGCTCGCGCCCATGGGGCGCCAGCCGTCCCTTGAGGTCGTCGTAGAAGGCCTTTGCCTCCTCGAATGTCTGCGCCGCAGTGAACACCACATCGGCGGTCCGGGCGGCAAGATCGCGGCCCTCATCTGACGCTCCCGCCTGAACCATGACCGGTGCACCTTGTGGCGAGCGCGGCAGATCGAGCGGGTCGCGCACCGAAAAACTTCTGCCTTCGTGTCCACCCTGGCCTTGCCAAAGGCCAGCAACCACGGCAGCGAATTCGCGCGCGCGTTCGTAGCGGTCCGCATGCGGGCGCAGTCCGGTCGAGCCGAAATTGGCGGCCTCGATCTGGCTGGCGGAAGTGACAAGGTTCCAGCCGGCACGCCCGCCGCTCAGATGGTCGAGCGACAGGAAGGTTCGCGCCAGCCCGTAAGGCTCGTTATAGCTCGTCGACGCCGTTGAGACGAGGCCGATGCGCTCCGTCTGCACCGCGAGCGCCGCAAGCAGGCTGATCGGCTCGAAGCCGATCGAGCGTGAGGTCTGGCTGGCGATATCGACATTGGCCTCACGCACGCCGGCGGCGTCCTCGCAGAAGATCATGTCGAACTTTGCCGCTTCCGCCGTCCGCGCCAGCTGGATGTAATGATCGATGTCGATGCCGGCCGTGACATGCGCCTGCGGATGACGCCAGGCGGCGATGTGGTGGCCTGTCGCCCACAGGAAGGCGCCGAGCTTCATCTGCCGTCGACCGGTACTCATTGCCGATCCTCCCCGGCAAGTCCGAGATGGGAGCGAAGTGTCGCCCCGCGGTAACCAGGCCTAACGAGGCCGCGGCGGCGAAGGCCCGGCAGCACGCAATCAACGAAATTGTCGAGCGCTACCATCCGCGGCATGAGAATGTTAAAACCGTCACAAGCTGTGGAGCGAAAGCACTCTTCGAGCCGATCCGCAAACACGTCCGGGGCGGCGGCTATTTCGGCAACCGCGACAACGTTCATCAGCACTTTCAGCGCCTCCGGCCTGCGCCCGAACGCAAGCGCACGGCGCTTCAGATCGTCAGCCCAGTCGATCGATCGCTGGTCCCGCAGGACAACATCGGCGGTGCGGGCGGCAGTATCCATGTCGGGCTCGGACAGGCCGGACATGACCAGCACCGGCGTGTCCTGCGGCGACCGCGCCACGTTGAGCGGCCCGCGCACGGAAAAATATTCGCCCTTGTGGTCGAGAAGGTGCATCTTCTCGGGATCGAAGAAGCGGCCGCCAACTTTGTCGAACAGCAGCGCGTCTGCGTCCCAGCCTTTCCACAAGCCTTGCACGATGCCGATGAATTCCTCGGCGCGCAGGCGGAAATCGTCGCCGGAAAACCCTTCCGGCCGGCTGAAATTGGCCGCCTCGCGCGGGTCGGGCATCATGCTCGCGTTCCAGCCGGCGCGGCCATGGCTGATGATATCGAGCGAGGCGAAACGGCGCGCGAGATTATAGGGCTGGTGGGCGACCGTCGACGCGGCGGCGACGAGGCCGATCCTGCTTGTCACCGTCGCCAGCGCCGCCACCAAGGTGGTTGCTTCGAAGCGCATTTGCCGGTTCGGCCAGCCTGCAACCGGTGCGGAATCGCCCAGCAACACCATGTCCAGACCGGCCGCTTCGGCTTCTTGCACGAACCGCGTCAGCAGACTGAAGTCCGGGGCGGCGTCGGGCGGATGGGAAGGGGCGGCTTCCGGAGACAGTGAAACGGCGAGACACATTGTGGCGCCGTTGGCCATCGCTTTTCCCTGTTGAGCGAGATTCCTTGAGAATTATCTCGCCGGCTGGACGGAAAGCAACCAGCCAGCCGACGATCATTTGCCGGCCAGAATATCCCTGATCAGCCGCTGGCAGCGCTCGGCCATGAAATCGAGCAGCAGCCGCACCTTCGGATCCTGCAGCTTCTTGTGCGGGTAGACGGCGGCGAACTGCACCGGCGTCGGCGGCGTGTTGCTCAGGATCACCTTCAGCCGCTGGTCGCGGATAAACGGCTCGACCTCGAAGCGCGGCTTGTTGATGATGCCGCGGCCGGACAGCGCCCAGCCGGTCAGCACGTCGCCATCATCGGTATCGTAGGGGCCGTGCACCTCGAACTTTTGCGGCCCATTCGGCGTCTGCAGTGTCCAGACATATTCGCGCGCGCCGGAATAGCGCAGCATCAGGCAATCGTGTTTCTTGCCGATCAACTCCTGCGGCTCGGTCGGCTCGCCGCGCACGTCCAGATATTGCGGAGCCGCTACCAGCACGCGTTCGCAGTCCATGATGCCGCGCATCCTGAGGCTGGAATCCTCGATGATGCCCAGCCGGAACGCAACGTCGATGCCTTCCTTCATGATATCGACATTGTGATCGGAAAGCCGGAGCCGCACCTCGATATCTGGGTACCTGTCGTGGAAATCCGGGATTCCGGATGCTACCAGCCGCCGCCCGAGGCCGAGCGGCGCTGTCACCTTTATGGTGCCGCGCGGCTGGCCGGATAGCGCGCTGACCGCCGCTTCCGCCTCGGTGACCGCCTCCAGCACCTGCTTGGCGCCAGAGTAGAACACCGTGCCGTGCTCGGTCGGCATCAATTGTCGCGTCGTGCGGTTGAACAGCCTGACGCCCAGGTGCTTCTCGAGCTCCTTGATCCGGTTAGAGGCGACCGCGGGCGAAATGCGCATGTCGCGCCCAGCCGCCGACAAATTGCCGAGCTCGACGACGCGGACGAAAACGGCGATGTTGTCGAGATAGGCCATGCGGCTTCCGTGGCTCTCATGTGGCTGCGTATGATCAGCCTAGTATTTTCCAATTTTTTTTGAAAGTCATCGTGCAGCTCGGCCCTTTCCGTTTGCGCTCCAGTCCGTAAAGTCAGTGGATCGGCAGGGACGATTTTTTCATGATGGATTTCGCGATATTTTGGGATTGGCTGAGTTTCGCCGTGCGCTGGCTGCACGTCGTCACCGGTATCGCCTGGATTGGATCGTCCTTTTATTTCGTCGCGCTCGATCTCGGGCTGCGCCAGCGTCCGGGCATGCCTGCCGGAGCCTTCGGCGAGGAATGGCAGGTGCATGGCGGCGGCTTCTACCATGTGCAGAAATATCTGGTGGCGCCGGCTGAGATGCCCGAGCATCTGACCTGGTTCAAGTGGGAATCCTACGCCACCTGGCTGTCGGGCTTCGCCATGCTGTGCGTCGTCTACTATGCCGGGGCGGACCTGTTCCTGATCGATCCGAATGTCCTTGCCATGTCGGTGCCTACAGGCATCTTGCTGTCGCTGGCGACGATCGGCGTCGGCTGGGTGGTCTACGATCTCTTGTGCCGTTCGCCGCTCGGCAACAGCGACACCGGCCTGATGCTGGTGCTGTATGGGGTGCTGGTATTCATGGCCTGGGGACTGACCCACCTGTTCACCGGCCGCGCCGCCTTCCTGCATCTCGGCGCCATCACCGCGACGATCATGTCGGCCAACGTTTTCATGGTCATCATCCCCAACCAGAAGATCGTCGTCGCCGACCTGATCGCCGGCCGTAAGCCCGATCCGAAATACGGCAAGATCGCCAAACAGCGCTCGCTGCACAACAATTACCTGACGCTGCCGGTTTTGTTCCTGATGCTGTCGAACCATTATCCGCTGGCGTTCGGCACAGAGTTCAACTGGGTCATTGCCTCGCTGGTGTTCATCATCGGCGTGCTGATCCGGCACTATTTCAATACCAGGCACGCGCGCAAAGGCAATCCGACCTGGACCTGGCTGGCCGCCGCCGTCCTGTTCGTCGTCATCATCTGGCTGTCGACGGCACCGAAGCTGCTGACCGGCGAGGTCAAAACGTCCTCGGCGGCACAGGTCTACGTCGCCTCGGCGCATTTTCCCGCCGTGCGTGATACAGTGCTTGGCCGCTGTTCGATGTGCCATGCGGCGGAGCCGTCCTACGAGGGCATTTACCACGCGCCTAAGGGCGTGATGCTCGATACCGATGCCGGCATCGCCGAGCACGCCGGCGAGATCTACCTGCAGGCCGGACGCAGCCACGCCATGCCGCCCGCCAACGTCACCCAGATCACCGACAAGGAACGGGCACTGCTGGTAGCCTGGTTCGAAGGCGCGGGGAAATAGCATGACCAGCACGCTGCTGCGCGGCCGCACGCTGTCGTTTTTGCGCTGGCCAGAAACCATCGACGACCATTCCGCCTGGCGCTACGAGCAAGATGGCGGCCTGCTGATGCGCGACGGAAGGATCGTTGCCGCTGGCGCCTATGCCGAGGTCGAGAAAAAGGCGGGCGAGGGAACAAAAAAGATCGACCACAGGCCACATCTGCTGCTGCCCGGGTTCATCGATGCGCATGCACATTTTCCGCAGATGCAGGTCATCGCTTCCTTCGGCGCCGAACTGCTCGACTGGCTGAACACCTACACTTTTCCGGAAGAGACCAAATTCCAGAACGCCCAGCATGGCCGCCGTATCGCCAGGCTGTTCCTGGATGAAGTGTTGCGCCACGGCACCACGACAGTCGCGGCCTATTGCTCGGTACACAAGGAATCTGCCGAAGCGTTCTTTGCAGAGTCGCACGACCGCAACATGCTCAACATCGCCGGCAAGGTGATGATGGACCGCAACGCGCCGGACGGCGTGCTCGACACGCCGCAATCGGGCTATGACGACAGCAAGGCGTTGATCGATGAGTGGCACGGCAAGGGGCGCCAGCACTATGCCATCACGCCGCGCTTCGCCATCACCTCGTCGCCCGAGCAATTGGAGATGGCGGGCGCGCTCTGCCGCGAATATCCTGATCTGCACATGCAGACGCATCTGTCGGAAAACCACGCCGAGATCGCCTTCACGCAGCAATTATACCCGCAGACGCGGGACTACACCGACATCTACGAACACTATGGGCTGCTCGGGCGCAGAAGCCTGTTCGGCCATTGCATCCACCTGTCGGAGCGCGAGGCGGATGCGCTTTCGGATAGCGGCTCGGTGGCGGTGTTCTGCCCGACCTCCAACCTGTTTCTCGGCTCGGGCCTGTTCGATTATCAGCGCTATAGCCGCCGCGAGAAGCCGCTTCGCATCGCCGCAGCCACCGATGTCGGCGGTGGCACCAACTATTCGATGCTGCGCACCATGGACGAGGGCTACAAGGTGATCGCGCTGAACGGCGAGAAGCTCAATCCGTTCCAGTCCTTCTGGCAGCTGACCCGCGGCAATGCCGAGGCGCTGTCGCTTGCGGAAAAGATCGGCACCCTGGAGGAAGGCAGCGACGCCGATATCATCGTGCTCGACGCCCGCGCCACGCCGGCGATGCGGCTGCGGGTGGAGACGGCGGACACGCTCGCCGAGGAATTATTTCTGCTGCAGACACTCGGCGACGACCGCGCCGTGCGCGAGGTCTATGTCGCCGGCCGGGCGGCCAAGGCGGATATAGCGGTTTAGCCGTCGTATGCGGCCGGCTTGACCGGGCGGCAGCCATCCGCCAAAGCAACAGGCGAGATCGACAGGGGAACGACATGGCCGTTGCGGACGACATCGCTCTGATCAAGAAACAGGAAGCCACGCTTGTCTTTTCGGCCTTCGACGAAGCCGTCGCTTTCGAGATCGGCTCGGCGATCCGCGACCGGGCTCTCAAGGAAAACCTGCCAATCATCGTTGATATCAGAACTTTCGACCGGCCGCTGTTCTATGCGGCAATGCCCGGCTCGAACGCCTCCAATCCGGACTGGGCGCGGCGCAAGATCAACGTCGTGCGGCGGTTCCTGAAAAGCACCTACCGCATTGTGCTGGAGCAGCAGCGCCCCGACCGCAGCTTCAAGCCCGGCGAGGGGCTGGACATTGCCGACTATGTGCTGGCCGGTGGCGGCTTTCCCATCACTGTCACGGGCGCTGGCGTCATCGGCGTGATCGCCGTCTCCGGTCTACCGGAGCGCGAGGACCACGGAGTGGTCGTCGATACGCTGTGTAGCTACTTGGGCGTCGATAACCAGGAGTTGCTCCTGCCGCCAGAAGCAACATCGTGACGTTGGCGCTGCCCCTCATCCGCCTGCCGGCACCTTCTCCCCGCGTAGTGACGGGGAGAAGGGAAACGCTCCAACGCTGGCGATACCCTCTCCCCGTCTCTATACGGGGAGAGGGTAAGGGTGAGGGGCAGCGCAAACGCCGCAGAAGCTCGCACAGCGTCCGTGGTACCTCAGTATGACCGCGCTCGATCCCAAGTCCTTTCTCATTTCGATCTTCAACGCCGCCGTTGCCGCCGCCGATCCCCAGAGGACGATCAAGGATCATTTGCCGGCAAGGCCGAAGGGCCGGACCATCGTCATCGGTGCAGGAAAAGGCTCGGCGCAGATGGCGGCGGCTTTCGAGAAAGTGTGGGACCGGCCGATCGAAGGGTTGGTCGTCACCCGCTACGGCTATGGCGCGGCCTGCCGGCGCATCGAGATCATCGAGGCGGCGCATCCGGTGCCGGATGGCGCGGGGCTCGAAGCTTCCCGGCGGCTGCTCGAAAAGGTCCAGGGACTGACTGCGGACGACCTCGTCGTGGCGCTCATTTCGGGCGGCGGCTCGGCGCTGCTGCCGTCACCTGCCGAAGGTCTGACGCTGGCCGATGAGATCGCCGTCAACGAGGCGCTGCTCGCCTCCGGCGCGCCGATCGCCGCGATGAACACCATCCGCAAACATGTTTCCACGATCAAGGGCGGCAGGCTGGCGGCCGCTGCCTATCCAGCCAAGGTGGTGTCGCTGGTGGTCTCCGACATTCCGGGCGATAACCCGGCGCTGGTCGCTTCCGGCCCGACCGTTCCCGATTCCGGCAGCCGCGAAGATGCATTAGCGTCGATCGCCGCCTTTGACATGAAACTACCGGCTTCAGTGATGGCGCACATCAATTCGCCGGCCGCCGATGCACCGCTTGTCGATGATCCGCGTTTTTCGCGCAACGAGGTACATCTGATCGCCTCGGCCGGCGTATCGCTGGAAGCGGCTGCGGCCGAAGCCAGGTACCAAGGTATCGAAGCGGTCATTCTCTCCGATTCCATCGAGGGCGAGGCGCGTGAGGTCGGCGGCGTCCACGCTGCAATCGCGCGCGAAGTGGCGACGCGCAACCGGCCATTCGCAAAACCGGTGCTGATCCTGTCGGGCGGCGAGACGACCGTGACCTTGCGCGCGAAAGGCAAAGGCGGCCGCAACTCGGAATTCCTGCTCGCCTTCGCCATTGGGATCAGCGGCATGGCGGGCGTCCACGCACTGGCCGCCGACACCGACGGCATAGACGGTTCGGAAGACAATGCCGGCGCCTTCGCCGACGGCTCGACAGTGTCGCGGATGCATAAGGCGGGCATCGATGCCAAGGCCATGCTTGCCGGCAACAACGCCTGGACGGCATTCAATGCCGTAGATGACCTTTTCGCACCCGGTCCGACCGGCACAAACGTCAACGATCTCCGGGCGATATTGATCAAATAGCTCAGGCGGCCATCAGCTTTTTCACCGCTCTCATATCCTGCAGGAACCGGTCGCGTTCTGCCTGCTTGTCCGCCGGCTCGCGAATGCGCAGGATGAAGGACGGGTGGATGGTGACGAAGACACGCAAGCCATCGTCGCGCTCCACGACGGCCCCACGCATCTTCATGATCGGCACCACCTTGCCAAGCAGCGCCTGCGCCGCCGTTGCGCCGAGCGCCACCGCCAGATTGGGCTTGATCAGATCGATTTCCTTGTCGAGCCACCAGCGGCAAGCCTGCACCTCGCCGGCGTTCGGCTTGGAGTGGATGCGCCGCTTGCCTCGCGGCTCGAACTTGAAATGCTTGACCGCGTTGGTGACGTAGACTTTCAGCCGATCGACGCCGGCATCGTCCAGGATCGCGTCGAACACCTTGCCCGCCGGACCGACGAAGGGCTTGCCCGCCAGGTCCTCCTGGTCGCCCGGCTGTTCGCCGACGAAGATCACCTTAGCTTTATCAGGGCCCTCACCGAACACGGTCTGCGTGGCGTCGTGCCATAGCGGACAGCGGCGGCAGATCTTGGCCGTTTCGCGCAGTTCAGGAATCGTCCTGGCGTCGATTTCTGTCGTTTCCGGAGACTTGCTTGCAGGCAAGCGTCTTGCCTGCACTTTGGCATGGTGCGGCGTCGGGGTTGTCTGCATCCTGGCGATCATGACTAAGGCGGCCTTGCTCGCTCCTGCAATCAGACACGCAATGAGCAAAGCCCGCCGAAGGTTCCGTTGAAATTATTCCGCATGGGCCTTCACCGGCGGATGGCTGACGATGTGATGCCCTACACCTCGTGCAGATAGAGGTGATAATCCAGTTCGCTGACCGTGCGCGCCACCCGCAGATATTCCGACTGCTTGATCGCCACGAACGTCCGGTGCAGGTCTTCGCCTAATGCGCCCTTGAGGAAGGTCGACGCCCTTGCCGCCTCGATCGCGGCACGCCAGTCCACCGGCATCGTCGTGCGCGTGACGGCCGATTCGTAGCCATTGCCGGTGGTTTCGGGACCGGGATCGAGGCCTTCGTCGAGGCCCTTGACGACACCGGCCAGCACCGTTGCTGCCACTAGGTAAGGATTCGCGTCGACGCCCGATGGCCGGTGCTCGATGCGGCGGTTCTTGGCATCGCCGGCCGGCACACGCAGTGCCACCGAACGGTTGTTGACGCCCCAGGTCGGCGCCACCGGCGCATAGGATTGCGAGACGAAGCGCCGCCATGAATTGGCATGCGGCGCGAAGACCAGCATCGATTCCGCCATCGTCTGGATCAGTCCGCCGAGGCCGCGCAGCAGCGGCAGCGACCAGCTTTCGCCGCCGGTTTCGGCAAAGACATTCTTGCCGGCATCGTCCAGCAGCGAGACATGAAAATGCATGCCCGAGCCGGCATATTTCTCGATCGGCTTGGCCATGAAGCAAGCGGTGACACCATGACGGCGCGCCTGCGCCCGCACGAGTCGCTTGAGCATCACGAGATCGTCGGCCGCCCGCATCACATCCTTGCGGTAGTTGAGCGTCAGCTCGTACTGGCCGGGCGCATATTCCGAGATGACCGTCTCGGCCGGGATGCCTTGCACCTTGGCTGCGGCGTAGATGTCGGAAAACAGCGGCTCCATGCCGTGCAGATGGTCGACGGAATAGACCTCAGTCTTGGCCGAGCGGCGTCCGTCAAGCACCGCGTGCGCCGGCTGCACCTTGCCTTCGGCGTCGCGCTCGTTGGCGAGCAGGAAGAATTCGAGCTCGAAGGCGCCGGCCGGATGCAGGCCCTGGGCCGCGAGGATGTCTACCTGGCGGGCGAGTGCCAGCCGCGGGTCGGACGACATCGGCTGGCCATCGAGATGGTACATCGCCATCAGCACCTGACCGCGCGGCGGCTGGGTGCCGAACAGCGGCACCAGTGTGCCGGGGATCGGCCACGCCCGCAGGTCGCCGTCGCCCGTCGTCCAGATCAGCCCGGTCTCGTGAACATCCTCGCCGGTGATGTCGAGGCCGAGGATCGAGATCGGCATGTGCCGGCCCCCCTCGAAGATGCTCATCAACTCATGCCGGCGCACGATCTTGCCGCGCCCGACGCCATTGGCGTCGGTCAGCACGATGTCGAACGCTTCGATCTCGGGATGAGCGTCGAGAAAGGCCTGCGCCTCGGCGGGCGTCGAGCCCGAAGGGGATGCCGTGACCAGGTTCAAACTTTGCTTGGGCGCTTGTTTCATGCCGCAAGCTTGTCTCACGCCGTAAGCTTTGCCGCAACCGCGCCGAAGGCAGTGATCAGCCGGTTCACCTGGGCGGCGCTGGTCGCAGGAGAGATCAGCATCATGTTGTGGAAGGGTGCGATCAGCACGCCGCGATTGACCAGCGCGACATGGATTGCCGCCTCGAGCTCCGGCACGTGCGCAGCTTCCGCATCGCCGCCGTTCCTCAGCGGGCCCGGCGCGCAGATGAACTCGACACGGGCACCGACGCGAGCAACATGCCAGGGCAGACGATAGCGATCGATGACGGCGGTCAGCCCGGCGTCGAGCCGCCGCGCCAGATGGTCCATATGGCTGTAGTTCTCGTCGGTCATGACGTATTCGAGCGTGGCGCGCATCGCTGCGAATTGCAGCGGATTGGCCGACAGCGTTGTCCCCATGCCGGAGTAGCCGGGCTCTTTCCGGCTGATATAAGCGGCATAGCGGGCCGCAACGTCTTCGCTCATGCCCCAGACGCTCGCCGGTACGCCGCCGGCAATCGGCTTGCCCAGCACGAACAGGTCCGGCTCCAGCCCGTATTTGCTTGTATAGCCGCCGGGACCGGTCGAGATTGTATGCGTCTCGTCGATTAGAAGCAGCGTGCCGGTCGCACGGGTGAGACGCCGCAAGCCATCATGAAAGCCGGCTTCGGGCAGCACCATGCAGGAATTGGTCAGCACCGGCTCGGCGATGACGCAGGCGACATCGTTGCCCCGGAGTGCTGCGTCGAGCGCCGGCAGATCGTTGAACTCGACGACATCAGTCGCCCGCGTCAGGTCGCGGAACTCGCCGGCCAATCCCGGTCGATTCACCGCTTTCCCGGCGACCAGCCGCACCATCGTCTCGTCGACCGAGCCATGATAGCAGCCGTTGAAGACCAGTATCTTCTCCCGGCCGGTAACGGCGCGGGCAACCCGCAGCGCGAAGCGGTTGGCATCGGTCGCCGTCGTCGCGATCTGCCAGAACGGCAAGCCGAAACGCTGCTGCAGCAGCGGCCCGATGGCGAGCGCGTTCTCGGCAGGCAGCATGTAGGTCAGGCCGCGTCCGGCCTGCCTGCGAATGGCGCGTGCGACCGGCGGCGGCGAATGACCGAACATCGAACCGGTGTCGCCAAGGCAGAAATCGTCGAGCCGGTTGCCGTCGATATCTCTGATGATGGCGCCCCTGGCACTATCGACAAGGATCGGGAACGGCGTCCGCCAGTCGTTCATCCAATGCATCGGCACGCCGCCGAAGAAGCCGGGCAGGCCATTGCCGATTTTCGCCATCGATTTTGGCCGCGCCCGGCGAAAGACTTCTGCCTCGGTCGCGCGCAACTCGGCGATCCGGGCCGGGCCGATGCCGCCGATGGAAGTCTTTGCATGGTTCATGACGTTCATGGCGTCCCTCTCAGTCGCACTTTAGACAATCGGCATCCGCCACCGCAATTGGCCGGGCGGCTGCCCTGTGTTGGGTCAGCGGTCATTTAAATGGAAACAGGCGCTTGACCGCGAGCCGCCTTCGGGCGCCGAATGGTACTTCGGCCGGAGGGGACAAGATGGTGCGGGCGATCGTCTGCGCAGCAACGCTGCTGTCGTCGGTTGGTGCGGCTCTGGGGTCGGGCGGCATCTGGTGTTCCGCCGAGGATGCAGCCGTCAAATTTCAGGTCGGTGCCGGGGTCACCAGAGGCATGGGCGGGCCGACCTTCAATTTTAGCGGTGAGCTCGAGATTCTGGGCAGGCCGGCTGCCGACAGTCTGCGCAAGACGGTGTTCGAGGATCAGAACCTCACGCAATATTGGCTCGACAACAAGGAATTGCGGCTGCTCGTCTACCACGAACGGCAGGTCGAAAACGCCTACGGCTATGTCGAACTGGCGATCCTGACCAAGGCCAGCGACGAAGGCGTCTATGACGGTCGCTATTTGCTCTCAATCTATGATGTAACGGCCGATGCCGAAAAGGACGGCAAGCAGGCTGAATTGACCGGCAAAGTATCCTGCGGAGCCGAGTAAGTAACAGGCTACGCCGAAATATCGATGACGCCGCAATCGCCGGCGGCGCTGCCGAAGGCGACGCGGCGCTCTTCCTTGTCCCACATCATCGAGGTGACGGCGCCTTTGCCCGGCCGGCGCAACAGCACTTCCTTGGCGTCGGCGAAGCGCACCGCCATCACCATCCCGTCATCATAGCCGATAGCAACGACGTCCTGGCTCGGGTGACAGGCGACGGAGGTGACCATCGCATTGCCGCGCGTGCCGAGTTCCAGCGGCGCCTTGCCCATCGGCCCGTCTTTGCCGGAAAACGGCCAGACGATCGCCGCCGGCGCGCCGGAACTCGCCAGCCATTTGCCCTTGGCGCTCCACGACAGGCTTTTCACCTTGCCGGGGTAGCCGGACATGCGCATGTGCTTGCCGTCGGCGAGCTTCCAGCCATGCAGCGCGTTTTCCTGCATGGAGGTGACGACGAAGCCGCCGTCCGGCGAGAAGGTGATGCCGGTGTGGGCGCCGGCCCACTCGAGTTCGACCGGCTTGCCGTCGGCGGCCGGGAAATGCAGCGTCGCGCCATTATAGCGGGCAACGCCGAAGCGCATGCCCTTGGGCGAGAAGGCAAGCCCCTCGACTGAGCGCGGATGCGAGAATTCCCTCGTTTTACCGTCGGCAAAGCGCACATAGGCAATCTTGCCCGAAGCATAGGCAACAGCGCCTTGCGGCCCGGCGGCGACGCTGGTTATCCATTTTTTGCCTGCGGTCGCCAATTCCGTTGTATTGCCGCCTGGGGTCACGGCAAAGATCCTGCCGTCCTCACCACCGGTGATCAGTCGGTCGTTTGCCGCATCATGGAAGGCGGCGAGCATTCCGTCATTGGCCTGCACCGTCTTGTGGCCGTGGTCGAGCCGATGGATTGTGCCGTCGGCCAGCGCAAAATGCGGCACGTCGCCGAGAAACACGGCGGCGAGGCAGTGGCCTTCGAGATCGAGCGGGGCGACTGTCGGCATGAGAGATCATTCCGTTCGAGATTTCTGCTGCCTCACCCTTAAGGGGTTGAGCTGCGGGTCTCAACCCGTGCTTCGGATCGTGGTGAGGAGAGACCGCCAGCGTTTAGGCTGCACTTCTCCCAGAAGGAAGAAAGGGCAGCTAAATCAAGCGGCCTGGCAGGCCTCGAAGCTTGTCTTCAGTCGCTCGGCGTCGAGTTCGCGGCCGATGAACACCAGCCGGCTCTCGTGCTTCTCGTTGTCCTTCCAGGCGCGCTGGTGGTCGCCCTCGATGATCATGTGCACACCCTGGATGACATAGCGCTCGTCATCGCCTTTCAGCGCAATGATCCCTTTCAGCCGCAGGATGTTCGGGCCTTCCATTTGGGTGACCTTCTCGATCCACGGGAAGAACTTTTTCGGGTCCATCTCGCCGCCGCGCAGCGACACCGACTGCACAGTCACGTCATGGATGTCGGAAGGGTGCGCATGATGATGCCCGTCATGATCGTGGTGATCATGGCCGTCGTGATCATGGTGATGGTGGTCATGATCATGATCATGATCATGATGGTCGTGATCGTCATGCGCCTCGAGGAAGTGCGGATCGTTCTCCAGCGCCCGGGACAGGTCGAACGCACCGCGATCGAGCACCTCGGACAGCGCCACGCTGGCGCGCGTGGTGCGATGGATTCGTGCCGCCGGGTTGATGGCGCGGATCGTCGCCTCCACCTTGCTCAGCTCTTCGGGGGTGACCAGATCGGTCTTGTTGAGCACGACGACATCGGCAAAGGCGATCTGGTCCTCGGCCTCGCGGGAATCCTTGAGGCGCAGCGGCAAGTGCTTGGCGTCGACCAGCGCCACCACCGCATCGAGCCTGGTCTTCGAACGCACGTCGTCGTCCATGAAGAAGGTCTGCGCCACCGGCACGGGATCGGCGAGGCCTGTGGTCTCGACGAGGATGGCGTCGAAGCGGCCAGGCCTGCGCATCAGGCCTTCGACGACGCGGATCAGGTCGCCGCGCACGGTGCAGCAGACGCAGCCATTGTTCATCTCGTAGATTTCCTCGTCGGATTCCACGATCAGCTCGTTGTCGATGCCGATCTCGCCGAATTCATTGACGATGACGGCGTAGCGCTTGCCATGGTTTTCCGAAAGGATGCGGTTGAGCAGTGTCGTCTTGCCGGCGCCGAGATAGCCGGTGAGGACGGTTACGGGGATCTGCGTCTGTGCGTCGCTCATATTGTGCCTCGAATAGGGATTGTCGGCTCCATATAGGATGTGTGCTCGGCTTTTGCACGAGGCAAACCGGTGGGCCAAAGAGGGGCTGGTATTGCCGAACTTTCCTCACATTACCGAACTTTCATTGGCGCCGCCTGACAGCGGGCCCTAGATAGGCGGGGTCATTTACGGAGCTGTTCGCGTTGAAGAGGCGCCAGATGTCCGACAAGTCCTTGCCACTAAGCCGTCGGCAGGCGCTCGGTCTCGTTGCGGTTACCGCTGGCGGCATATTCCTGCCCGCCGGTGCAAGGGCCGGGCAGGTTTCGCCCTATGCCGGGCTTGCTTTGTTCGAGGCCGGTGCCGGCGTCTGCGCCATCACGCCCGAGGTCACCGAAGGGCCGTTCTATTTCGACCCGAAGCTCGAACGCGCCGACATCACCGAGGGCAAGAAGGGCACCGCCCTCAATGTGCGGCTGCAAATCGTCGACGCCGCCTGCCGCCCGCTTCCCGGCGCACGCGTCGATATCTGGCATTGCGATGCCCAGGGCGCCTATTCCGGATATCCCGGACAGGGCGACGGGCAGGATATCGACACGTCCGGCCAGAGCTTTCTCCGCGGCTGGCAGAGAACCGATGAAAGCGGCATCGCTTCTTTCGCCACCATCTATCCCGGCTGGTATCGTGGCCGCACCACCCACATCCATTTCAAGATCTTCCCCGACGACCGCTCGGTGATGACCGGCCAGATGTTCTTCCCCGACAGCCTCAGCGAGCAGATATTCGCCACCGTCGCGCCCTATAAAGATCGCCCCGGCAAACGCGATACATCGAACGCGCGGGACGGCATTGCGCGGCAGGCCGGGCCGCTGTCGCAGGCAGCGCTGCGGGAAATGGCGGACGCCTATCAGGCGTTGATGGTGGTCGCGGTGAAACCTGGTTGAGAACACCTCGTCACGTCCCCATCCAGCCATTGTGGAAAGTCGTTTGTCATCTAACTGAAATAAACATCTGGCATTAGCCACGGCGAACACCGCGAAGCTTGCCGGCAAAGCTATTTTCCGAGCCGGAATGTTTCGATCGTCATTGCCAATCGGCGGCCTGCTTCTATGCTGGCCGTTCCGGTTCGGCCGAGGAGGGATGAGCATGGCCAAGGCGGACAAGACTGCAACAATGAGCCGGCTGCATTCGGCGGCGCGGCTGGCGCGCACGGCGCTCGCCGCCCGGCTTCTGGCGCATGGTTTCTATGCCGGCCAGGACCAGATCATGCTGGCGCTCGACCGCGAGGATGGGCAGACGCCCGGCAACCTTGCCGGCCGCCTCGGCGTGCGGCCGCCAACCATCACCAAGACCATCAACCGGCTGCAGGCGCAGGGCTTTCTGGAGAAGCGGGCCTCGTCCGCCGATGCCCGCCAGGCGCATATTTTCCTCACCGACACCGGCCGCGAAATCATCCACGCCATCGAGAAGTCGGTGAAGAAGACCGAAAAGCAGGCATTGAAGGGTCTCGACAAGAAGGACCAGAAAGCGCTGTTCAAGCTGCTTGCCCGCGTCGAGGCGAACCTGTCGAACGGCGAAATGGTGCTCCCGGATGACGAACTGGATATCGAAGACAAGATGCTTGAATAGCTCACGCGTTCGCCGCTGACGGCCGCCGCGTCAGTGCCGACCAACGTCCCGGTGTGACACCGAACGCCTTCTTGAAATGCCGATTGAAATGGCTTTGATCACTGAAGCCGGCTGCGATGGCGATTTGCGCCAGCGGCTCGTCGGCTTCGATCATCCGACGGGCCCGCTGAAGCCGGCGCATCACCAGGAACCGGTGCGGGCTGGTGGAGAAGGTGGCGCGGAAATGCCGCGAAAGGGCATAACGGTCCAATCCGGTTATCGCCTCCAATTCATCCGAACGTACAATCCGCGCGACATTTTCCTCCAGATAGTCGCGCGCCAGGCTGGCGGCGCGCCACGCCGTTTTCGCTACCGGTTTCGCCGGCTGACCGGCGTGCCGGGCCAGGCTTTGCATAAGCTGCGTCATGAAATCGACGACAAACAGCTCGTCCAGTTCCTGATTCAACGGCCCGAGCGCGGAAAGCAGCGTCGCCCGGAGATCGCGATCTGTACCACGGCATTCCCGACGAATGGCAGTGATCCGCCGCCGAGACAATCGAGCATCAGGGACGGCTCCAAATAGCATTCTGTATCGCAAGCCGTCTTCGGTGCCGGCACCGCCATCGTGCAGTTCGTCGGGATGAAGGATAATGATCTGGCCGGGCAGGCTCTGATGCGTTTGGCCGCGATAGCGGAAGCGCTGCACGCCATAAAGCGTCACCCCGATCGCATAGGTGTCGTGGCGATGGAGATCGAAGGCATTGCCGTGGAACCGGGCCTCGATGCGTTCCATCCCGGCAGCACCGGGTGCCGGTACGATGCAGTTCTCGGCTGCATCCACGCACAAACGTCCAAGACCCTGAAAGGCTTCCCGGTCTAGATCGTGCGCCATAACTTCACTCGCAGCCTCGGATTGGCCCCCTTTTCGGATTGGAAACTGTCGCATGTTCGATACGAAATTTGCAATCGTCCTCAAGGATGATCTTCCCGTCTGGCAAAAGCTCAATGTCACCGCCTTTCTGACCAGCGGCATCGTCGCGCAATTTCCCGACATTATCGGCGACCCCTACCGTGATCGCGCCGGCAATATCTACAACCCGCTGTCGATCCAGCCGGTCATCGTGCTTTCGGCGGACGGCCAGACGCTCGTCGCGATCCAGAGGCGGGCGCTGGAGCGTGGTGTGACGGTTTCGCTCTATGTCGAGGAAATGTTTTCGACCGGGTATGATCTGGCCAACCGCGCCGTCTTTGCCGAATTTGCGCCGGAGGATGCCAAGGTGGTCGGCATCGCGCTTCGCGCCGAAAAGAAGCTCGTCGACAAGATCACCAAGGGCGCCCATGCACGCCTGAGTCGTCGGCCACTAGGTCGGCCACTGGGAAACAAACTGAGCCTGTCGGCGGCTGTCGTTGTGCCAGCCTGTTTTGGCTTGCCCGCAGGCGACAATTACCGCATTGGTGAGGGACCGCCTTGCTTCCCGTCCGGCCTGAAATTGAATGCTCCCCCAAGACATGACGAAAGCGCGACATCGCCAGCGGCGATCGTGTGCATGCTTTCCGTCTATGTGTTTTTCACCTTCCTCGACACCAGCAGCAAGTACCTTGTGCTGGCCGGCGTCTCGGCGCTGATCGTCGCCTGGACCCGCTTCGCGGTCCATGTGCTGATCGTCGGCGTCTTTCTGCGCGGATGGCGCGAGCCGCTGCGCTTTCGTCCCGCCAACCTGCCGGCGCACATCACGCGCGGTCTGCTCCTGTTCGGATCGACGATGTTCAACATTCTGGCGCTGCGGACGCTGCAACTGGCGGAAACCACCTCGATCTACTTCTTCGGCCCGATGGTGATCACCGCGCTTGCCGGTCCGTTGCTCGGCGAATGGGCTGGCTGGCGGCGCTGGCTGGCCATCATGAGCGGCTTTGTCGGCGTCCTCATCATCACCCGGCCGGGCGTCGGCGTTTTTGGCGTCGGCCATCTCTTTGCGCTCGGCTCGATGCTATCGAACAGTTTCTACGTCATCATGACGCGCCGCATGTCGGCGACGGAAACCTCGGAAAGCCTGATCCTGTTTTCGGCGCTGGCGCCGGCCGTGCTGCTGCTGCCGACACTGCCGTTTTCGCCTTCGCTGCCGCAGGATGGCTGGCACTGGTTCATATTGCTGATGCTTGGCGTCTTCGGCGCCATCGGTCATTGGCTTCTTGTGCAGGCCTATCGCCTTGCCACCACCACGGCCCTGGCTCCCTATCCCTATTCGCAGATGATCTGGATGATCATCTCCGGCCTGATCGTCTTCAACCAGTTTCCCGATCGCTGGACGCTGGTCGGTGCCACAGTCATCGTCGCCAGCGGCCTCTACATCGTTCACCGCGAGCACCGGCTCCGCTTGCGCAACCGCGCAACGCTGGGCGCGGAGGCGGAAGCGCTGGCAAAAAAACTTTGATTTGCTCGGAATCGATGGCATAAGAGCCGGCCTTTAAACAGTTTAAATTGCTTCGGGAGCGCAGGGCGCTGGCACAGAAGATCAAGCTTTCGACCATCGCGGATGCGCTCGGCGTGTCCACGGCCACGGTCTCGCTGGCCTTGCGCGACAGCCCGCTGGTCGCCGGCGGCACCCGCGATCGCATCAAGGAACATGCACGCGCCATCGGCTATATCTACAACCGCCGCGCCGCCAGCCTGCGCACCTCGCGATCGGGCATAGTCGGCGTCGTCGTCCACGACATCATGAACCCGTTCTTTGCCGAGATATTGCGTTCGATAGAGAGCGAGCTCGACCGCAGCCGGCAAACCTTCATCCTGTCGAACCACTACGACCAGCTCGAGAAACAACGCACTTTCATCGACACGCTTCTGCAGCTTGGCGCTGACGGGGTCATCATGTCGCCGGCCATCGGCACGCCGCCCGAAGACATAATCTTGGCCGAGGAGAACGGTCTCCCGGCAGTGCTGATTGCACGCACCGTCGAAGGTGCCGACGTGCCGGTGTTTCGCGGCGACGACGCCTATGGCACCGGGCTTGCCACCAACCATCTGATCTCGCTTGGCCACAAGCGCATCGCCATGATCGGCGGTACCGACCAGACGTCGACCGGCCGCGACCGCTATCAGGGATATGTCAACGCCATGGAGGCGGCAGGGCTTGAGGTCAGGCCGTCCTGGCGCATCCCCGGCCCGCGCACCAAGCAGGCCGGCTTCGAGGCGGCCGGGCAGTTCCTGGCGCTGAAGGACAGGCCGACCGCGGCCTGCTGCTGGAACGACCTCGTCGCCATCGGCCTGATGAATGGCATTGCCCGCGCCGGGCTGGTGCCGGGCATCGACATCTCGGTTACCGGCTACGACGACCTCGAGGAAGCGGCGATCGCCACGCCGGCGCTGACTACCGTGTGGAACGGCCAGCGCGAGGTTGGCCGCCGCGCCGCCAGCGCGCTGCTCGACAAACTCAACGGACAGACGGTGCGGCCGTCGCAGGAACTGATCAAGCCGGAACTGCATGTGCGCCAGTCGACCGGCAAACCGGTGGAACGTGCATGACAAAAACCGAACAGCAACATGTTACCATTCTGGTGCCGGGCCAGTTCAACGACCATGCGGTCGGCCGCATCGACGGGGCGTTCAGCCGCGTCCGGATCGAACGCGCCGATCCGTCGCTGGTCACCGACGAGATGCGTCATACGGTGCGCGGCATAGCCGCCTTTGGCGGCATAAGCGCCGCGTTGATGGACGCGCTGCCAAAGCTCGAGATTATCGCCAATTTCGGCGTCGGCTATGATTCGGTCGATATCCGCCACGCCGCACGGCGCGGCATCATTGTCACCAACACACCGGATGTGCTGACCGAAGAGGTCGCCGATACGGCGCTCGGCCTGTTGATCAATGCCGTCCGCGAACTGCCGCGCGCCGAGGCCTGGCTGCGCGACGGAAGCTGGCTGAGCAACGGCAACTATCCGCTGAGCCGGCTGACTTTGCGCGGTCGCCATGTCGGCATCTTCGGCATGGGCCGCATCGGCCTCGCCATTGCCCGGCGGCTCGATGCTTTCGGACTGCCCATCGCCTATCACAACCGGCGCCGCGTCGAAGGCCTGTCCTATGACTATCACCCGACGCTGAAAGGTCTCGCCGAGGCGGTCGACACACTGATCTCGGTGGCGCCCGGCGGGGCCTCGACGGAAAAGGCCGTCAATGCCGAAATCCTCTCGGCTCTGGGGCCGAACGGCGTCTTCGTCAATATCGGCCGGGGCAGCACGGTCGACGAACCAGCCCTTGCCGCCGCGCTTGCCAGCGGCAGCATCGCCGCTGCCGGGCTAGACGTCTTTGCCGACGAGCCGAATGTGCCAGCGGCGTTGCTTGCCGCGCCCAACACCTCGCTTTTGCCGCATGTCGGCTCGGCGTCCGAGCATACGCGCCGCGCCATGGCCGACCTTTGCGTCGACAATCTGGTCTCGTGGTTTTCGCAGCGCAAGGCGCTGACTCCGGTGCCGGAGACGGCAAATGTCAAGGCAAGGCCGTAAGCGGGCTGCCATATCTATTAACTTCAGCTTAACCCTTCGGAATCATTCTGGTCCCTTCGCAGTGTATGTCCGCCTGACAGGACATGACAGCAAGATGAAGCGCGCCTCCCTGATCTCTTCGAACCGGCGCGCTAGAAATGCGCGGAGAACCAGGATGAAGACGCTTCCTGCATTGATGGCAGTCGCTGTGCTGTTCGGCAGCGCCCAGCTGTTTTACGCCGGTAGCGGTGAAAGCCGTGCAGCCAGTGAGTCACCGCCTTCATCCGGCAACTACAGGCTGGTAGCCCATGGCGACGAGGGGTCTTGTGCGGTCAGCCGCGGCGCCGAGATTTCGCAAGGCCTGTCGCTGTTGACGGTCGCAGAAAATTGCCGCCGGGTGTTGCCCGGCGTCGAGCAGGCGAAGTTCTGGCGAGAGCAGGATGACGGCACGGTCACCTTCAGCGCCAACGGCAGCGATCCGATCGTCATGTTCTCAGTCGCCGACGGCGATGGTTACGAATCCTACGCGCCGGCGCTGCCGCTGCTGACGCTGGCGTCGGCCGGCAACTAGCGAGCGCGGCAGGACTATTCCGCGGCTGCGCGCGCACCCGATTTCGCCGCCTGATGCAGCCGCACCGCATCGCCGAATGCGCGAAATATCTTTACCGAGATACTGTCCGATTTGACCCAGTATTCGGGATGCCACTGGACGCCGACGGCGAAAGCCCGTGCATCGCGCACCGAAACCGCCTCGACAGTGCCGTCGGCGGCGACCGCTTCGACCTGCAGCTTTGGGCCAAGCCGGTCGATGGCCTGGCGATGCACCGAATTGACCATGATATCGCCGGCGCCGAAGACCCCGGCCAGGCAGCTGCCTGGTTTTATCGCCACGCTCTGGCGGATGGCGAAGCGTTCGTCCTGATTGTCGCTTGCCGGCGCACGATGATCGAGCGAACCGGCGCGTTCCTGGATTTCGGTGGCCAACGTGCCACCCAGCGCCACATTCATCTCCTGGATGCCGCGGCAGATGGCGAGCAATGGCACCCCGCGCTCCACCGCCCGGCGGATCAGCGGCAACGTCGTCGCGTCGCGGGCGGAGTCGTAAGGACCATTGGCTTCGCTGGCGTCACCGCCATAGAGCGAGGGATGAACGTTCGATTTGGAGCCGGTGACCATGACGCCGTCGACGGCGGAAAGCAGTTCGTCGAAGTCGAGCCGGTCGCCGAAGGACGGTACCAGCAGCGGGAACACGCCTGCACCCGAAAGCGCCGCTTCGAGATATTGCTGTGGCGCGGCATGCCAGGTGTAATTGTCGAACTGGCGGACATCGGTCGATACGGCGACGAGCGGCTGGTGCATTTGGTCCGGATCCCATCGGGTGCAACGAATTATCTGCCTGCAAAATAGGCGATCCGAAGGCGCATTTCCATGGCAAGTTTCGGCGTGTCGCGTAGGCCAGTTAATCGACCTTAGACTATAGTTGCAAGATCTGCCCCAACGCCGTGAATTTCCCCGAAATGCGCCACTCAAACCGGGCTGCCGTGCTGGACTCGACTCCTTGCCTGTGTATTGTCGGCTCGAAGCCGATCCGGGCGCCGAAGTGTCCCGAATGTCGGTCAGTGGATCCAAAAGGGAGGAACTTCATGGATCGTCGTTCGTTCATCCGCAAGGCCGGCACCACCGGTTTCGGCGCTGCGGCCGCTGCCGCGACACTTGCTGCGCCGGCCATCGCCCAGTCCAATCCGAAAGTGACCTGGCGACTGGCGTCGTCCTTCCCGAAGTCGCTCGATACGATCTATGGCGGCGCCGAAGTGTTTTCCAAGATGCTGTCGGAGGCGACCGACGGCAACTTCCAGGTCCAGGTCTTCGCCTCCGGCGAACTCGTTCCCGGCCTGCAGGCCGCCGATGCCACCACAGCCGGCACGGTCGAGGCCTGCCATACCGTGGCATACTATTACTGGGGCAAGGACCCGACGTGGGCGCTGGGAGCGGCGGTTCCGTTTTCGCTCAACGCGCGCGGCATCAACGCCTGGCACTATCATGGCGGCGGCATCGATCTGTTCAACGAGTTCCTGGCGACGCAAGGTCTGTTCGGGCTGCCGGGCGGCAATACCGGCGTGCAGATGGGTGGCTGGTTCCGCAAGGAGATCAAAACGGTCGCCGACCTTTCCGGCCTCAAGATGCGTATCGGTGGTTTTGCCGGCAAAGTGGTGCAAAGGCTCGGGGTGGTTCCGCAGCAGATCGCCGGTGGCGACATTTATCCGGCGTTGGAAAAGGGCACGATCGACGCCGCCGAATGGGTCGGCCCTTACGACGACGAGAAGCTCGGCTTCTATAAGGTTGCGCCCTATTACTACTATCCCGGCTGGTGGGAAGGTGGACCGACCGTCCATCTGATGTTCAACAAGGCGAAATACGACGAACTTTCGCCGGCTTACAAGTCGCTGGTGCATACTGCCGCTCAAGCGGCCGACGCCAACATGCTGCAGAAATACGACTATCTCAATCCGGCGGCGGTTAAGCGGCTGGTTGCCGGCGGTGCCAAGTTGAGCCCGTTCAGCCAGGAGATCATGGCCGCCTGTTTCGAAAAGGCCAACGAAGTCTATGCCGAGATGGAAGCCTCGAATGCGCCGTTCAAGAAGATCTGGGATTCGATCAAGGCGTTCCGCAAGGAGCATTATCTCTGGGCGCAGGTGGCCGAGTACAACTATGACACCTTCATGATGGTCCAGCAGCGCAATGCCAAGCTCTGATCCTGTTGCTTCGCGGCGCCAGTGTTCCTTTCGGAACACTGGCGCCGTAGCGCATTCATTTGCGATCAGTCGGGCACCACCACGACCTTGACCTCGCCTGGCGCCGGCGGGTTGGCAATGATCGCCACCGCCTCGTCGAGGCTGACCTGTCGTGATATCAGCCGATCTACTTCGATCGTCCCCAAGGCGATAAGATTGGCGGCCCGGCGATGGGTAAAGGGGTTGAGGAAGGAAGCCAGGACCTTCAACTCACGGAACAGCAGATCGAACGGTTCGAACGCCACTTTCATGCCTTGCGGCATCACGCCGACGACGACGACGGTGCCGCCCGCTTTGGCCAGCCGCATCGCCTGCTCAACAGTGTCTTTCACGCCGGCGCATTCGAACACCACGTCGACGCCGCCCGGCATCAAACCCGACCGGCCGACGATCGCATCGATGACATCGAAGGCGCTGGGATCGAGCGTCGCCGTTGCGCCAAATTGCTCGGCAAGAGCCCGCCGCGAGGCCTGACGGGTCGACAAGATAATGGTCGTCGCACCGGCGAGCTTTGCCAGTTGAACGGTGAGCAGGCCGATCACGCCGCCGCCGAGCACCGCGACCGACGAGCCTGGTTTGATCGCGGCAAGGTCCACGCCATGCAGGCAGCAGCCGAGCGGCTCGCAGAAAGCACCATGCGTAGGCTTCAGATCGCCTGGCAAGACGAAGGCCTGTTTCTGGGGCAGGACAAGATATTCGGCAAAGCCGCCATCGCGATGGATGCCGATGGCGCGTAGATTGCCGCAGAGATTGACCCGGCCGGCCTGACAATGCTCGCATCGGCCACAGGCAATGTTGGGATCGCCGGTGACGCGGTCGCCGACGGAAAAGCCGGATACGGCAGGTCCGACCGCCTCGACGATGCCGGAGAATTCATGCCCGAGCGTCACCGGCGGCGTGCACGGGAATTCACCATGGAAAAGATGCCTGTCGGTGCCGCAGACGCCGCACGCCTCGATGCGCACCAGCAGATCGTTCGGCCCGGCGGTCGGTTTCTCGACCTCGCACACGGCGAGGCTGCCCACTCGCTCCAACCGAACCGCCTTCATGGCTGCCGGGCCTTCCTCAGTTGAAACTCGGTGGTTGCGACAGATCGATTGCCGGCGCCGCCGGTTTCGCGGGCGGCTTTTCGTCGAAGCTCGGCGGCTGCGACAAATCCGGTGGGGAAGGTGAGGCCGGGGCAGTGCCGCCGTTGGCCGGCGGCGTGCCAAGCGGCGACAAGCCGATGCCAGGCGTTTCCGGCACCTGGTAGTTGATGGTGCCAGGATCGACGACAGTGCCTTTGTAGTGCATCACCATCTGCGGGAAGGCGATGGTCAGGCCGATCATGATCACCTGGATGCAGACGAAGGGCACTGCGCCCCAATAGATCTGCCCTGTGGTGACGGGCGCGATCTGCTTGCCGGTGAGTCGGTCGAGATAGGGCACGCGCGCGGCGACCGAGCGCAGATAAAACAGCGCGAAGCCGAAGGGCGGATGCATGAAGGAGGTCTGCATGTTGACGCCCAAAAGCACGCCAAACCAGATCAGGTCGATGCCGAGTTTGTCAGCCGCTGGCGCCAAAAGCGGCACGATGATGAAGGCAAGCTCGAAAAAGTCGAGGAAGAAGGCGAGCACGAAGACGAGGATGTTGACGCCAATCAGGAAACCGACTTCACCGCCCGGCAGCGACGTCAACAGGTGCTCGACCCAGATGTGGCCATTGACGCCGTAGAAGGTCAGCGAGAACACCCGCGCGCCGATCAGGATGAACAGAACGAAGGACGACAGCCTGGTCGTCGAGGCCAGCGCCTGCTTGACCACGTCGAGCGACAGCCGCCCCTTCACCGCCGCCATTGCAAGCGCGCCGACGGCGCCCATGGCGCCGCCTTCCGTCGGCGTGGCGATGCCAAGGAAGATGGTGCCCAGCACCAGGAAGATCAGCGCCAGCGGCGGGATCAGCACGATGATCACCTGCTGTGCCAGTCTGGACATCAGGTTGATCTTCAGGCGCTGGTCGACGATCGCCACGACATAGATGAAGATGACGCCGATGGTGGCGCCGAGAATATCGGCGTTGCCGCCATGGTTCGGCGCGAGGTAGCGATACGCCGCATAGGAAACCACCACCGCCGCCAGCAGCGCCGCCAGCAGCGACAGCACACCGTGGCCGAGCGTGCGGGCCTCAAGCGGCAGTGCCGGCATCGACTTCGGCCGAAAGATCGACATGAGCAGGATGTAGAGCATGTAGATGCCGGTCAAAATGAGCCCGGGGATCAGCGCCCCCTTGTACATATCGCCGACCGAGCGGCCGAGCTGGTCGGCCAGGACGATCAGCACCAGTGACGGCGGGATGATCTGGGCGAGCGTCCCGGACGCGGCAATGACGCCGGATGCCAGCCGCCGGTCGTAGCCGTAGCGCAGCATGATCGGCAGCGAAATCAGACCCATGGCAATGACGGAAGCCGCCACCACGCCGGTCGTCGCGGCAAGCAGCGCGCCGACGAAAATCACGGCATAGGCAAGGCCACCACGGACCGGTCCGAACAGCTGGCCGATCGTGTCGAGCAGGTCTTCGGCCATGCCGGATCGTTCGAGCACGATGCCCATGAAGGTGAAGAACGGGATCGCCAGCAGCGTATCGTTCGACATCACCCGGCTGCCATAGAAATTATCCGGCAACGCGTGCAGCAACGGCCAGGCGAGATTGATCGAGCCGCCCGAATAGGGCGACAGAAGCACGCCGATGAAGAAGAACATCAGGCCGTTGGCGGCGAGCGAGAAGGCGACGGGATAGCCGATCAGCAGGAAGACGACCAGCGAGGCGAACATGATCGGCGCCATGTTCTGGGCGATGAACTCGATCACGAGCGCACCTCTTCGGCGAGCGCCTTGGCTTCGAGTTCGGCCTGCTCATGCGCCGATATGAACGGAGTGGGATCGTCCATCTGACCGCGCATGATGGCGATTTTCTTGATGATTTCGGAAATGCCCTGCAGCGCGAGCAGAAAAAAGCCGACCAGCAAAATCGCCTTCGCCGGCCAGATGATCAGCCCGCCGGAATTGTTCGACATCTCCCCGCTGCGATACGACAGCGACACATAGGGAACGAAATAGACCACCATCAACGTCACGAACGGCATCAGGAAGAAGACGTGACCGAAAAGGTCGATCCAGTGCTGCACGCGGCGCGAGAACATGCCGTAGACGATATCGATGCGGATATGGTCGTTCTGCTTCAGCGTGTAGGCGGCGGCCAGCATGAAGGCGGCGCCGAACAGATACCATTGCAATTCCAGCCAGGCGTTCGAGGACATGTCGAACACCTTGCGGATGACGGCGTTGGCGGCGCTTACCAGGATCGCCAGCAGGATCAGCCACGAAACCCATTTGCCGATGAATTCGTTCAAACGGTCAATGGTTCTGGAAAGAGCGAGAAGCCCTGCCATGCATTCCTCCCTTGTGTCAGAGCGCGGCGGTTCCCTGTCCGTCGTGTCGCTGTGGACCAACGGTATGCAGTGCGTGGTCCGGCTGGTCAACACGGGATAGCCCGCATAAACACAGTTGTGAGATGACGGGCGGCAAAATGCTGCCGCGTCCTTTTGCATGTCCAAGGACATGCGGCGCTTTCATCCAAGCAAAGTCGGGTGCGGCTCAGGCGATCTTCTGTTGGTCGCGGCCGGCGCCGATCAGCACAAGCATGGCGACGAGGAACAGGTACATCCAGCCGTCCCGCCATTCGAGCGGGAAATAGCCGGCCCATAGCGATTCGGCCATGCCGAAAGCGGCGGCACCCAGTGCCGCCCGCAAAGGCGAGAGATAGCCGCCCACTGCGGTCACGAACAGGATCTTCAACCCGTAGACCAACCCTGTGCCGAAGCTGATGTTACCGTAGTAGAAGGCGGCGAGCACGCCGGCCAGTGCCGCGCAAAGGCCGCCGAAAAGCACCGCGTGCCGAAACACCGCACGAACATCGACGCCGCACATCGCAGCCGCCTTGGGATCGTCGGATACGGCGCGCCAGCTCCGGCCGAAGCTCGAATATGCGAAGCCCCAGGCAGCCAGCGCTATGGCCGCCAGTACGGCGGCGCAATCGAGCAATTGGATCAGCGTCAACGTCGCCTTGAAGCTGGCATTCTGCGCGAAGACGATGGTCTGGGCCAGCATTGGCGGCAACCATAGGTCATGGGTATCGGCGGCGATGCGGCTGGCTTCCGACAAGACCAGCAATATGCCGAGCGTCGTCACCACGATGGCGTTGGGCGAGCGGTCGGCCAGCGGTTCGAAGATACTTCGCGACAGGACATGGCTGAGCAGCGCCGCATAAAGGAATGCCGCAGCTACGCCGAGCGCGACCGATGCAAACAGCGTTAACCACAGCGCCTGATAGCCGAACGCCGCAGTGAGGATCATCGTATGCCCGCAAAAGGCGAACAGCGCGCCATAGGCAAGATTGGTACGGTGCAGGATGCCGTTGGTCAGCACGTAGCCGAATGCAAGCAATGCGTAGAGCGCGCCCGAATGCAGCCCGTTCAGAACCTGCTGGAAGAAATAGAGCATGCAAGACCCTCTATGCATGCCCCGCAATCGGGGCAGAGGTTTGGGACGAACGATATTCTCAGTACGGCGATCGCCTCAGTGACAAGCGTTGCACCCGGAATCTAACTTGTCAAACGCGAGTTATCAGTTAGATTCGCCATATGACAGTATCCTGGACTCCGCACCGCTTTACCGGTGGCATGCTGGCGCTCGATACGGCGAACACCGTCGTTTTGCGGAACGATCCGGAGAAAACTTTCGACCGTTTCGACGATCCGGCCGAGATCGCCCGCTTTGCCGAAGCCGCGAGTGCCTTTCGCGCCGCCGAGCTCGGTGGCAGGCGGCTCGTAGCGCCGGCGCCTGAAAAGATCGCACCGGTGGTGCTGTCGATCCGGGAGACGACCGATCGGCTGTTTCGCGGCGCGGTATCGAAAGGTGCGATCGCGACCGGCGATATGCCGAAATTCTTGGAAGCCTGCGCCGATGGCCTCGCTCATAGCCGCACCGAAATCGGCACGCCTGGAAAACCGTTCGGTGATCCGGCGACGCCGATTGCCTTCGAGGCCGCGCTTGCGGTCTCGGCGTTGTCGCTGCTGCGTAGCGACACCATTGCCAGGCTGAGGATATGTCCGAACTGCAGCTGGCTGTTTGTCGACAAAAGCCGGAATTCCAGCCGCCTCTGGTGCGACATGGCGGTGTGCGGCAACCGCCAGAAGGCAAACCGACACTATCGCCGCCGGACCGCGGCCAGGGAGGTCACCAATGTCTAGAAGATTCTCACGCGCGATGATTGTCGTCGCGGCGTTGTTCGCGGCGGCCGCGCTCGGCGCCTGCCGTGATTCCGGCAAGGACCAGTTGTTCGCCATTTCCGGGAAGCTGTTCGAGTTCAACTACCGGCTGGGTATCGCCACCTATGTCATCACTCTCAATCCGCTGCGGCCGGTGGGTGAGGGGCAGGTCGCTGTGGTCTCCTTCCAGAACCCGGCCGGCGGTGATCCGATCATCGTCACCCAGAAAATATGGCCGAAGCTGCCGCATGTGACGCTCACCAGCCCGCCGCTTACCTGCGTTGTCAAGGACAAGCCCTATGCGGTGTCGATCCGCATCGAGGATTCCAGCGGCAAGTTGCTGCAGAGTTTCGCGACCACTCTGACGTCCTCACTCGACCAGTCGGTCCTGCCCGACCGGCCTCTGGTGGTCGGGCCAATCTACGAGCTCAACAAGGACCTGGCCGGCCATGTCGACGGCAAGCTGCCCGGTGAACCGAAGCCCAGTTGCCCAAAGGCTGCATGATGCATCACCAGCGGCACTGACCGCCGCCGGAATTTTTCATGCTCGGCCATCCTCCCCGACAGGCGTTTCGTGGCGCCACACGGCCGCGCACGGATCGTTTGTTGCGGACCGCCTGGCACCTTCGATTTTGTTTGACCTCCCCGGCAAGGGAAGAAAGACTGTGGGCACTCGACTCCGACGTTGGCCGCGCACCTCCAGGCGCGGCCTCCGCACAGGAAATGCCTGATGACGCTGCACAATGTCGCGCTCGACGACAAGTTCGACCTGGTAAAGGAGCGGATCTTCCTGTCGGGTGCCCAGGCAGTCATCCGCATGCTTCTGATGCAGCGCGAGCGCGACCGCCGGGCTGGCCTGAACACCGCCGGTTTCGTCTCCGGCTATCGCGGCTCGCCGCTCGGCGGCCTCGACATGCAGCTGTGGAAGGCCAGGAACCAGCTCGCGCAGTCGGACATCGTCTTCCAGCCCGGTCTCAACGAGGAGCTCGCCGCCACCGCCTGCTGGGGCTCGCAGCAGGCCGAATTGCTGGGCGAGGGTACCCATGACGGCGTTTTTTCGGTCTGGTATGGCAAGGGTCCGGGCGTCGACCGCTCCGGCGACGTGTTCCGCCACGCCAATCTCGCCGGGTCGTCAAAACATGGCGGCGTGCTGGCTCTGATGGGTGACGACCACATGGCCGAATCCTCGACCAACGCGCATGCCACCGAGTTCCTGTTCGTCGACACCATGGTGCCGATCCTTAATCCGGCCGGCGTCCAGGAGATCATCGACTACGGCCTCTACGGCTTTGCCATGTCGCGTTTTGCCGGCACCTGGGCGGCGATCAAATGCGTCAAGGACAACATCGAATCGACGGCCTCGGTCGATGCCGCGCTCGAACGGCTGAACATCATCGTGCCGGACTTCGACATGCCGCCCGGCGGCCTCAATATCCGTAACGAGATCGACATGCTCGGCCAGGAGGAGCGGCTGCATGAACACAAGCGCGCCGCCGCTTCGGCCTTCATCCACGCCAATGGGCTGAACCGGATCGTCTATTCGGGCGGCAGCAGCGCCAAGCTTGGCATCGTCACCATCGGCAAGAGTTATCTCGATGTTCGCCAGGCGCTGGAGGATATCGGCATCGACGAAGCGGCCGCCAGTCGCATCGGTATCAGGCTGTTCAAGGTCGGCTGCCCGTGGCCGCTCGACCTGCAGCACATCGCCGACTTTGCTCGCGGCCTCGATACCATCGTCGTCGTCGAGGAGAAACGCTCGCTGATCGAGGTGCAACTGCGCGAGAACCTTTACGGCACCGCGACGCAGCCGATCATCGTCGGCAAGAAGGACGAGCGCGGCGACTGGCTGTTCCCGGCCAAGGGCGCACTCGACCCCAACGATATTGCCATCGCGCTCGGCGAGAGGATTTTGCGAACGATCGGCCCGTCGGAAGAAATCGCCGCGCGGGTGGCGAAGTTGCGCCATTTCCAGGCGATGCTGGCCGACACGTCAGACATCGCCTCGCGCACGCCCTTCTTCTGCTCCGGCTGCCCACACAATTCCTCGACCAAGGTGCCGGACGGCTCGCTCGCCGCCGCCGGAATCGGCTGTCATTTCATGGCGCTGTGGATGGACCGCAACACCGTCGGCTTCACCGCCATGGGCGGCGAGGGCGCGCAGTGGGTCGGCCAGGCGCCGTTCTCGAAGCGCGAGCACATCTTCCAGAATCTGGGCGATGGCACTTACAACCACTCGGGTGTGCTGGCGATACGCTTCGCGCTGTCGACCGACGCCAACATCACCTACAAGATCCTCTACAATGACGCCGTCGCGATGACCGGCGGGCAGCCGCACGAGGGCGGCCTGACGGTGGACATGATCGCAAGACAGGTGCGCGCCGAGGGCGTGGAGCGCATCGCCATCGTCACCGACGAGCCGGACAAATATACCGGCAAGGTGGAATTTCCCGCCGGCGCCACCATCCATCACCGCGACGACCTCGATCTCGTCCAGCGCGAGTTGCGTTCGGTCAAAGGCGTCTCGGTGCTGCTCTACGACCAGACCTGCGCCGCCGAGAAGCGTCGCCGCCGCAAGCGCGGCACGTTCCCCGATCCGGACAAGCGTATCTTCATCAACGAGCTGGTCTGCGAAGGCTGCGGCGATTGCGGCGTGCAGTCGAATTGCGTCTCGATCCAGCCGGTCGAGACCGAATTCGGTCGCAAGCGCAAGATCGACCAGTCGAGCTGCAACAAGGACTTCTCTTGCGTCAACGGTTTCTGCCCCTCCTTCGTCACCGTTCACGGCGCCAAAATCAGGAAAGCCGAAGGCATAGCCGGTGCGGCCGACCCGCTCGCGGGGGTGCCGGCGCCGGCGCAATTTACGCTCGGTGAACAAGGCTGGGCGGCGATCATCGACGGTGTCGGCGGCACCGGCGTCGTCACAATAGGCGCGGTGCTGGGCATGGCCGCGCACCTGGAAGGCAAGGGCTGCGGCATGATCGACATGGCCGGCCTCGCCCAGAAGGGCGGCTCGGTGTTCACCCATGTCCGCATCGCCCGCACGCCGGACGACATCCACGCCATTCGGGTATCGGCCGGCAAGGCCGATCTCGTGCTCGGCTGCGATCTCGTCGTTTCAGGTGCCAAGAAGGTGTTGGCCGCGGTGCGCGAAGGCCATACCATCTTCCTCGCCAACACTGCCGAGATCATGCCGGGCGAGTTCGCCCGTTCGGCCGATTTCTCGCTGCCCGTCGAGCGGCTGAAGAAGGCGATAAGAACGGCCGCGGGCGACGACAGGACGCATTTCTTCGATGCTACCCGCACCGCCACTGCCCTGTTCGGCAGCTCGCTTGGTGCCAACATGTTCATGCTCGGATTCGCCTTCCAGCATGGCGGCTTGCCGCTGTCGGCGGAGGCGGTCGAGAAGGCGATCGAGCTCAACGGCGAGGCGGTAGCGATGAATGTCGCGGCATTTCGCTGGGGCCGCCGCGCCGCCCACCAGCCGGATTTCGTCCGCAGCCTTCTCGCCCAGCCGGGCAAGGCCACGCAGCATGTCGCCATTGCCGAGACGCTGGACGATATCATTGCTCGCCGCGTCGGCTTCCTGACCGCCTACCAGAACGCCGCCTATGGCAAGCGCTATGCCGACAGACTGGCGGCGCTGCGCAAGGCCGAAACCAATGCTGTGCCCGGGTCGACCGTGGTGACCGAGGCTGCCGCAAAGAACCTGTTCAAGCTGATGGCGATCAAGGACGAATACGAGGTGGCGCGGCTTTATACGGACGGCTCCTTTGCCGCAGAGCTCGCAAAGCAGTTCCAGAGCTACGGCAAGCTTGAATTCCATCTCGCACCGCCGATCATGGGCAGGCGCGGCAGTGACGGGAAGCCGAAGAAATCGAGCTTTGGCCCGTGGATGATGAACGGGTTCCGCCTGCTGGCGGCGATGAAGGGCCTGCGCGGCACCGCTTTCGACCTGTTCGGCTACAGCGCCGAGAGGCGTATGGAGCGGCAGCTTCTTGCCCTCTATGAAGCCGACCTGGAACTTGTCGCCGGCGCGCTGGCGCCGGGCAAGATCGAGGTTGCTGCCGCGCTTGTTTCGGTACCGGCGCTCATCCGCGGCTTTGGCCACGTCAAGCAGGCCAGTGCCGAAAAAGCCGCCGGCGAACGCCAGCGTCTGCTCGACCGCCTCTCGACGGCGCCGCTGCGGCCGCAACTTCAAGCCGCCGAATAATTCAGCGCTGTGATACACCTTGTTTACCTGAACTGTAGTTTCCCTGCTTCCGCGGCGTCACCAATGGATGCCGGCAGGGCTCGAAACGCCGCTCTAAACCTTTCTTAAGGCCAATGTGACACTGCTGGGTTCCCCAGGGTTGGGATCCAGGCGTGAATCTGAGACGAAAAAACGAGATTCCGGTCGACGTTTACATTCCGTTCGTGGAAACGCTGTTTCGCGACGGGTTCACGCTGTCGATCGGCCTTGTTGCGCAGACACTCCTCGTCATTCTGGTCTATTGGAAGACCATGGACTTGGCGTATCTTCTAGTTGCCGCTGGGCTCATCATTGTCGGTACTCTGCGCCTTCGCAACATCCGAAAATACGGGCGACTTCCTTCCCCGACGACGTGGGAAGAAGCCCATGATCGCGAAAACGATTACATAATTTTCGGTTCGATGCATGGTTTCATGCTTGGCGCGTTCTGTTTCGTCAGTATCTATCTGGCAAATGACAGCCACGACAACTATGCCGAAATAGCCTCTGTCTGCGTCACTCTGGCATCGGTCACGTCGATTGCCGGCCGCAATTATGGGTCGCCGCGGATGGTCATGATTTTTATCATAACCACCACATGGCCCATATCGCTTGGCTTTATCCTGCGCGGCGATATCTACCACATCATCCTCGGTCTGATGTCGGCCCCTTTTCTGTTTGCGATCAAGCGGTTCGCCGACATCGTCCGCGAAGTCCTGTTTACCGCCCTGTCGGAGGAAAAGAAGGCGAACCGCATCGCGCAGCGTTTCAACCGCGCGCTCAACACCATGTCGCATGGCCTTGTCATGCTTGGTCCCGACGGCCGGGTGGCGGTGGCCAATGCCGAAGCCGCGCACCTGATGTCGCTCAAATCGGCCGATGCGCTGCTAGGCCGCTCGATCCACGGTCTGCTGATGCGCGGCGCTGCAGGCGGCATGCTGGCGCCGAAAGATTGCCGTTACATCGAAGCCCAGCTGACGCGTGCGTTGCGCGAGGGCCGCGACCGCAAGGTCCTGGTCTCGCTCACCAACGGCCAGCACTATGAATTTTCGGCGCGCGAAGGCAGCCAGGAACTGGGCGTCGTCACTTTCGAGGATGTGACCGCCCGGGTCGAGGCGGAAGACAAGATCCGCTTCATGGCGCGCTACGACAGTCTCACCGGCCTGCCCAACCGCGCCTACTTCCACGAGTTGGTGGTGGAAGCCATGGCCTCAGGGGATCCCGAGCGTCTCTGCGGGCTGGTGGTGCTCGATCTCGATGATTTCAAGAGCGTCAACGACACGCTCGGCCATCCGGTCGGCGACGGATTGATCTACGCCGTTGCCGAGCGGCTGGCGGCAGTCGCTGGGCCAGGCATCACCGTCAGCCGCTTCGGCGGCGACGAGTTCATGATCTTCTTCGAGCGCATCGAGGATGAAAGCCACCTGACCGGCCAGGTTGACGAGATCTTTGTCAATCTACAGGGCGAGGTCGATGTCGCCGGCCACGGATTACGCATCCAGGCCTCCGGCGGCGCGGTGCTGTCGCGGGTCAAGGATACCGACGTTGACGCCATGATCGTCAAAGCCGACCTTGCACTCTACAAGGCCAAGGAGCTTGGCAAGAACGGTTGGCGGCTGTTCGAGGCCTCCATGGATGCTGCCTTCCGCAGCCGTCAGCTGATGAAGGCGGACCTGCGCAGCGCCGTGGAAAACAACGAATTGCGGGTGGTCTATCAGCCGATCGTCGCGATGAGCACGATGCGTATCGCCAGTTGCGAAGCGCTGTGCCGCTGGGATCATCCCGATCTCGGGCCGATTTCCCCCGGTATCTTTATTCCGCTGGCGGAGGAAATGGGGATTATTTCCGACATCAGCACCTTCGTCCTGCATGCGGCCTGCACGGAATGCGCCAAATGGCCGGCCCAGACCAGCGTGTCGGTCAATCTCTCGGCCAAGGATTTCCGCAACCGTGATGTCATCCAGAAGGTTCGCGACGCGCTGGCTGAATCCGGTCTCTCCGCCGGACGTCTGGAGATTGAGGTCACCGAGACGGCGCTGCTCGACGACAAGTCGCTGACACGCCAATATATCGAGGAGTTGAAGCGGCTCGGCGTGCGCATTGCGCTCGACGATTTCGGTACCGGGTATTCGAGCCTCAGCTATCTCCACAAACTGCCGCTCGACAAAATCAAGATCGACCGCTCGTTCCTGATGGATGTCACTCAGAACAGCCGGTCGCTCGAATTGCTCAAGGGCATCGTCAACCTGTCACGGCCGCTGGGACTTTCGGTTACCGTCGAAGGTGTCGAGACCTTCGAACAGCTCAAGATCCTGGCATTGCAGGTCAAGCCGGACCTGGTCCAGGGCTTTCTGTTCGGGTCGGCACTCAGCGCGTCCGGCATCGAGACGATGTCGAGCACCGTCTGGCCCTTTGCCAAGGACATCCAGACGGCAAGGAAGGCGCCGCGGCGCTGACTTCGCGCTGAAAACCCGCGTATTTTAGTATAATTTTATTAATTGTTAACCTTAACGAGCGGTAAACGAGCTCCTACTTATTTTCATCTTTACATCTCATGACCCGTCCGTAGTGTCGGCTGGTGGCGGTAATCGCGGGGAATAGAGTTCATGTGTGCCCAGTTGAGTTCGCTCGGCCATGCGGCGGGCGCTGGTGGGAAAGATGCGTCCGAGACCATGTCCAGCTTCGCGCAACATGTTTATGCGCTGCTTGACCGGACGGAGTACCGACGCTGTGAAAGCGGCGAGGACTTCGAAAACATTTACAGGCTGCGCTACAATTCCTATCGGATGAACGATCTGGTGCCCGAGAATGCGTCTCGTCAGGTCCATGACGAGTTTGACGAACTGCCCAATTGCCATACGTTCGGAATCTATATCGAGGGGCGGCTGGTCAGCACAATGCGCCTGCATAACGTGTCTGCTGATAACGCCACATCACCAGCGCTCAGCGTCTACAAGGACTTGTTGATGCCGCGTCTGGCGGCCGGCGAAGTCTTTATCGACCCGAGCCGTTTTGCCGTGGACGCCGAATGGTCACGGCTTTACCCGCAGATCCCGTATGTGACGCTGCGCCTTGCGGGCATGGCTTGCTTCCATTTCGGCGCGCCTTATTGCATATCCATGATCCGCGAGGACCATGCGGCTTTCTACAAGCGCATCTATCGGGCGCGACCGATTGGCGATGCGCGGCCCTATGCCGGCGTGATCAACTGTTTCGCGCTGCTTTATCAAGCCGATGTCCTGGCGATCAAGAATGAAACCTACGCTCGCTTTCCGTTCTTCCGTTCGACGCCAATGGAGCAGCGCATGTTGTTCGATACGCCCGGTGCCGGCGAACTCGCCCCGCTGACCATCCTGCCCACCGCCAAGTATTTTCGCGAAGCCGCCTGAACGAGCCCATGGAGCCTTCCGGTCGCTTCGGCGTTCTGGGCAAGGGTGCTGGTGGTAGGTCGGCATGGCCGGCATCCACCAAGCATCGCTTCGATAGCCATCCGATCAAAGGAACCGACATGACCATTTCCACGCTCGCCCTCACCCCGCTCATCGCCCTGATCGCAGGCGTGCTGATCCTGGTGATGCCGCGGCTGCTCAATTATATCGTCGCCCTTTATCTGATCGTTGTCGGCCTGCTCGGTCTGTTCCCGCATCTCGCCGGCTAACGACATAGGCAATAGCGGACCTGCCATCCATTGTGATTGGTATCGCCGCGCTCCGCGCAGCGATTTCAAGTTTTACTTGAGATTGTTGGCTGCGGCGATGCGGCAATAGCGCCATTGCCCTTAACGCGGCTTTTCGCTATGTGCCTGAAAGATGTCTTCGAAGGGGTATTCCAATGGCTGAACACACGCCGACCGGTCCTGTCGAACTGGGCGCGAAGATGGACTATGCCGAGCACGACCGCACCTATGCCGGCTTTGTGATGCTGGCCAAATATGGGTCGCTATTTTGCGCCGCCGTGCTTCTTGCCATGGCGTTCGGCTTCTTTGTGGGCGGCTTCTTCTCGGCGACTATCCTCTTCGTGCTGATCCTGGCCATCGGCGCCTTTATTCTCCGATAACTCCTCCAACCTTTGTCGAAGGCGCCGCCGGGGTCGGTCGGTGTCTTGCGGTAACAGGGTTCCGGCCGAAAGGATCGTGCGGTGGGACAGACGGTTTTCATCCCTCGTGAGCTCGACGCAAACGAGCCTCGCGTCGCGGCCTCGCCCGATACGGTGAAGCGGCTGGCAGCACTGGGTTTCGACGTAATCGTGGAAACCGGCGCCGGCACGGCGTCGCGCGTTCCCGACGAGGAGTTTGCCAAGGCGGGCGCCGCGATCGGCAAGGCCGGCGATGCAGCCAGGGCCGATGTGGTGCTGAAGGTGCGCCGCCCCACGGACGCCGAGCTGAAGGGCTACAAGGCCGGCGCCGCTATCGTTGCGATCATGGATCCTTACGGCAACGACGCTGCCGTCGCAGCCCTTGCCAGGGCCGGTGTTACTGCCTTCTCCATGGAGTTCATGCCGCGCATCACCCGGGCGCAGTCGATGGACGTTCTATCCAGCCAGGCCAACCTCGCCGGCTACCAGGCGGTGATTGATGCGGCTGCCGAATATGACCGGGCGTTGCCGATGATGATGACGGCGGCGGGCACGGTGCCGGCTGCGAAGGCGTTCGTCATGGGCGTCGGGGTCGCCGGTCTGCAGGCCATCGCCACCGCGCGCCGCCTCGGCGCCGTGGTCACCGCCACCGACGTGCGCCCGGCCGCCAAGGAGCAGGTCGCCTCGCTCGGCGCAAAATTCCTGGCCATCGAGGACGAGGAGTTCAAGGCGGCCGAGACGGCCGGCGGCTACGCCAAGGAAATGTCGAAGGAATACCAGGCCAAGCAGGCGGCGCTGACTGCCGAGCACATCGCCAAGCAGGACATCGTCATCACCACGGCGCTGATCCCCGGCCGGCCGGCGCCGAAGCTGGTTTCGGCGGCGATGGTCGCCTCGATGAAACCCGGCTCGGTGATCGTCGACCTTGCGGTCGAGCGCGGCGGCAATGTCGAGGGCGCCGTGCCCGGGCAGGTGATGACCACCGCCAACGGGGTAAAGATCGTCGGCCATCTCAACGTTCCCGGTCGCGTCGCCGCCTCGGCCTCGCTTCTCTATGCCAGGAACCTCTATGCCTTCCTCGAGACGCTGGTCGACAAGGCGGCGAAGACGCTGGCCATCAACCGCGACGACGAGCTGGTCAAGGCAACCATGCTGACCGATGCCGGCAAGATCGTGCATCCGGCTTTCGCAAAGGCTGAGCAGGAGCCGCCAAAGGGCCAATATGTCGAGCCACCGGCCATTCCGGCCAGGACGATGGTTGCCGAGGCTTCGGCGAAGCCGGCTGCGAAGAAAACGGCCGCTGCGAGGAAGCCTAAGACCACCGGAGGGATCGCGTGATGGATCAGACGCTGCAGAAAGCCCTCGACCAGCTCGACCAGGCGACAGCTGCCGTGCGGCTCGCTGTGCAGAACCTGGCGGCCGCGCCCGGCACCGAGGCGGCGGGTGACGCCGCTCACGCGCTGTCCGGCGGTGCCATCGATCCCTTCGTCTTTCGCTTCGCCATCTTTGTCCTGGCGATCTTCGTCGGCTACTACGTCGTGTGGTCCGTCACACCGGCACTGCACACGCCGCTGATGGCGGTCACCAACGCCATTTCCTCGGTCATCGTCGTCGGCGCGCTGCTGGCCGTCGGCATCTCGGCCTCAGGGCTTGCCACCGGCTTCGGCTTCGTTGCTCTGATGCTGGTATCGGTCAACATCTTCGGCGGCTTCCTCGTCACCCAGCGCATGCTGGCCATGTACAAGAAGAAGGAAAAGTAGGCCGCTATGAACGCCAACTTCGCCTCCTTTCTCTATCTGGTCTCCGGCATCCTGTTCATCCTCGCATTGCGCGGCCTGTCGCATCCGACCACCAGCCGCCAGGGCAACATGTACGGTATGATCGGCATGGGCATCGCCATCGCCACGACGCTGGCGCTGGCGACCCCTTCGGCCGGGCGCTTCGGCCTCATAGTGCTCGGGCTGCTGATAGGCGGCTCGGCCGGTGCGGTCACGGCACGGCGCATTGCCATGACCTCGATGCCGCAGCTGGTCGCCGCCTTCCACTCGCTGGTCGGTCTTGCCGCGGTCATGGTGGCGGCCGCCGCCATCTATGCACCGGAAAGCTTCGGCATCGGCACGGTCGCCGATATTCATGCCCAGGCACTGATCGAGATGAGCCTCGGCGTTGCCATAGGTGCCATCACCTTCACCGGCTCGGTCATCGCCTTCTTGAAGCTTGACGGCCGCATGTCGGGCAAGCCGATCATGATCGGTGGCCGCCACTTCATCAACGCGGCCCTGGGCATTGCGCTGATCGTGCTGATCGTGCTGCTCGTCACCACCGAGTCCAAGGTGGTGTTCTGGCTGATCGTTGCCGCCTCGCTGGCGCTGGGTGTGCTTCTCATCATCCCGATCGGTGGCGCCGATATGCCGGTGGTCGTGTCGATGCTGAATTCCTATTCGGGCTGGGCCGCGGCCGCCCTGGGCTTCACGCTCGGCAATCTGGCGCTGATCATCACCGGCGCGCTGGTCGGCTCGTCGGGCGCCATCCTGTCTTACATCATGTGCAAAGGCATGAACCGGAGCTTCATCTCGGTCATCCTCGGCGGCTTCGGCGGCGAGACATCAGCCATTGCCAACGACGGCATCGAGCGCACGGTCAAGCAGGGCTCGGCCGAGGACGCCGCCTATCTGATGATGAATGCGCAAAAGGTCATCATCGTGCCGGGCTACGGCATGGCCGTCGCCCAGGCGCAGCACGCGCTGCGCGAGATGGCCGACAAGCTCAAGGCCAACGGCGTCGACGTCAAATACGCCATCCACCCGGTTGCCGGCCGCATGCCCGGCCACATGAACGTGCTCTTGGCCGAAGCCAACGTGCCTTATGACGAAGTGTTCGAGCTGGAGGACGTCAACTCTGAGTTCGCGCAGGCCGACGTCGCCTATGTCATCGGCGCCAACGACGTCACCAATCCCTCGGCCCGTGACGACAAGTCGTCACCGATCTACGGCATGCCGATCCTCGATGTCGACAAGGCCCGCACCTGCCTGTTCGTCAAGCGCTCGCTCGGCTCCGGCTATGCCGGCATCGACAACACGCTGTTCTACAAGGACGGCACCATGATGCTGCTCGGCGACGCCAAGAAGATGACCGAGGAGATCGTCAAAGCGATAGATCACTGAAACGGCGTCGCTGCCAACTCACTGCCGATCGTCGAATACAGCCCGGCTCCGCACCGGGCTTTTTCTTGGCTGCTACCGGTTCTGAAGCTACGATGCCGACCCGTCGTCTTGCTAACGGCGTCATCGTGGAGGTGCTGGTGCCCGACCCTGGTTCTGCTGCATTGCCGGCCGCCGATCTGACCGCAGCAGAGAAGGCGCCACGCAAGCGCAGCCAGGCGGTAGTGGTCGTGCACGGCATGGGCGAGCAGCGTCCCATGGACACGTTGAGGGAGTTTGTCCAGGCCGTATGGAGCCACGATCCGGCCCGTGCACCGTTCTATGCCCATATCCCCGATCCGGCCGACCCGATGGGTGCGAAGATCAACCAGAGCTGGATCACGCCCGACAGTCGGACCAATTCGCACGAACTCCGCCGGATCACCACGCCCTATGATGTCGATGGCCGCCGCACCGATTTCTACGAGCTTTACTGGGCCGACATCACCCAGGGCACGACCCGAAGCCGCCTTGCTGCCTGGGTGACGACCCTGCTCTGGCGCAAGCCGGCCGATATTCCGCGCGATGTGCTCAAACTCTATGTCGTCACGCTTTTGGCCACCCTCGTCGTCCTCGGCGCGGCGCTGGCGCTCGCAACGTCGACCTGGCAAGGCTACATCTCCTGGACGACCGGTGTGCTTGTCACGGTTCTGGCGTCGTTCGTCATCTGGTCGGTGGACCAGTTTGGCTTGCCTTATTTCGGCGACGTCGCCGCCTATGTGCGGGCCGAAGCGGCAACGGTCGAGAAGCGGGCGCTGGTCCGCGAGCGTGGCCTCAAGCTGCTGAAGCGTCTCATGATGGACGATGCCTATGACCGCATCGTGCTGGTCTCGCACAGCCTCGGGTCGATCATCGCCTATGATCTGTTGCAGATATTGTGGGCCGATTTCAGGCCTAGAAAGTTGGAAGCCATTCGCGACAAAGCGAGGCTGAAGGCGATCCACGCCGTCGACAAGGCGACGCTGGCCGCCGATGCCTCCGCTTGGCCCGACAGCCTCGATGACCTCCCCGCATTCCGGCGCAGCCAATGGGAGCTCTACCGGCAGCTTCGCGTCGGCGACGCCGATCATCCGCTGCCGTGGAAGATCAGCGATTTCGTCACGCTCGGCAGTCCGCTGACCCACAGCGAGTTTCTGGTGACCTACAACCTCGCCGAATTCAGGCGCGGCATCGCCGAGCGCCTGTTTTCGGCATGCCCGCCGATCGCCGACAGGGCGGCGGGCGGGACCATGCTCTACCAGGAAGGGCGCAGCCATTCCGGTAAGCCGCAGCGGGCGGTGCATCATGGCGCGGTGTTTGCCGCGACGCGCTGGACCAATATTTTCGACAGGGGCAATGGCTGGCTGACCGGCGACCCGATTTCAGGGCGGATGACGGAAAATTTTGGTCCCGGCGTGGAAAACATCCAGGTCGAGCTGCGCGGCTCGGGCGGCCGCGTCTTCACGCACAGGCTCTACTGGTCGCTGACGGCGAGCGGCGTCGAGGTCAACGCGCCGGCCGGCGTACAGCCGCGCTCGCACCTTGCCGTGCTGCGCGATGCGGTCGATCTCGGCCGCAAACTGGAAGCTGAGCTGTAGGCGGCGAGCAGCGCACGACAATGCCGCGGCGGCAGTTCAAAGCAAGGTCCCCTTCGGGCGTAATCTTCCCGAAGCGGACCGAGTTCGCTTAGTCACCGATCAACGATTGGTCAGGAAAATCGCTTCCTCGTCGTCGCGCTGCCTGCCGCCAAGTGCTGCAGCCGCGCTGGCAATGAAGGCCCCGACGACCAGCGACAGCGCGCCAATCAGCGAGAAGGTGGCGCCTGCCTTTCTGGCGGTGTCGGCCGCCTGCTGGGCCTTGACCTTGGCGTCCTGCGCTCTGGCGATCACCGTATCGACGCGAGCGGTGGCATCCGCTTCGGACAGGCCTGTGCGGGCGGCCACCAGCCGCGACAGATAGGTCTTGTCGTCGGCCGATATTTCGCCTGCTGCGGCACTCGCGATTAGAATGCGCGATGCCTGCGCCGTTGCCGCAGCGTCGCTCTCCGGATTGGCGGCAGCGAGCCTTGCCGGATCGGCCGGGCGGAACAGCGTATCGACGAAATACGATGTGGCGTTGTCAGTCGAGGCGCTACCCGCGTTTGCAGCAGCACCTGCCGAAGCGCCCATTGCCGCGCCCGATGCCACAGTCGAAGCAGCCTGGACACCGGTACCTATCGCGGCCGAAAGCGCCGTGCCGAGCACGCCGGCGACGAGCAGCGTCGCCAGCGCCCAGGCCAGGAAGCCGTGAGCGGTATCGCGGAAGAAGACTTCATCGGTGTGGATGCCGACCCATTTGGTGCGCAGGCGCCCGGCGAGGTAGCCGCCCAGGGCCGACGACAGCCACTGCACGACGATCAGCCAGACGGCGGTGGAAACGGCGAAAGTGGTGACTGACGCACCCGAGCCGGACCATGGCGACACCATGCTCAGCCCAAGCCCGGAGCCGAGCAGCATCAAGATGAAGGTAAGCGTTGACGCAGCAAAGGCGCCGGCGACGATTGGCCCCCAGCTGACAGCAGTGGAAGCGGATTCCGTCGGGGCGGAAACGTCGACAGCTGTTACGGTGGACTGCATCGAAGCCTCCCTACCGTGCGAACAGCATGATCAGAATAATGATCGGAATTGGGACTCCGAGAAGCCAGAGCAAAATGCCACGTCCCATGGATGCCTCCTGCGGCGATTGTGATCAACTACAATGCCTTGAAAGCCTTTCCGTTCCGGCGGTCCTGGTGATCTTTGTTGCGTTGCAGCAGTCGTATTGGTGCGCCAAGGCGCACCAATACACTTCATGCCTGCTGGCTGGGTATCTGGATGGCGGCTCAGATGTCCAGATTGGCAACCGACAGCGCATTTTCCTGGATGAATTCGCGCCTTGGCTCGACCTCGTCGCCCATCAGCCGTGAAAACAAGCTGTCCGCATCAGTCGCGTCATTGACCTTGACCTGTAACAGCGAGCGCACATTCGGGTCGAGCGTCGTTTCCCAGAGCTGCTCGGCGTTCATTTCGCCAAGGCCCTTGTAGCGCTGCATGGTCAGGCCCTTGCGGCCGGTGGCAAACACGGCATTGAGCAGTGCCAGCGGCCCCGAAATGGTTTCCGAGACATCCTTGCGGCGCAGCACCGGCGGCTCGCCGTAGATTTCCGCCAGGCGCGGCGCATAGCGGTCGAGCTGGCGTGCGTCGGCGGAATTGATCAATGCCAGGTCGAGATGCGCGAACTCCTTGACGCTGCGCACCGTTCGCTCGAAGACATAGCCGCCAATGCCCTCGTTCGAGGTCGACATGCGGCCGATCCAGCCGCGCTCGGTATCCTCGGCGATAATGTCGAGACGACGGGCAACACGCTCGGCCGTCTCGTTGGCGCGGCGGAGGTCGGTGAAGATCTCCGGGTTGAGCGCGCCGGCAATCGCTGCCTGCTCGACCACGCCTCTGTTATAGCGCGTGTGCAATCCGTTGATGAGCTGGCGGACAGCCAAGGCGTCGTCGATGGCGCTGCGCAGGTCCTGTCCAGCCCGCACCTCGCCTGTGCTGAGCGCAAGCGACGCTTCTTCCAGCCCGGAGCCGATCAGGAATTCCTCGAAGGCGGCTTCGTCCTTGATGTATTGCGAGCTCTTCCCGCGCGTCACCTTGTAGAGCGGCGGCTGCGCGATGTAGAGATGCCCGCGTTCGATCAGTTCCGGCATCTGCCGGAAGAAGAAGGTCAGCAGCAAGGTGCGGATGTGGGCGCCGTCGACATCGGCGTCGGTCATCAGGATGATCTTGTGGTAGCGCAGCTTGTCGGCGTTGAACTCGTCCTTGCCGATCGAGGTGCCGAGCGCGGTGATCAGCGTGCCGATCATGTCGGAGCCGAGCATGCGGTCGAAGCGGGCGCGCTCGACATTGAGGATCTTGCCGCGCAGCGGAAGAATGGCCTGGTTCTGGCGCGAACGGCCGCCCTTGGCCGAGCCGCCGGCGCTGTCGCCCTCGACGATAAAGATCTCGGATTTCGCCGGATCGCGCTCCTGGCAATCGGCCAGCTTGCCGGGCAGCGAGGTGACGCCGAGCGAACTCTTGCGGGTGATGTCGCGTGCCTTGCGCGCCGCTTCGCGCGCGGCAGCGGCCTGGATGACCTTCTCGATGACCGCCTTGCCCTCGGTCGGGTGCTCCTCGAGCCAGGTGCCGAGCGCTTCGTTGACAAGCCCTTCGACCACCGGGCGGACCTCGGACGACACCAGCTTGTCCTTGGTCTGCGAGGAGAATTTCGGGTCGGGAACCTTGACCGACAGCACCGCGGTCAGCCCTTCGCGGCAATCATCGCCGATCAGCGCCACTTTTTCCTTCTTGGTCAGGCCCGAGGAGTCGCCATAGCCGGTTATCTGGCGCGTCAGCGCACCGCGGAAGCCTGCCAGATGCGTGCCGCCGTCGCGTTGCGGGATGTTGTTGGTGAAGGCCAGCACGTTCTCATGGTAGCTGTCGTTCCACCACATGGCGACTTCGACCGTGATGCCGTCGCGCTCGGCGCGGATCGAGATCGGCTTGTCGAGCAACGGCTTCTTCGTCCGGTCGAGATATCGGACGAACTCTTCGAGGCCGCCATCGTAGTGCAATTCATGGCGCATGATGTCGGCATGGCGGGCATCGGTCAAAACGATGCGCACGCCGGAGTTCAGGAAGGCGAGTTCGCGCAGCCGATGCTCCAGCGTACCGTAGTCGAATTCGACCATGGTGAAAGTCTCGGACGACGGCAAAAACGTGATTTCGCTGCCGCTGCGCCCTTCATAGGTGCCGGGGACCTTGTCTTGTTCATAACTGCCGGTGATGCGCAGCGGCGCGTCGGCATTGCCATGCGTGAAACTCATCTCGTAGATCTGGCCGTTGCGGCGGATCTTCAGTTTCAGCCAGGCCGACAGGGCGTTGACGACCGACACGCCGACGCCGTGCAGGCCGCCTGAGACCTTGTAGGAGTTCTGGTCGAACTTGCCGCCGGCATGCAGCTGCGTCATGATCACTTCGGCCGCTGAAATGCCTTCGCCGGTGTGGATATCGGTCGGAATGCCGCGGCCATTGTCGATGACCGTCACCGATCCGTCCGGATTGAGCGTCACCGTCACCAGGTCGGCATGGCCGGCCAGTGCTTCGTCGATGGCGTTGTCGACCACCTCATAGACCATGTGGTGCAGGCCCGAGCCGTCGTCGGTATCGCCGATATACATGCCCGGCCGCTTGCGAACGGCATCCAAGCCCTTCAAAACCTTGATGGAATCGGCGCCGTATTCGGCTTCAACGCCGTTGGCGATGTCGGTCTGGTCGCTCATGAAAACCTGTCTGATTGATGCCGTGTGCAGAGCGCGAAAAATCGGCTTCGAATCGCGCATTTCTAATGTCGTAGATATAGGCGCAAAAGGCGGTTTTTCCAAGGTTTGCAGGCATTTCGGAACGGAATGACCATCGCGTGAGCAGGCTATCGGCGCCTGGCTTCGATCCTGGCCAGCCGCTCACGTAAAAACTTGATCATGAACTTGTGGCGCGGTGCCAACCGCCCGCTCCGGTCGAGCTCGAGCGTCATGTCGAGCGCCTTGGAAAGCACAGCCTTCGGGTCCTTTGCGACTTGGGCGTAGTCGATATAGGCGACCACCAGGTCGCGCTGCCAGGTGGCGTTGTCCGGATCGGACCGGGCAAGTTTCTCGCGAATGGCCAGGCTGTCCTGAAGGGCTTGCCGGGCGCCCCTGACGTCGCGCTGCCTGAGGCGCAGCGTGGCGACTTCGGACAGCGTTATCGACAAGTCCCGCTGCCAGTCGGAATTGGCGGGATCGAGCTTGGCCAGCCTCTGCGCAATCGCGTAGCTGTCCAGATAGGCTTTCAGCGCGCCTTTGTGGTCGCCCTGTATCGCCAGGATGCCGGCGACTTTCTCGATGCACACGGACAGGTCGCGCTGCCATTCGGTGTTGTTCGGGTCGCCGGCGGCGAGCACGCTGGCCTGCGAAAGTGCCTCACGATAAGCCGAAAGTGCCGCCGGCCAATTCTGCTGGTCGCTCAGCGCATTGCCGATCTTGGCGTTGCCGACCGACAGGTCGCGCTTCAACTCGGTGTCGTCCGGATCGCGTTTCGCCAGTTGCTTGACGATCGCCAGACCTTCCTTGTAGGCCGCCAGCGCCCCGGCGGCGTCGCCGCGTTCGCGCAGCAGGTCGCCTATCGTATCGTGGCTGACCGAGACGTCACGCTGCCGGTCGGCGTCTCCCGGTTTGTGCGCCACCAGCGCCAGCCGCACCTTCAGGCTCTCTTCATAGGCCGCCTGTGCGTTGTCCAGTTGGCCTGCGATATGGGCAAGGTGACCGATCTCATCGTAGGTGATGGTCAGGTCGCGCTGCAGTTCGGCACGGTCCGGCTCTCCGGCGGCGAGCTGTTTCTTGATCGACAGGCTTTCCTGGTAGACCTCTGCGGCGCCGGCCAGATCGCCTTGCGTCGCCAATACGTTGCCGATCTTGTCGTCGGCCATGGCGAGGTCGCCGAACCACTCCAGATTGTCCGGTTCTGCCTCGGTCAGGCCCTGCAGAATGGTCTTGGCGGTCTCATAATTCTGCAGCGCTGACGGCAGATTGCCTTGCGCCATCCGCACGTTGCCGAGCTTGACGTAGCTGACGGCGAAGTCGCGCTTCACGTTGAGATCGGTTTCATGATGCGACCGCCGCTCGAGATCGGCTTGCAGCGCCTCGAAGGCACGGCCAGCCGCATCGATATTGCCGACCGTGGTATACAGCTTGCCGAGCTCGTCCAGCGTGCGGATCAAGCGGTCGGCGTCGTCGAGCGACAGCACCACCTGTCCGGCTTCGTCATAAAGCGCGAGCACGGACTCATAGTCCTTGATGGCTGTGGCGTAGTCGAGGTCGGCGCGCGCCGCCCCGCCGGACAAATAGCGCGTTGCGGCCTCGGAGAGCGTGCGGCTGACGAAATTGGCCTTCAAAGCGTTGCGAGAGACACTGTCGATCTCGGCTGCCTCGGCGAGCTTTTTCCGCGCCGCATCGAACGCTCCCAGCGAAAGCTGCTCTTCGGCCTGCCGGCGCAACGCCGACACTCTGAGATCGTCGGATCCAAGCGTCTGCATTTCGCTCCGCACCTTGACGAAGGCGTCGGCTGCCTCACGCAGCCTGGCGTTCAGACTGTCCGCGGAGAGGTGGCCGGCATCGGAACTGATCAACGCGCCATAGAGCGGTGCCAGCGGCATGTCGGCGTCGCTGGCGATCTTCTCCACTTCGCCGCGCATCTGAGGCGTCACCTCGGCCATGGCCAGCAACAGGCGTTCGCGTTCCGGCAATTTCTCCTTGGCCGAGGCGGCAAAGAACAGCTGCGGCAGGCCGCTCTCGACATAGGGCAATTGCTTGCCGCGCGAGAGGTCGTAAACCTCCTGCTGCACGAGCGTCAGCACGGAGCGGATCTCGAGACCTTCGGTGCCGAGGTATTTCGTCAGCGCCGCGGTAAACGGCGAATTCTGGTCCGTCCCATCCGCGGCGGTCTCGCCGGGCGCCGCCGAGAAGGCAAACAGGATGTTTTCTGCCCGCCCGATGCGGCCAAGACCCGGCCGGACCTTGTCGCTGACCTCTTTTACCAGCGCCGCTGCGCCGCGGCCTTCGCCGCCCGTAGCCGCAAACGGATCGCTGCGGCAGGCATCGAGCACGATCAGTCCGACCTTGCTGGTGGCGGCGACGGTCGCGCGGATCTCCTCCAGCGGCAGGCTGGTCCGTTCCAGCGTAGCGAGCGACGACGCGTCTGCATCGACCGGCAGGAGCCGATTCTCGCCGGCTATCTCGACGCCGTGGCCGGAGAAGAACACCAGTGCCACGTCGGCGCCTTTGGCATCCTCGCGGAAATCGTCAAGCGCCCGGCGCATGCGCCGCAGGTCGCGGTTGGTTTCGAGGAAGACCTCGAAACCGAGCTTCCTCAGCACAGTTTCCATGATCTCGCCGTCATTGACGGGATTGGCGAGCGGCCGGATCAGCCGGTAGTCGTTCTCGGCGATGACCAGCGCAGCGCGCCGCTCCGCCATTGCAGCGGAGGCCGTCGAGAGGATCAGCAGCAAGGCAAACAGAAAACGCAAATCGAACCGCCCCGGCCCGGTCATTTGCCGGAGCATTCCATCTCTTTATGGCATGAGCAAGTTATGGCATCGGCCAGTTCGGCCGTTCGCGTTGTTAGCTGGCGCGCATCGGCCTCAGCGCTTCGCTCCAGCGGAACAGCTCGTCCAGCATGGTCCTGGCCCCGCCGAGCACCTGCTCGCTGGGCAGGAAGGCGCCGGTCTCGTCGAGCAGCTTCTGGTACATCGGCAGCGCCACGCCTTCCGGAATCGGCATGACACCGACGGCGGTCAGCAACGGTTTGACCGCCTGCGCCGCTCGCAAACCGCCGGAGACACCGCCGTAGCTGAGGATGGCGGCCGGCTTGTATCGCCATTCCCTGAGCAGGTAGTCGACCGCGTTGACGATCGCGGGAGCGGTGAAATAATTGTACTCCGGCGCCACGAAGACGAATGCGTCGGCTGCGTCGATTGCTTTCGACCAGGCTTTCGTGTGGCTGTTTTCGTATTTGCCGAGTCTCGGATGATGCGGCTCGTCCAGCACCGGCAGGTTGAATGCGGCGATGTCAGTGAGCACCGGCTCGAATTTGCCATGCTCGCGCGCAAAGCTCTCCAGCCACTTTGCGAAAGCGGGTCCGGCGCGGCCCGGCCGCGTGCTGCCGATGATGACGTTCAACTGGTGCTTCAAGGCAGGCTCCCGCCGGTTCTGACATCTGTGGTGCTGCCACCTAAGACACGCAGCCGGACACAGCAAGCAGGCACTTTCCGGTGCCCGGGTCACATTACAGAGAGCGGATGCATCACCTTGTCGTCCGCTCACATGGACGCCTGCCTTGCCCGCCACTACATTGAGGTGTCAGCGGAGCAAGTCATGGACAGTCAGCCAGTCCCCTTCGTCCCGCCGGCGCCGAAGCCGCGCACCGCGCCGCCCTCGACGCTGGAGATGATCCGCATCGTCTACCGCAATCCGCTCGAACTGTGGGGCGAGCCGACCTACAACGAGCCCTGGATTTCGGTGACCGGCATCGGCGGGCCGCTGGTCATCGCCAACGACCCCGGTCTCATTCGCCACGTGCTGGTCGATAACGCCAAGAACTACAAGATGGCGACGGTTCGCCAGCTGATCCTGCGGCCGATCCTGCGCGACGGCTTGCTGACCGCCGAGGGCGAGGTGTGGAGGCGTTCACGCAAGGCCATGGCGCCGGTGTTCACGCCGCGCCATATCTTCGGTTTTGCCGAGCCGATGCTGAGGCGCACGCGGGAGTTCGTCACGCGCTACGAGGGCGGCGGCACGTTCGACATCGCTCACGACATGACGCTGCTTACCTTTGACATCCTGGCCGAGACGCTGTTTTCCGGTGAGATTTCAGGCGAGCCGGGCAGCTTTGCCAAGGAGATCGACCGCCTGTTCGAGACCATGGGTCGGGTCGATCCGCTCGACCTGTTGCGGGCACCCGATTGGCTGCCGCGTCTGACCCGCATCCGCGGCCGCAAGACAATGGCCTACTTCCGCAAGATCGTCACCGACACGGTGCAGATGCGCGAGGCGCGGTTGAAGCGTGATCCGGACACGGTGCCGCAGGATTTTCTCACGCTGCTGTTGAAAGCGGAGGGACCGGGCGGGCTGACCCGGGCCGAGGTCGAGGACAACATCATCACCTTTATCGGCGCCGGCCACGAGACTACGGCCAGGGCGCTCGGCTGGACGCTCTACTGCCTTGCCGAAGCGCCGTGGGAGCGCGAAAAGATCGAGCACGAGATCGATGCCGTGCTGGCGCGTGAGCCCGACCCGACGAAATGGCTCGACGCCATGCCGCTCACCCGTGCCGCCTTCGAAGAGGCGCTCAGGCTCTATCCGCCGGCGCCATCGATCAACCGCGAACCGATCGAGCCCGAAACCTGGAACGGCCTCTACATACCGCGACGTGCCGCGGTGCTGGTGATGCCGTGGGTCGTCCACCGCCATCGCAAGCTGTGGGACAGGCCCGACGCCTTCATGCCGGAACGCTTCCATCCGGGAAACCGCGAGAAGATCGACCGTTTCCAGTATTTGCCGTTCGGCGCCGGGCCTCGCGTCTGCATCGGCGCCAGCTTTGCCATGCAGGAGGCAATCATCGCGTTGGCGATCATGCTGTCGCGCTACCGTTTCGACGCCACCGCGGAAACCCGCCCCTGGCCGGTGCAGAAGCTGACGACGCAGCCGCAAGGCGGCCTGCCGATGCAGGTCACCCGGCGCGCCTCGTAGGCAACCGACGTCCGTTTGTATTATGCGGCGGACTTGCGTTGGAACTGGCCGGCGGCGCGGTAGCGCCAGAGATAGCTGGGCAGGATGGTTCCGATCGACCGTGGCTGGATCCCGAGGCCGGCGAGCGTCCGGTTGTCCTTGACGGCGGCTTCCGACACGACATTGTGCTGGCGCAACAGCAGGACCTGGTCCTTGGTCAACAACGGATTGGGCAACAGCCCGAGAATTGATGCCTGGAGGTTCGCCAGCCACCATGGCACGGGCAGCAAAAACCGCTTGCGTCCGATGATGATAAGCAGCTGTTGCATGCATTCCTTGAAGGTAAGCACTTGCGGCCCGCCGAGTTCATATATCCGGCCGCCCTGGACCTTGCCGTCGACCGAATGCGCCACCGCTTCGGCGACGTCGCCGACATAGACCGGCTGGAATCTCGTCTGCCCGCCGCCGATCAGCGGCAGCACCGGGGAAAAGCGGGCCATGTTGGCAAAGCGGTTGAAGAAACCGTCCTCCGGCCCGAAATTGATCGATGGCCGCAAGATCACGGCGTCTTGGACCGTCTCCAGAACAGCCTTTTCGCCGAGCGCCTTGGTACGCGCGTAGTCCGATTGCGCGTGGAGATCCGCTCCCAGAGCCGAGATGTGGGTGAGGCCGGCGCCGACGGCGCGCGCCGCTTCAGCGACAGCGCGCGCGCCGAATTCGTGGACGGCAGTGAATTTCTGCCGGCCGGCCTCATGCGCGATCGCAACCAGATTGACGACATGGTCCGCGCCTTGCACGGCGCGGTCGACCGACCAGCGCACCCGGACATTGGCCTGCACCGGCTGGATCTGCCCGACATTGCCGAGCGGCTGCAGGTGGCCGGCGAGATCGGGCCGACGGCAGGCAACCCGGATGCGGTAGCCGCGCTTGGCCAGCGCCCGCACGACATGACGACCGACAAAGCCGGAGCCGCCGAACACGACGACGAGCTTTGGGGTCTGCAGGATTTCGGTCATGGCTGGCTCCGGCGGGCTATCCAGATGGTTTGGTTTGAAGCCGTTTCATAGTCGGTTTCGCGCCAAAGGCAAAGGGTGACCATCGGTCGCCCGGCATTGTTGAAGCATGATTTCCAGTATCCGTTGGAAACGGCAGAAAACCCGCCGACGCCGGGCTTTAGGGTAACTCCATTCGGGACAGGAACCTTTGTTCCGGCCGGCGATTTTAGGATGTATGGTTTGATTCCGAATGGAGGATATTGCCGATGACGACAAAACGCGTTGCGATCTTCGCTCTGGCTTTCGCAACAGGCTGCAGCATTGGTGCCTCGGCATTCGCGGCAAACCGGCATCACCACCAAGCTCAACCCGAACGCTACGTTCCGGCCAACGGCAACATCATCGACATTCTGTTCGGTGGCCCGCGCTACTATGACAACCACCTGTTCACGACGGCCGCCGAACCCTGCTCCTACAACAGGGTAGGGCCGGACGCGAATGCGGCGAACGTCATCAACGATCATTATTGCGGGAAGTAGGCTCGCGCTGCCGGATCGGCAGGCGTTCTCAGCCGCTCATCGGACAAACGAATTTCTTCAGGACGAATAGCGGGCGGCGAATTCGGAAATGCGCTGCACCACGGCTTTCGGCGCGCTTATGCCGCGCGCCGCCGCCTTCTCCGCGGCCTCGGCCCGGGCACGCCCCGGCACATGCACGCCATAGCGCCGCCGCAGCCGGTCGAGTTGATCCTTCATCCGCTTTTCGAAGTCCGGATCGAGCAGCTTGGGCTCGACGGCAAGCACGAACAGGCCGGTCCCCGGACTGTCCGGCCCGCCGCTGAACCATGGCGCATCGAGCGACCAGTTGGCGCCCGACAGGCCCGCAGCCAGCACCTCGACCATCAGCGCGATGTTGGCGCCGCGCTGGCCGCCGAAGGCAAGCATGGCGCCCTTCATTGCAGCTGCCGGGTCCGTGGTCGGATTGCCGCTCGCATCCAGTGCCCAGCCTTCGGGTATCTTCTTGCCGTCCTCGGCCGCCTTGCGGATGTTGACGAAGGCGGTGGCGCTCGACGATTGGTCGATGACCAGCGCCGCCCCGTCCGCGGCGGGTGCCGCAAAGGACATCGGGTTGGTGCAGTAGACCGGCTTGACCGAGCCCGAGCCGGCAAGCACGGCCGGGCCGTTGGTGGCGGCGAACGACACCAATCCCTGCGCGGCCAGCCTTCCGGTGAAATAGCCGAGCGCGCCGCACGTATAGGCATTCTTCTGCGAAAAAATCGCGACGCCGAACAGCCGCGCCGCCTTGGCGAGGTCATCGATCGTGCGGTCGAAACCGGTATGCGCCAGTCCGCCGCGCGCATCGGAGAGATAGACCGCGAGCGCCGGCCTGGTGATCACCGGATCGGCGTTGCCGTCGATGCGGCCGGCTTCCAGCGCTTCGAGATAATCGATGAAGTGCGACAGCCCAACGGTCGACAGTCCTTCCGCCTCGGCCGCGACGATCGAGGCAGCCAGCGACTGCGCCGCCTCTTCGTTGGCGCCAGCGCCAAGTGCGGCCATCCGGCACAGCCCTGTCGCCTGGTCGAGACTGAGTTGCATTGTGATTGCCATGGATATCTGAGGGAATGGGTGAATGGTGAATAGTGAATGGTGAGTGGGGACTTAGCCGGTAACATAGGGGCTACGCACTACTGACTATTCACCATTCACTATTCACCTAACCAACCTTGTTCGGGATCCGCGCCTCGATCTTGCCCAGGGTGAAGACGAGGATGCCGGTGATCGCCATATAGATCAACGCCAAGAGCAGCAAGGGTTCATAGGTGAGATAGGTATCCTGCCGCACTTTGGAGGAGACGGCGAATATGTCGATCACGCTGATGGTCGCCACCAGCGGCGTCGATTTCAGCTGCAGCACGATTTCGCCCGTCAGTGTCGGCAACGCGCGGTAGAAGGCCTGCGGCAGCCAGATTCGCCGGAAAATCCTCCACCGGCTCATGCCGAAGGCGCGGGCGGCTTCCAATTGGCCTTTCGGTACGCCGGCAAAAGCGCCTCGCATCACCTCGCCCTCATAGCCGGCGAAGGACAGCGTCAGCCCGAGCACGCCATAGGGCCATGCCTGCCTCAGATAGGGCCACATCCAGGACTCGCGAATCCATGGATATTGTGGAAACAGCGAGCCCAGCCCGTAATAGAGCAACCAGAGCTGCAGCAGCAGCGGCGTTCCCCTGATGACCGTGCAGAAGGCCTTGGCGGGCGCCGCGAACCAGAAAGAGCCTGCGGCTTGTGCCAGTCCGAGCGGCATGGCGAGCAGGAAGCCCAGCGTGCAGGTGACGGCAAGAATCCACAGCGCGCGCCAGATGCCGAGCAATCCCATCCCGTAATATTTCGGCAGCCAGTCCCAGCGCATGAAGACGGCCGCCGCCAAAACCAGCCCCAGCGCGATCAGGATCAGCGCGATACGATGCGGCTTCAGCCACAGCGAAGCGCGTGCGGCTATCTCGACGGCCGCTTCGCCAGTCATCGCCGGGCCAGCCATCACCGAGCCTCCTTGAGCGACGGCATGCCGCGGCGGGCCCATGTCTCGATGCGGCCGATGATCAGGTTCGAAACCAGCGTCAACAGAAGGTAGATCGCGCCGGCGGCGATAAAGAATGTCAGATAGGCTTTGGTCACGCCGGCCGCCTGCCGTGTCGCCAATGTCAGCTCGAAAAAGCCGACGACCGCCAGCAGGGCTGTGTCCTTGGTGGCGATCAGCCAGAGATTGGCAAGGCCGGGTATGGCGAACGGCAGCATCGCCGGCAGCGTGATGCGCCGCAGCAGCAGGCCGGGAGACATGCCATAGGCGCGCGCGGCTTCGATCTGGCCCTGCGGAATGGCGAGGATCGCGCCGCGGATCACCTCGGTCGAATAGGCGCCCTGGACGAAGCCGAGCACGGCAATGCCGGCCGCCAGCCCGCTAATGTCCATACGCTGATAGCCCGTTGCCGTCAGCATCTGATTGATCAGGTCGGTGCCGGCGTAATAGAGCAGAAGGATCAGCACCAGCTCCGGCACGGCGCGCACGACGGTCGTATAGACTGCCAGGAGATCGCGCACCACCGGACCACCATACAGCTTGCCGGAGGCGCCGCCGATGCCGATCAAAAGGCCGAGACAGGTGGCGCCGACCGCAATCTCGATCGTATGGAGCAGCCCGACGATGAGCGTTCCACCCCAGCCCGGCGGCACGGGCGAGAGAAGCGCGATGGCAGAGGCGGCCCAAGCCGGAACAAATGCGTCGATCAGCGTCGCCCTCGAATTGCTGGCGCTAAAACCGCCGGCGATTTCCGCCCGCGGAAGCTCGCGTCGATGGATTTCGACCAACCACGCGGCTCTATCGGGGCCGCGTGGTTAATCGCTCATGGATGAGGCCGTCAGTTCGACTGCGTGTCGGAGCCGTAAATATCAAAGTCGAAGTATTTCTTCGAAATCTCGTCATATTTGCCGTTGGCGCGGATGGCCTTGATACCGGCGTTGATCTTTTCCTTCAACTCGGTGTCTTCCTTGCGGACGCCGGCGCCGACGCCGGGCCCGAGAATGGCCAGATCCGGCGCGACCATGCCTTTCAGATCGCAGCATTGCTTGCCCTGGTCCGATTTCAGGAAGGCGTCGAGGGCGATGGAATCGGCCTGCACCGCGTCGACCCGGCCGGCGGCAAGATCCTGGTTGGCCTCGTCCTGGGTCTGGTATTCCTTGATTTCCGCCGCGTCGGCGAAGTGCTTCTTGGCGTAGTCGGCGTGTACGGTCGAGACCTGGACGCCGATGATCTTGCCCTTGAGGTCCTCCGGTGTCGAGCCGAACTTCTGGTCCTTCGGCCCGATGATCGCAGTCGGGGTGTTGTAATATTTGTCGGAGAAGTCGATCGTCTTCTTGCGTTCGTCGGTGATCGACATCGAGCTGGCGATGACGTCGATCTTCTTGGTCGTCAACGCCGGGATGATGCCGTCCCAGGCGACCGGCGTGATGACGCAGTCGAGCTTCTCTTCGGCGCAGACAGCGTCGATGAATTCGATTTCCCAACCGACCCATTTGCCGGAAGCATCCGGCGAGGTGAACGGCGGATAGGGCTCGGCAGCGACACCGATCTTGACCGGATCGGCCTTGGCCACGCCCATGGCGGCAACGCCAACCAGCAGCGCTGCGGCAAAGGTCTTGAGAATAATCTTCATCGTCATGACTCCCAGTTTTGTTGTTGTTCCCGGTTTTCGTCCGCCCACAGTTTAACTGATGTTGCGGATGAACTGCTTCAGCCTTTCGGATTTTGGTGCGCCGAAGATCTGTTCCGGCGGCCCTTCTTCCTCGACCAGCCCGTTATGGAGGTAAACGACGTGCGTCGCGACCTCGCGGGCAAACTTCATCTCATGGGTGACCAGCACCATGGTGCGGCCTTCGCGCGCCAGGTCGCCGATCACCTTCAGCACCTCGCCGACGAGTTCCGGGTCGAGCGCCGAAGTCGGCTCATCGAACAGCATGACGCGCGGATTGATGGCCAGCGCCCTGGCGATCGCGGCGCGCTGCTGTTGGCCGCCCGACAGATAGGCAGGATAGACGTCGCGTTTTTCGGCCAAGCCAACGCGGGCGAGCAATTTTTCCGCCTCGCCGATCGCCACATCGCGCTTGACGCCGAGCACATGCACGGGAACCTCGATGACGTTCTCGATCAACGTCATGTGGCTCCACAGATTGAAGTTCTGGAAGACCATGCCAAGCTTGGAGCGGATGCGTTCGATCTGCTTGCGGTCTGCGGGCACGGTGTGGCCGTAGCTGTCGGCCTTCAGCTTTATCTCTTCGCCATTGACCCGGATAATGCCGCTGGTCGGGTTCTCCAGGCAGTTGATGCAGCGCAGCAGCGTCGATTTGCCCGAGCCGCTGCCGCCAATGATGGCGATCACCTCGCCATCGCGCGCCGACAGCGAAACGCCCTTCAATACATGCAGCTTGCCGAAATTCTTGTGCAGGTTCTCGACGTGGATGGCTTCGGCAGCGCCGTTCTGCGCCGTATGCTTCAGGGCAGTGGCCGGCGCTGTCATCGTCGCGGTGCCCCGCGGAGCAGCCGAGGCAGTCCTTGCTGGAATTTTTTACCCATTACCCGTCACTGGACAGCGTTCCGATTCTCAAGATGGACCGTTCCGCTTGTCTCCGTCAACCGCAGTTTTTTGGACCATTGATCACCGCCTGCCGAGTGGCTATTGGCAGGAGGGGCGCGTTTCAGGAGAATTTAGTGGGCAAAGCATACGGGTCGCAGTCGATGGCCGGGACGCTGCAGCGCGTGCTGATGCGCTCCGCTGCCGGCGCCATGCGTCGGGCCGAAGCGCTGGAGTGGCACTATGGCCCCGGCTTCAATCCGCAAAAAGCGGCGGTCCAGCATGATGCGCTGGCCAGGCTGATTTCGGCCTCAGGCGCCGAAATCGAATGGCTGAGTGACGCCGACGACGGGCTTGCCGATTCGGTTTTTACCCACGATCCCTCGCTGATGACTGATCATGGCGCGGTCATCCTTGCCATGGGCAAGGCGCTGCGCCGGCCCGAGCCCAGCCTCCACGAGTCAGCCTATGGGCGCATGGGCATCCCCGTCCTCGGCCGAATCGAGGCTCCCGGCCAGGTCGAGGGCGGCGACTGTGTGTGGGTGGATGCAAACACGCTGGCCATCGGCCGCGGCGTGCGCACCAATCAGCACGGCATCCAGCAGCTCTCCAACCTGCTTTCACCCAAAGGCATCCAGGTCTATGGCTTCGACCTGCCGCTCTGGCAGGGCGAGGAGGCCTGCCTGCACCTGATGTCGGTGATCAGCCCGCTCGCAGACGATCTGGCGCTGGTCTATGCGCCCCTCCTGCCGGTCGCCTTCCACCAGATGCTGCGCGAACGCGCCATTCGGCTGGTCGAGGGCGACGCCGACGAATTCTTCGCCTCGAATGGGCTCAGCCTCAACGTGCTGCCGACCGCGCCGCGCCAGGTTATCGCCGTTGCCGGTTTTCCGAAGACGGCGGCTGCCATGCAAGCCGCCGGCTGTACGGTCTCGACATTCGAGGCCGATGCGCTGTGCATTGCCTGCGAGGGCGGCCCTACCTGCCTCACGCGCCCGGTGTTAAGACAATGACGACCATCGGCGAAGCGCTCATCACCTTGCTCGAAGCGCACGGCGTCGACACCGTCTTCGGCATTCCCGGCGTACACACGGTCGAGCTCTATCGCGGGCTTGCGCGATCGAAGATCCGTCACGTCACGCCGCGCCACGAGCAGGGCGCCGGCTTCATGGCTGACGGCTATGCGCGCGCCAGCGGCAGGCCGGGTATCGCCTTCGTCATCACCGGGCCGGGGCTGACCAACACCATCACCGCCATGGGTCAGGCGCGCGCCGATTCGGTGCCGATGCTGGTGATCTCGGGCGTCAACGCCACGCCGACGCTGGGCAAAGGCCTTGGCCATCTGCATGAACTGCCGGACCAGCGCGGCATGATGGAGAAGGTGGCGCTGTTTTCGCACCGTGTCACCGAGGCCGGCGAACTGCCCGGCGTGCTCGCCCGCGCCTTTGCGCTGTTCTCATCCTCGCGTCCGGGTCCGGTGCATATTGAGATCCCGACCGATGTCATGACCATGCCGGCCAACGGCATCGTGCCGCTGCTGCGGAATTCAGCGCCGCCCGAGCCGGATGTAGTGGCGATTGCAGAGGCGGCAAGGCTGTGCGCGTCTGCCCGCCGGCCGCTTATCCTCGCCGGAGGCGGCGCCAAGGCCGCCGAAGCGCCGTTGCAGCACCTGGCCGAGAGGCTGGGAGCGCCGGTCGTCCAGACCGCTAATGCGCGCGGCCTGCTCTATCGTCATCCACTTGGCGTGCCGGCCAGCCCCAGCCTGAAGGCGGTGCGTGCGCTGATGGCCGGCGCCGACCTGGTCATTGCCGCTGGCACCGAATTCGGTCCGACCGACTATGATGGCTATGGCGACGGCGGTTTTGTCCTGCCTGCCAATCTGATCCGCATCGACATCGGCGCCGAGCAGCTTGCCCGCCGGCCGGCCCGGATTTCGATCCATGCCGATTGCGGTGCAGCGCTCGAGGCGCTGCGTGCCGAACTCGGCACGGGCCAGGCGCAATCGGTCGACGGCGCCGCTCGCGCCGCCGCGACGCGGCAAGCGGCCTTTGCCGAGATCGGCCCGGCTATGCAGGCGCAACTGCGCGCCGTCGAGACGATCCGCGATGCGCTGCCTGGCGCGATCATCGTCGGCGATTCGACCCAGCCGGTCTACGCCGCCAACCTCTATTACGATCACGACCGGCCGGGCGGCTGGTTCAACGCCGCCACCGGCTTCGGCGCGCTTGGCTATGGCCCGCCGGCGGCGATCGGTGCCGTCCTTGCCAGGCCTGAGGCGCCGGTCGTTTGCCTCACCGGCGACGGCGGCTTCCAGTTCACCCTGCCGGAACTGGGCGCCGCGCTCGACGCGGCGGCGCCGGTGATCTTCGCCGTCTGGAACAATCGTGGCTACCGCGAGATCGAAACCTCGATGCTCGACGTCGGCGTCGAGCCGGTCGGCGTCTCCCCGGCACCGCCGGATTTCTGCAAATTGGCCGAAGCGTACGGCATTGCCGCCGAGCGGATTTCCGGCACCGGCGGCTTGGCGGACGCGCTTGGGCGCGCGCGGGCGACTGGACGACCTTACGTCATCGAGATTTCGGTTGAGTGATCGCGCGAAAGGCGCGACCTTCCGCATCGGCGGCGCGCAATGACGGAGCGGTCGAATATGACGGAAACACTGGACGGCAGACATATCGTGGTGACCGGCGGCACCGGTGCCCTTGGCGGCGCGGTCGTAGGAAAACTGCTGGAGCAGGGCGCGATCTGCCATGTGCCCAATGCCCACGCTGCCGCGCCTGCGCATTTTCCCTTTCCGGCGCATGACCGCGTCAGGCTGGCGCACAATGTCGACCTTGCCGACCCTGCCAAGGTCGCCGCCTTCTATGCCAGCGTTCCAGATCTATGGGCATCGGTGCATCTTGCCGGCGGCTTCACCGCGGCGCCGGTCGAGAAGATCGAACCCGCCTCCTTCGCCGAGATGATGGACACCAATGCCCGCACCACCTTTCTGTGCTGCCGCGCGGCGATACGCTCGATGCTGGGATCTTCCGTGCCGGGCCGCATCGTCAATGTCACCGCGCGAGCCGGGCTCGATCCGCGGCGCGGCTCCGGCAAGGTGGCCTACGCCGCCGCCAAGGCGGCAGTCGCCGCGATGACCGTGGCGATGGCCGAAGAGCTGAAGGGCAACGGCATCCTGGTCAATGCCGTGGCGCCCTCGACGCTCGACACGCCGGCCAACCGGGCTGACATGCCGAACGCAGATTTCAGCAGATGGGTCAGCCTTGAAGCGGCCGCCGAGGCCATTGCCTATCTCGCCTCGCCGGCCAACATGGCGATCAGCGGCACGCTGGTGCCACTCTACGGCCGGGCCTGAGCCTGCGGTCCGTCGCAAGCAAGGCTCACAAGCAAAAGCCCCGCCGGATCGTTCCGGCGGGGCTTTTTGTTTCGTTTATAACCCGCGCGAGGCGCGGTGTTGGCTTAGCTGCCCTGCTTCTTCAGCGCGGCACCCAAAATATCGCCCAGCGAAGCGCCGGAATCGGTTGAGCCGTACTGAGCGACCGCTTCCTTCTCTTCGGCGATTTCCAGCGCCTTGATCGAGACCTGCAGCTTGCGGGTCTTCTTGTCGAAGGCGATGACGCGGGCGTCGACTTTCTGGCCGACGGTGAAGCGCTCGGGGCGCTGCTCGTCGCGGTCACGGCTGAGGTCGGAGCGCTTGATGAAGGTCTCGATGCCGCTGTCGACCAGCCGCACTTCCAGACCGCCATCCTTCACGCCGATAACCTCGCAGGTGACGACTGCGTTCTTGCGCAGTTCGCCTGACGTCGCTGCTTCGCCGACCGTGTCCTTGGCCAGCTGCTTGATGCCGAGCGAGATGCGCTCCTTGTCTATGTCGACGTCGAGCACCTGCGCCTTGACCATGTCACCGCGATTGTACTCCTCGATCACCTGCTCGCCCGGACGGGTCCAGTCGAGGTCGGAAAGGTGGACCATGCCGTCGACGTCGCCTTCGAGGCCGATGAACAGGCCGAACTCGGTCTTGTTCTTGACCTCGCCCTCGACCTGGCTGCCGACCGGATGGCTGCGCGCGAAGGCCTCCCACGGGTTCTCCAGCGTCTGCTTGAGGCCGAGCGAGATGCGGCGCTTGGCCGGATCGACTTCGAGCACCACCACGTCGACTTCCTGCGTTGTCGACAGGATCTTGCCGGGATGCACGTTCTTCTTGGTCCACGACATTTCCGAAACGTGGATGAGGCCTTCGATGCCCGGCTCCAGCTCGACGAATGCGCCGTAGTCGGTGATGTTGGTGACGGTACCCTTGATCTTCTTACCGATCGGGAACTTGGTGCCGATCTCGGACCACGGATCGCTCTCGAGCTGCTTCATGCCGAGCGAGATGCGGTGGGTTTCCTGGTTGATGCGGATGATCTGCACCTTGACCGTCTGGCCGATATTGAGGATTTCGGTCGGATGATTGACGCGGCGCCATGCCATGTCGGTGACGTGCAGCAGGCCATCGATGCCGCCGAGGTCGACGAACGCACCATAGTCGGTGATGTTCTTGACGACGCCTTCGACCACCTGGCCTTCTTCGAGATTCTGCACGATTTCCGAACGCTGTTCGGCGCGGCTTTCCTCAAGCACGGTGCGGCGCGACACCACGATGTTGCCGCGGCGGCGATCCATCTTTAGGATCTCGAAGGGCTGCGGGTTGTGCATCAGCGGCGAGACGTCGCGGATCGGGCGGATATCGACCTGGCTGCGCGGCAGGAAGGCCACGGCACCGTCGAGGTCAACGGTGAAGCCGCCCTTGACCTGGTTGAAGATGACGCCTTCGACGCGTTCGCCCTTGGTGAACTTCTCTTCGAGACGGACCCAGCTCTCTTCGCGGCGGGCCTTTTCGCGCGACAGCATGGCTTCGCCAAGCGCGTTCTCGATACGCTCGACATAGACCTCGACCGTGTCGCCGACCTTGAGGGTCGTGTCCTTGCCCTTGACGCCGAATTCCTTCAGCGGCACGCGGCCTTCGACCTTGAGGCCAACGTCGATGATGGCCATGTCCTTTTCAATGGCAGTGATGATGCCCTTGACGACCTGGCCTTCGCCGGAATGGCCGGCGGAAAATGATTCTTCGAGCAGGCTCGCGAAATCATCGCGAGTGGGGTTTGCAACTGACATAGTTTCTCCTGGAATGCCCCGCATCTGTCGCGGGGCGGGCGCCGTGGGTTAGCGTTGCGTTGGCCTGCCGGCGTTCCGGGCAAAAAGCCCTTGGCCGCCCTTGAGCGGCAATTCCGGCGCATGAAGAATGCTGGCAGGCTGGTTCACGCCCAATATGGGAATTCTTTTGTCGCCGGCAATCGGCGGCGGCAGGAAAACCCGGCTCAGGCTTCGTTTCTCTTAGCCAGGACGTCGTCGATGATCGCCTGAGCTGCCAGAAACGCGGCCTCTATAGCCATTTCCGACGTGTCGAGCAAGTGCGCATCGGCGGCCGGCTTCAAGGGCGAGTCCATGCGGCCCATGTCGCGCTCGTCGCGGCGCACGATATCGGCAAGGATTTCATCGAAATTGGCAGTGCCGCCGATGCTCTCGATTTCATCCAGCCGCCGCTTTGCCCGCACCTCGGCGCTGGCCGTGACATAGAGTTTTACGTCGGCATCGGGACAGACGACAGTGCCGATGTCGCGGCCGTCGAGCACCGCACCCGGCGGGGTTTTTGCAAAGGCACGCTGCTTGTCCACCAGTATGCGCCGGACCGACGGGATGACAGCCACTTTCGAAGCCGCCTCGCCGACTGCGTGTGCCGAAAGCACGGCGCGGTCGAGCTTTGCCAGATCGACCTGGCGGGCGGCAGTCTCGGCGGCCGAGACATTGTCGAGCGGCAGGCCGAGCCGGAGCAGCGAATGCGCCACCGCGCGATAGGTAAGACCGGTGTCGAGCAGGTTCAGCCGGTAGTGATCGGCCAGCCGCCGGGCAAGGGTGCCTTTGCCGGCGCCGGCAGGGCCGTCGATGGCGATGGTGAAGGTTGGGGTCATTGGCCGCCCACCGGAATCGAAAAGCGCAATGATCCAGCTAGGCGTGGCGATCCTTCGCGCCCCCCTCTGTCCTGCCGGACATCTCCCCCACTCGGGGGGAGATCGGCGGCCATCGCGGCTTTCGCCAATTGTCTACGTCGCAGGATTGAGCGGAGCGCCGAAGCTGCCAATCTCCCTCCTTGTGGGGGAGATGTCCGGCAGGACAGAGGGGGGCGCTGTCCCGCCGACGTTCCAGTTTGGCCCCAACCCCCAAGGCTATTGATTGCCATCAAGCTACTCGATCTCCGCACCGAGCCCCTTCATCAGCCCCATGAACTCCGGAAAGCTCGTTGCGATCATCGCCTGATCGTCGATGGTCACCGGTTTTTCCGTCGCCAGCCCCATCACCAGAAAGCTCATGGCGATGCGGTGGTCGAGATGGGTCTGGACGATGGTGCCCTGTCCGTTGGGATGCTGGCCGAGGCCCTTGCCGCCGGGTTTTCCGCGCACGACAAGCGAGGCCTCGCCCTCGGTGCAGTCGACGCCGTTGAGCTTCAGCCCGTTGGCGACCGCCGACAGCCGGTCGGATTCCTTCACGCGCAGCTCTTCCAGCCCGAGCATCAGCGTTTCGCCCTCGGCGAAGCTCGCCGCCACGGCAAGCACCGGATACTCGTCGATCATGGTCGGCGCCCGTTCGGGCGGCACGGTGACGCCCTTCAGCTCGGAATAGCGCACGCGCAGATCGGCGACATCCTCGCCGCCTTCGTTGCGCGGATCGATTATGTCGATGCGCGCGCCCATTTCCTGCAGCGTCAACAGAAGTCCGGTGCGGGTCGGGTTCATCAGCACGTTTTCGATTGTAATGTCCGAGCCGGGCACGATCAGCGCCGCCACCAGCGGGAAGCCGGCCGAGGAGGGGTCGCCAGGCACTGCGATCGTCTGCCCCGTGAGCTTGGCCTGGCCTTCGATGAAAATGTGGCGCACGCCGCGCTCGTCGGTCTCGACCGACAGATTGGCGCCGAACCCCTTGAGCATCTTTTCGGTGTGGTCGCGCGTCATAACCGGCTCGATGACGGTGGTGATGCCCGGCGTGTTCAGCCCAGCCAGCAGCACCGCCGACTTGACCTGTGCCGATGCCATCGGCACGCGGTAGGTGATCGGAGCAGCGTGCTTGGGCCCGTGCAGCGTGATCGGCATGCGGTCGCCGGGCGTCGCCTTCAGCACCTGCACGCCCATCTGGCGGAGCGGCTCGAGCACCCGGCCCATCGGCCGGCCGGACAGCGAGGCGTCGCCGATGAAGGTGGTTTCCATGTCATAGGTGCCGACCAGGCCCATGGTGAGGCGTGAGCCGGTGCCGGCATTGCCGAAATCGAGCGGGCCTTCCGGCTGCAGCAGCGCGCCGTTGCCGGTACCGCGGATCACCCACTCAGCGCCATGCTTCTCGATATGGGCGCCCATGGCCTTCATGGCAGCGCCCGTACGCATCACATCCTCGCCTTCCAGCAGCCCGGTGATGCGGGTTTCGCCGGAGGCCAGGCCACCGAACATGAACGAGCGGTGCGAGATCGACTTGTCGCCCGGCACCCGTGCCGCGCCTGAAAGGCCAGATGATTTGCGGGCGGTGGCCTGCTTCGGGGCGGCAGTGTGCGACATGGTTCTTTCCTGGAAACGCCGGCGGCCGGCCATTTTCTGCTGGTTTGCGGGGTCTCCTATCATGGCGTGCCGAAATGGTCATCCCCTTGGTATGAAGGCCTTCGAATTCAAGCTTTTTGGGACGCCGGCTTTTCGCTTTGACAGCGCCGTAAACTCTGGTTAAGGGGACCAAACTTTCATCGACGAGGCTTGCTGTGGCAAAACCCGAACTTGGCACCAAACGCATCGACCCGGAGACAGGTCGAAAATTCTATGACTTGAACAAGGACCCGATCGTCTCGCCTTACACGGGCAAGAGCTATCCGCGCTCCTATTTCGAAGAAGGCAAGATCGCCGCCCTCGAGGAGGAAGAGGAAGTTGCCGAGAAGGAAGTGGACGCCGAGGAGGAAGAGGGCGTCGAGGTCGTCTCGCTCGAAGAGGCGGACGAGGACGCGAAGGCCGACGAGCTTCCCGATCTCGGCGATGACGAAGACGACGTTGACCTTGGCGATGACGAGGATGACACGTTCCTCGCCGACGAGGAGGAAGAAGACGACGACGTTGCCGACATGATCGGCGTCGGCGAAGACGACGACGAAGTCTGAGCGAACCGCATTCGCCGGCTTTCGCGGCGCTGCTTAGAAAAAGCGGTTCTTGAAAGCTTGATATTGACTGAAGGCGGGGTTAGAAGCCGCCTTCACTAACGGCGCGGTCTAGAACCCGCGCCGGATCTCTTCGCCGGAAACGGCGCCGGTGAACTGCCGGAGTGGGGCCATAGCTCAGTTGGGAGAGCGCTTGAATGGCATTCAAGAGGTCGTCGGTTCGATTCCGATTGGCTCCACCAGTTCTCTCCGCGAAAATCAGCAGAACGGCCGCCCCGCCCGCCGGGCTGGCCGCCGCCTATCGCAGAACCTAGCTGAGACTAGTTAATCGGCCGCCCGGCTTGGGCTCGCCGATCCGTTCAGAAGTAATGAGCCCGTGCCCGGTCTGTGCATATTTCTGGCTGTGGTTTGAACCGCGAGCACCGGTCTGGACCAGGCCGCGGGCTGAAATGACCGCTGCGCAAAACTCCGTTACTTGTTGCAGTTCTGCATATCCGACGTCATGGCGCCGCTGGGGGTATTGTTGTCGGTATCGCTGCTCGCCGTATCCTTACAGCGGTCCTCCATACCGTTTGTCTGCGGCGTGGTGGCGTTCGTTGCGTTCGGATCGATCGTGTTCGGGGTAGTTGCGCTGCCGGTCCCGGTGTTGCCGCCGGAAGTGCCTGTGTTGACGCCGGTATTGCCATCGGCGCTACCGGTCCCGGAGCCCATGGATTGTGCCATGGCAGATGTGGCCAGGCCGATAGCAAGTAGGGATGCAGAGAGAATTTTCATCATCTTAGTGTCTCCATCGAGTTGCATCGCTGGATCGCGATCTATACCAACGAGAGTTTTTTCGAGATGTTCCGTTGGGCAGAAATATTGATCGATACAATCATTATGGATCTTTGTTGCTCGTCGTTTCGTGAATGCGGCTGCGAAATTCCTGCCGCATAGCGGCAATTTCGTCTGGAACCAAATCGAGCATGCCGCGTTCTTGCGCTTGCGGGGAGTTGTGTCGGCCGCAGGGGACAGTTTCACCAGGACATTCAAGAAATCCGTGAGCTGGGAGGGGCGCTGTGAGCGTGCTTGCATCCACAAGGCAATTGGACCGTCGTCAAATACTGAACGCGCTGAAGGCTTTTCGGAGCGGTGATTTCTCCGTTCGTATCGACAATGTCTACGCCGGCCTTGATTCCGAGATCGCCGACACCTTCAACGAAATCGTAGAACTCAACGATCAGGTCACGCGCGAGTTCGAACGCCTCAGCAAGGTCGTCGGCAAGGATGGCCGGATCGGCGAACGCGGCCGTGTCCGCAACGCCACCGGCAGTTGGGAATCGAGCGTCCGTTCCGTCAACGATCTGATCGAGGACATGGTTCAGCCGACGGCCGAAGTGGCGCGCGTCATCGGCGCGGTGGCCAAGGGTGACCTGTCGCAGACGATGATGGTCGAAATCGACGGCCGGCAGCTGCGCGGCGAGTTTCTGCGCATCGGCAAGATCGTCAACACCATGGTCGGGCAACTGGCCTCCTTCGCCTCGGAAGTGACGCGCGTGGCGCGCGAGGTCGGCACCGAAGGCAAGCTGGGCGGCCAGGCTCGCGTGAAAGGTGTGGCCGGAACCTGGAAGGACCTGACCGACAACGTCAACGCCATGGCGACGAACCTGACCGGGCAGGTGCGCAACATCGCCGAGGTGACGACCGCCGTCGCTTCCGGCGACCTGTCGAAGAAGATTACCGTCGACGTGAAAGGCGAAATCCTCGAACTCAAGAACACCATCAACACGATGGTCGACCAGCTCAATTCCTTCGCCTCGGAAGTGACGCGCGTCGCGCGCGAAGTCGGTACAGAAGGCAAGCTCGGCGGTCAGGCGCGCGTCGAAGGTGTCGGCGGCACCTGGAAGGACCTGACCGACAACGTGAACCTGATGGCCGAAAATCTGACAGGCCAGGTGCGCAATATCGCCGAGGTGACCACGGCCGTGGCGCTTGGCGACCTGTCGAAGAAAATCACGGTCGACGTCAAGGGCGAGATCCTGGAGCTGAAATCGACGATCAACACCATGGTCGACCAGCTGAACTCATTTGCCGGCGAAGTGACGCGTGTCGCCCGCGAGGTCGGTACCGAGGGCAAGCTCGGCGGCCAGGCTCAGGTGCGCGGCGTCGCCGGCACCTGGAAGGACTTGACCGACAACGTCAATTCGATGGCCGAGAACCTGACCGGCCAGGTCCGCAACATCGCCGAGGTGACGACTGCGGTCGCTTCGGGCGACTTGTCGAAGAAGATCACCGTCGCCGTGCAGGGCGAAATCCTCGAGCTCAAGGACACCATCAACACGATGGTCGACCAGCTCAATTCCTTCGCCTCGGAAGTGACGCGTGTGGCGCGCGAGGTCGGAACCGAAGGCAAGCTCGGCGGCCAGGCCGAGGTGAAGGGCGTCGGCGGCACCTGGAAGGACCTGACCGATAACGTCAACCTGATGGCCGCCAACCTGACCGGCCAGGTCCGCAACATCGCCGAGGTGACGACCGCCGTTGCCCGCGGCGACCTGTCGAAGAAGATCACCGTCGACGTCAAGGGCGAAATCCTCGAGCTCAAGGACACCGTCAACACGATGGTCGATCAGCTCAATTCCTTCGCCTCGGAAGTGACGCGTGTGGCGCGCGAAGTGGGGTCGGAGGGCAAGCTCGGCGGTCAGGCGCATGTCGAGGGCGTCGGCGGCACCTGGAAAGATTTGACCGACAACGTCAATGCCATGGCCGGCAATCTGACCGTGCAATTACGCGACGTCTCCAAGGTAGCAACCGCGATTGCGACCGGCGACCTGACCCAGAAGATCACCGTCGATGCATTGGGCGAGATCCTGCAGATCAAGGACGTCATCAATACGATGGTCGACCAGCTGAATTCCTTCGCCTCCGAGGTGACGCGCGTGGCGCGCGAAGTCGGTTCGGACGGCAAGCTCGGCGGCCAGGCGCAGGTGCGCGGCGTTGCCGGTACCTGGAAAGACCTGACCGACAACGTCAATGCAATGGCCGCCAATCTGACCGGCCAGGTGCGCAACATCGCCGAGGTGACGACGGCAGTGGCGCTGGGCGACCTGTCGAAGAAGATCACCGTCGATGTGCGCGGCGAGATCCTCGAGCTGAAGGACACCATCAATACGATGGTCGACCAGCTGAATTCCTTTGCCTCGGAGGTGACGCGCGTGGCGCGCGAGGTCGGCACCGAAGGCAAGCTCGGCGGCCAGGCGCAGGTGCGCGGCGTTGCCGGCACCTGGAAGGATCTGACCGACAATGTGAATTCGATGGCCGAGAACCTGACCGGCCAGGTCCGCAACATCGCCGAGGTGACCACCGCTGTGGCGCGCGGCGACCTGTCGAAGAAGATCGCCGTCGACGTCAAGGGCGAGATCCTGGAGCTGAAATCGACGATCAACACCATGGTCGACCAGCTGAACTCCTTTGCCGGCGAAGTGACGCGTGTCGCCCGCGAGGTCGGCACCGAGGGCAAGCTCGGCGGCCAGGCGCGGGTCGAGGGCGTCGCCGGCACCTGGAAGGACCTGACCGACAACGTCAATCTGATGGCGACGAACCTGACCAACCAGGTGCGCGGCATCGCCGATGTCGTGACCGCGGTCGCGCAAGGCAATCTCAAGCGCAAGCTGACGGTCGATGCCAAGGGCGAGATCGCCTCGCTCGCCGACACCATCAACGGCATGATCGAGACGCTGGCGACCTTCGCCGACCAGGTGACCAACGTCGCCCGCGAAGTGGGCATCGAAGGCAAGCTCGGCGGCCAGGCCCGGGTGCCCGGCGCTGCCGGCCTTTGGCGCGACCTGACCGACAACGTCAATCAGCTCGCGGCCAACCTGACCACCCAGGTGCGCGCCATCGCCGAGGTGTCGACGGCGGTGACCAAGGGCGATCTGACCCGCTCGATCAGCGTCCAGGCCTCCGGCGAGGTGGCGGCGCTGAAAGACAACATCAACGAGATGATCCGCAATCTGAAGGACCAGACGCTGAAGAATGCCGAGCAGGACTGGCTGAAGACCAATCTCGCCCGCTTCTCGCGCATGCTGCAGGGCGAGCGTGACCTGGCCACGGTCTCGCGCCTCATCATGTCCGAACTCGCCCCGCTGGTGAATGCGCAATATGGCGTGTTCTATGTGACCAACCGCGACGAGGATGAATTCTATCTGGAGCTCGCCGCCTCCTATGGCGCCGAAAGCAAGGCGGAAATCAAGCAACGCCTCGATCTGCGTGAAGGGCTTGTCGGGCAGAGTGCCGCCGACAAGCGCGCCATCATGCTGGACAATGTGCCGCCGAATTTCCTGCGCGTTACCTCCGGCCTTGGCAATGCCGCGCCGGCGAACGTGATCATTCTTCCGGCTCTGTTCGAGGACGAGGTGAAGGCCGTCATCGAACTCGCCTCGTTCAGCGAATTCCGCGACACGCACCAGTCCTTCCTCAACCAGCTGATGGAATCCGTCGGCATCGTTCTCAACACCATCGCCGCCACCATGCGCACCGAAGGCCTGCTCAAGCAGTCGCAGCTGCTGACCTCGGAATTGCAGGCGCGTCAGACCGAACTGACCAAGAAGCAGGAGGAGCTGCACGCCACCAACGAGGAGCTGCAGGAAAAGGCGCAGCTGCTCGAGAACGAAAAGAAGCAGGTGGAGAACAAGAACCTGGAAATCGAGATGGCGCGGCGGGCGCTGGAGGAGAAGGCCGAGCAGCTGGCGCTTACCTCGAAATACAAGTCGGAATTCCTCGCCAATATGAGCCACGAACTGCGCACGCCGCTGAACTCGCTGCTCATCCTTTCAAACCTGCTCGCAACCAACCAGCAGGGCAATCTCAACGACAAGCAGGTCGAGTTCGCGCGCACCATCAATTCGGCCGGCACCGACCTTTTGAGCCTGATCAACGACATCCTCGACCTGTCGAAGATCGAATCGGGCACCGTCTCGATCGACATCAACGACATGCCGGTGGTGCATCTTCGCCAGCACATGGAGCGAACCTTCCGGCAACTGGCGACCGACAAGGGACTTGGCTTCACCATCAACGTCGATCCCGAGCTTCCGGAGACCGTCCGCACCGACGAGAAGCGATTGCAGCAAATCGTGCTCAACCTTTTGTCGAACGCGTTCAAGTTCACCTCGCAAGGCGAGGTCCGCTTGAATTTCCGGGCCGAAAAGGCGGGCCGTCACAACGGTTCGGCGCAACCCATGGAGGCGCTCGCGATCGTCGTCAGCGATACCGGCATCGGTATTCCGCAAGACAAGCAGAAGCTGATCTTCGAAGCCTTCCAGCAGGCCGACGGCACCACAAGCCGCAAATATGGCGGCACTGGGCTTGGGCTTTCGATCAGCCGGGAGATTGCCCGGCTGCTTGGCGGCGAATTGAGGGTCGAGAGCACGCCGGGCAAGGGTTCGACGTTCACTCTGGTCATTCCATTCGACGGACCCCGGATGGCCTTGGCCCCGCAAGCGGCGTTGCTGCCGGCGATGGAGGTGGCCGCGACGACGGCGCAGCCGAGCCCGCCGTCCTCCGAATTGCTCGATGACCGCGACACGATCTCGTCGGAAGATCGGGTCGTGCTGATCGTCGAGGACGATCCGACCTTCGGCGGTTTGCTGCTCGGCCTTGCACGTTCGGCCGGGCTGAAAGGCGTCCTGTCGACCGCGGGCTCCGGCACGCTGGCTTTGGCACGCAAGCTGGTTCCCGACGCGATTACGCTCGATCTCGGACTATCGGATATCGACGGCTGGGTGTTGTTCGATCTGCTTCGCCATGACCCGAAAACCAAGGACATTCCCGTTCATGTCATCTCGGGCGCCGAAGACATCGAGGTGCTTGCCCGCAAGGGTGCATCCAGCATTTCAACCAAGCCCGTATCGTCGGACGAACTGATGAAGGTCTTCCACGACATTCATTCCAGAAAGGTCCGCGTCCAGCGCCGCGTCCTGATTGCCGATCCCGATCCCGAGCGCCGCCTTTCGCTGATCGACGCGATTCGCGACGGCGTCACCTCGGTCATGGCGATCGGCCGCGTCGCCGCGAATGCGGACGATATCGGCATCGCCGGCTATGATGCCGTTGTGCTCGGCTTTGGCCGCTCGGCCAAGGACAACGCCCAGATGCTGGATGAGATTGCCGTCCTGTTCGGACAGTCGGTGTCGCGGCTGCTGTTCTTTGCGCCTCATCCGGAAGCGCTGCAACAGTCGCTTGCCTTGCATCCGGCATTGGCAGACGTTCCCCGGGCGGAGAATTTCGCGCAGCTGGCTCTCCTGATATCCGCGACGCTCCCGGGGCGGGGCCACGACAACAATAGTGCGGCAGCCGAACAGCCGGACAAGTTCGACCTCGCCGGCGCAAAGGTCCTCATCGTCGACGACGACATCCGCAACATCTATTCACTCACCAGCGTTCTCGAGACCTATGACATCCAGGTGCTGCATGCGGAGCGTGGCCGGGAAGGTATCGCGCTTCTGGAGCAGAGCCCGGACATCGATGCGGCACTGATCGATATCATGATGCCGGAAATGGATGGCTACGAGACGATGCGGCAGATCCGCAGCATGCCGGCGATCGCCCATATCCCGTTGATCTCGGTCACAGCCAAGGCAATGAAGGGCGACCGGCAGAAGTGCCTCGACGCCGGCGCCTCCGACTACATCGCCAAGCCTGTCGACCTTGATCTGCTGCTGGCATTGCTGCGTGTCTGGATCGGCCGTTCGCGATCCCGTGTTCATGGTCCGGAAAAGACGCTCATGGCAGTGAACTGACGGCCGCTCGATGCAGAAACTGTCGAGAAACGGAGCAAGGAAGCTGGAGGTTATGGCGCCGGCAGCAGGGCCGGCAAAGGCGCGCATCCTGGCCGTGGATGACGACGAGCGCAATCTGCTGGCGATCGGCGAGGTTCTGGCCCCTATCGGTGAAGTCGTCTGCGTGCAGTCGGGCGAAGAGGCGTTGCGCGCACTGCTGAAGGAGGATTTCGCAGTCATCCTGCTGGATGTGCTGATGCCCCGGCTGGATGGCTACGAGACCGCGGGATTGATCCGCCAGCGCGAGCAATCCAGGCGAACGCCGATAATTTTTCTCACCGCCATCAACAAGGAAGACGCGCACATGCTGCGCGGCTACGACGCCGGCGCGGTCGATTACGTGTTCAAGCCTTTCGACCCGGCCATGCTGCGTTCCAAGGTCGCCGTGTTCGTCGAACTTCATGAGAAGACGCTGGAAATCCAGCAAAAGGCGGCTGCCGAGCAACGGCTGCTGGCCCAGGCACTGCAGGCGCAGAAGGAAAAGCTCGAGGCCGAGCGAGCCCTGCGCAGCGCCCAGGAGCGGCAGCATGCCATTTTGAGCTCTCTTCCGGTCTGCTTCCACGCAAGGGCGGCGGAGCCGCCGTTCGGCGCCAGCTTTGTCACCGAAGGGGTCGAACGCCTGACCGGCTTTCCTCCCGAACGCCTGACATCCGATCCAGGCTTCGGCCTGAGCCGGGTTCATCCCGACGATCTGCCGAGAGTGAGGGAGGTCCTGCTCGCAGCCAAGGCCGCCGGCTCCTACACCTGCGAATTCCGCTGGCAATGCGCCGACGGCAATTACCGGATTTTTCTCGACCAGGGCGTCCTGTCGAATGGCTCCGACGGCAAAGAGCCTGAGATCCTCGGCACGTTGCTGGACGTTACCGAGCGGCGCGAGCTTGAGAACCAGCTGCTGCAATCGCAGCGCCTCGACGCGATCGGCAAGCTTACCGGCGGGCTGGCGCATGATTTCAACAATCTGCTTGCCGCAATTCTCAGCGGATTGGGATTGCTCGAGCGCCACGCCGAGTTCGATGGACAGACCAGGCAGGTTCTGGAACTGACACGCCGGTCGGCAAAACAAGGCGCCGAGCTCGTCAACCGCATGCTTGCGTTCTCGCGCCGCCAGACGCTGAGGCCGCAGGCCGTGCGCCTCGCCGCGCTCGGCGATACAATGAACGGGTTGGTGGCCCCGGTCCTGGGCGGCCTGATCCGTTTCGATTGGCTTGTCGACGACACTGTGTGGCCGGCGCATGTCGATGCCAGCCAGCTGGAGCTCGCGCTGATGAACCTGGTCTTCAACGCGCGCGATGCCATGCCGTCCGGCGGCACGATAATCGTGGAGGCGCAAAATCGAACGCTAGGCCGTGCAGCCGAGGATATTTCGGCGGGCGACTATGTCGTGGTCACCGTCAAGGACACCGGGTCGGGCATACCGGCTGACATTCTCGCCAAGGTCGTCGAACCGTTCTTCACCACAAAACCGGTCGGCAAGGGCACTGGCCTCGGTCTGAGCACGGTGCATGGTTTCGTCAAGCAATCGGGCGGCACGCTTCGCATTGAAAGCACCGTCGGCAGTGGAACATCCGTCCAGCTCTGGCTGCCGCGTTCAATCGAGCGTCCGGTCGAAATCCCCGAGAAATCCGATGCCGACGACAGCGTCGTGAATGCCGGCGAGGACTATCCATCGGTCCTGCTGATCGACGACAGCAACGTACTGCGGGAACTGACGGCGCAATCGCTTCGCCAACACGGCTTTGCGGTTACCTGTGCCGCGGGCGGTGCCGAAGCGCTGGCGATGATCGAGCGCGCGCCGTACGATTTCGATGTCATCGTCACCGATTTTGCCATGCCGCTCGTCTCGGGCCTGGAGGTCATTCGGTTCGCCCGCAATCTGCGGGCCGATTGGCCGGCGGTGATGATAACCGGATATGCCGATGCCGACGCGATCGCCGGCCGGCCCCCCGACGTGCCGCTGCTCGGCAAACCGCTGCGCGATAAGGATCTGGTGGAGAGCATTCTTGCAGCGGCCGCGCGCGCCGGCTCGCAGAAAGCCAGGCAGGCCCAGCCGGTGAAAGGCGGGTACCGGTTTTCGACCTGAGGAGACAAGCCTCATCGAATCGAAACGGTACGTTCCGTATCCTCGATCGTCCGCGACATCCAGCCTGTGCGCAACACGGAGCGCCGGCCATGCCGCGCTCGACGGGCTGTGATGCGATTGATAAGCCCTCTCCGCAAGGAGAGTCGAGACATGACCGTTGCGATCGAGATGGGCCAGACGAGCGCAGGCGCCCCGGCGGCGCTGGATCTCGAGGAGCTGCTGGCGACCCGCCTTTTGGTGCAGGGCAATTCGGGCTCCGGCAAGTCCCACCTGCTGCGCCGGCTCTTGGAGCAGAGCGCGCCCTGGGTGCAGCAGACCATCATCGACCCCGAAGGCGACTTCGTGACGCTGGGCGACCGTTTCGGCCACCTGGTGATCGACGCCGAGGAGCATACCGAGCGCGGCCTGCAGAGCGCCGGCGAGCGGGCGCGCATCCACCGCGTCTCCACGGTGCTCAATCTCGAGGGGCTCGACGCCGAGAACCAGATGCGGCGCGCCGCCGCCTTTCTCGGCGGGCTTTTCGAGGTCGCCCGCGACCACTGGTACCCGATGCTGGTGGTGGTTGACGAAGCGCAGCTGTTCGCGCCGGCTGTCGCCGGCGAGGTTTCCGACGAGGCGCGCAAGCTCTCGCTCGGCGCCATGACCAATTTGATGTGCCGCGGCCGCAAACGCGGGCTGGCCGGCATCATCGCCACCCAGCGGCTGGCCAAGCTTGCCAAGAACGTCGCGGCCGAGGCTTCCAATTTCCTCATGGGCCGGACCTTTCTCGATATCGACATGGCGCGCGCCGCCGACCTGCTCGGCATGGAGCGGCGCCAGGCGGAGGCTTTTCGCGACCTCGAGCGCGGGCAATTCATGGCGCTCGGCCCGGCGCTGTCGCGCCGTCCGCTGGGCTTGCGGATCGGCCCGACCGATACAAGTCCGCGCAACGCGACCCCGCGCCTGATGCCGCTGCCGGAATCGGCGTTGGAGGACGCGCGCGCGATCATCCTGGCGGCCCCGCCGCCCGAAACCGTCCGGCCGCAGCGCCGGTCGTCGCCGGACCTGCTCGACCAGCTGATGGCGGCGAAATCGGCGGCGCTGGAAATCCGCCCCGAAGCGGTGGAGCCGCCGATCAGCGCCGAGGATTTGGCGGAGCGCCGCGAGCGCGTCGACCGGGTGCTGCGCGCCGTGCTGGCGCAACCCGATGCCGGCTTCCGGGTCATCGGCGTGCTTTATCAGGAGTTCGTGGTCCGCTGCCGCATCGAGGGCCTCGCCTCGGTCGTGCCGGACCTGCCGGAGTTCCGCCGCATGCTGACCCGCGCCCGCGCCGGCCTCGGCTCCGACATGGCAGGCGATGACGCTTGGCAGGACGTCTCGGCGCGCGCCTCGCTGCTCCCCGAGGACATGCAAGGCGTGTTCATGATGATCGCCCGCGCCGCCAAGGAAGGCTGGCCCTGCCCGAGCGACGCGGCGATCGCCCGCGCCTACGGCTCGCACTCGCTACGCCGCGCCCGGCGCCTGCTGATATATATCGAGGAGCAGGGGCTGATCGTCTGCCAGCTCGACGGGGTTGGAAGGCGGACGGTGACGCTGGTGGAGCTCGCCTGGGCGACCGCGCCGGGCGATCCCAATGCAGAGGACGCGGAGCAGGGGAGTTTGGCGGTGTAAGGGCTGATGCGGTTCCGATAGCGAAATGGCGGCTTTAACGTTTGAAGAAGGGTTGCGGACGTTCAGCCCGACGGGACCAAGGTCTGTTCCCAGGTCTAGCCGCCCCCTCTCAATGGCATCCCCGGACCGCCCGGTGGATCTGCATCGCAAGTGGCGGGTGGCGGGGCAGCCACAGGGTGGACATTTCAGCCCACATCGAAAATGATCATGTTGCCATGCACACACTGTAGTGCTCTGATTTCGACGAAAAGCCTGAGCGTAGAAGCGGATCAACCGACCTCCGGGTCCAGCGAGCGAGGACGCAAATGGACACCCAAGAGAATGGGCAATTGCATCGCGACGCGGGCGGGCGACCCTGTCGATCGGCCGGCTGGCTTACCCGCGCCGCCGTGTTGGCGGCATTCCTGCTCGGCATGGCTTTCAGCAGCACTGCGTTTGCGCAGGACCAACAGTTACCCGTGGTGACGGCGGCCAAGCCGGTGGTCCGTGAAATCGTCGAAGACGACGAGTTCGTCGGGCGCTTCGAAGCCCTCGACCAGGTCGCCATCCGTTCGCGCGTCAGCGGCTATCTGGACAAGGTCAGCTTCCAGGACGGCGCACTGGTCAACAAGGGCGACCTGCTCTTCACCATCGATCAGCGTCCGTACCAGGCGGCTTATGATGCCGCCAAGTCGCAAGTGGACGTCGCCAAGAGTCTGCTCGAATTCTCCAAGATGCAGCTGGATCGCGCCGACGAACTCGCCAAGACCGGCAATATCTCAACCGCGACGGTCGACGACCGCCGGCGGGAATACCTTTCGGCGCAGGCGCAGATGCAGGGCGCGACGGCTGCGCTGACGACGGCCAGACTGAACATGGAATTCACCGAGATCAAGGCACCCTTGTCCGGCCGCATCGACCGCCGGCTGGTGTCGGTCGGCAACCTCGTGCAGCCGGATTCCACCTTGCTGACGACCATCGTTACGCGCGATCCGATCGACTTCTATTTCGACGTCGATGAGCGCCTGTATTTCAGCTACGCCCGCGACGCGAAGGAGCGCGGCGGCAGCATGCAGGAAGGCGCCGGCGGGCTCGAGGTGGTGGTTCGCGTCGCCGACCGCGCGGAGGCAGTATTCAAAGGCAAGCTCGATTTTGCCGAGAACCGGATCGACAACGCGACCGGCACCATGCGGGTGCGTGCAAGGTTTCCCAACGCCGACGGCATTCTCCAGCCAGGCATGTTCGGACGCATCAACGTGCCGGGGTCGCTGCCGCATAGCGGCGTGCTGGTGCCCGACGAGGCGATCGGCGCCGATCAGGATCGCCGCATCGTGTTCCTGGTGGATGAGGCCGGGATGGTGTCGGCGAAGCCCGTGCGCACCGGCCCGCTTCTCGACGGCTACCGGGTGATCCGCCAGGGCCTGACCGGCGATGAGACGATCATCGTCAACGGGCTGATGCACGCCAGGCCCGGCACCAAGGTCAAGGTCGAGATGGTGACGTTGCCGCCCAGGGCCGAGACCGCCGAGTTGCAGCAATGAGGTTCGCACATTTCTTCGTCGACCGTCCGATCTTCGCATCGGTCGTTTCGATCGTCCTGCTGATCCTCGGCGGGATTGCTTATACCCAGCTGCCGGTCGCGCAATATCCCGAGATCGCGCCGCCGACCATCGTCGTTCGCGCCCAGTATCCGGGCGCAGACGCCGAGACGGTCGCAGCGACGGTGGCAACGCCGATCGAGCAGGAGATCAACGGCGTCGAGGGCATGCTCTACATGTCGTCCTATTCGTCGGGCGACGGGGCGATGGCGCTGACCATCACCTTCAAGCTGGGCACCGATCTCGACCAGGCGCAGGTGCTGGTGCAGAACCGCGTGTCGGTCGCCGAGCCGCGCCTGCCCGAAGAAGTCCGCCGCCTCGGCATCACCACCACCAAGACCTCGCCCGACCTGATGATGGTCGTGCACATGCTGTCGCCCGACAATACCTACGACCAACTCTACGTCTCGAACTACGCCCGCTCGCGGGTGCGCGACATACTGCTCAGACTAGACGGCGTCGGCGACCTCATCATCTTCGGCGAACGCGAATATTCGCTGCGCATCTGGCTCGATCCGGAAAAACTGTCCGCCCTGGGGATGACCTCGGGCGATGTGGTGCAGGCGCTGCGCGACCAGAATGTCCAGGTGTCGGGCGGCTCGATCGGCGCGCCGCCGACCAGCACCGGCACGGCGTTCCAGTACACGGTCACAACGCAAGGCCGCTTCAACGACGCACGCGACTTCCGATACGTGATCGTCAAATCGACCGACGACGGCCGCCTGATCTCGCTCCAGGACGTGGCGCGCATCGAGCTCGGCGCCAAGGATTACGTCACCAACTCCTATCTCAACGGCAAACCGGCGGTGGCGCTCGCCATCTTCCAGCGGCCGGGCACCAATGCGCTCGCCGCAGCCGCGGAGATCCAGGACAAGATGAAGGAGCTTTCCCGCGACTTCCCGAAGGGGTTGAGCTACGACATCGTCTACAATCCGACCGAGTTCGTCGCCGAGTCGATCCAGGAGGTCTACAAGACGATCCTCGAGGCGATGCTGCTGGTCATCATCGTCATCATCGTCTTCCTGCAATCGTGGCGCATGGCGATCGTGCCGATCGTGGCGATTCCCGTGTCGCTGATCGGCACGCTGGCGGTACTTTACGCCGCCGGCTTCTCGCTCAACATGCTGACGCTGTTCGGCCTCGTTCTGGCGATCGGCATCGTCGTCGACGATGCGATCGTCGTGGTCGAAAACGTCGAGCGCAATATCGCCAGAGGGCTGGCGCCCAGTCCGGCGTCGCACCTGACCATGGACGAAGTCGGAACGGCCGTCATCGCGATCTCGCTGGTGTTGATAGCCGTGTTCGTGCCGACAGCCTTCATCCCCGGCATTTCTGGGCAGTTCTATCTGCAGTTTGCTATCACCATCGCGGTGTCGACGGCGATCTCGGCATTCAATTCGCTGACGCTTTCGCCGGCGCTGGCCGCACTGCTGTTCAAGCCGCATCACGCCGCGGCGGCGCCGCCGCGCTTTTTCCTGGCGCGGTTCGGACGGGCGCTCGCCGACGGCTTCAATCGCGGCTTCGACAGGGTCGCCCATTGGTATTCGAGCATTATCCGCGTGCTGGTCGGCTCGTGGATAACGATGGCCGCCATGCTGGCCGTTTTCGCGGCCCTCATCTACGCCACGGTCTACATGGTGCAGGCGGTGCCGCGCGGTTTCATTCCGTCGCTTGACCAGGGCTATGCGATCGTCGTCGTCCAGTTGCCGGACGGCGCTTCGCTGTCGAGGACCGATTCGGTCATCCAGCAGGCGTCGCAGATCATCCAGAAAACGCCAGGCGTCGATTACGCTGTCGCCTTCGCCGGCTTCTCCGGCGCGACCTTCACCAACGCCAGCAACGCGGGCGTGATCTTCGCCAGGTTCAAGCCGTTTGACGAGCGACTGAAAGCCGGCCAGTCGGCGACCCAGGTCATCGGCAATCTGTTCGGCAGCCTGCAAAGCATCAAGGAAGCCTTCATTATCGCACTGCCACCGCCGCCGATCCGCGGCGTCGGCAATGCCGGCGGCTTCAAGCTGCAGATCCAGGAGCGCAACAGCGCCGACATGCGGCAGATCCTGGCGCTTGCCTACGAAATCGCCGGCAAGGCCAACAAGACGCCGGGGCTGACGGGCGTGTTCACCACCTTCTCCGCGTCGAGCCCGCAATTCTTCCTGGAGATCGATCGCGACAAGGCGCGCATCCTGAACGTGCCGATCCCCAACATCTTCGAGACGCTGTCGATCAATTTGGGCACCGCCTACGTCAACGACTTCAACGCGTTCGGGCGCGTCTACCAGGTGCGGGCGCAGGCCGACCAGGCGTTCCGCCTCGATCGCGCCGACATCTTGAAACTGAAGGTGCGCTCGGCGACCGGCGCGCTGGTTCCGCTCGGCACGTTGATCGAGATCCGCGACGTCACCGGCCCGGCGCTGGTCCAGCGCTACAACATGTACGTCTCAGTGCCGCTGCAGGGCAACGCCGCGCCCGGCGTTTCCACGGGCGACGCGCTGGCATTGATGGAAGGGATCACGGCAAAGACGCTGCCGGCCGGTACCTCCTATGAATGGACCGAGCTCGCCTATCAGGAGCGCAACACCGGCAATGCCGCTGTCTATATTTTCGGACTGTCGGTGCTGTTCGTGTTCCTGGCGCTGGCGGCGCAATATGAAAGCTGGGTGCTGCCGTTCGCCATTGTGCTGGTGGTGCCGCTCGGCGTGCTCGCGGCGTTGCTCGGCGTGTCTTTCCGAGGGCTGGACAACAACATCCTCGTGCAGATCGGCCTCATCGTGCTGATCGGGCTTGCCGCGAAGAACGCGATCCTGATCGTCGAATTCGCGCGGCAGGCGCAGGAACGCGGGCTGTCGGCCGCCGAGGCTGCCGTCGAAGCCTGCCGGCTCAGGCTGCGGCCGATCCTGATGACCGCCTTCTCGTTCATCCTCGGCGTCGTGCCGCTGATGATCGCAACGGGACCGGGCGCAGAAATGCGCCAGTCGCTCGGCACCGCGGTATTCTCCGGCATGCTCGGCGTCACCTTCGTCGGCCTGTTCCTGACGCCGGTGTTCTACGTCACGCTCAGGTCGCTGTTTTCACGGCGCAAGCCCCGTGCCGAGGCCGAACCTTCGGGGCCGGCAGAGGCGCCATCGGAGACGGCCGCCGAGTAGGGTTACGAATTCGCCGCGCGAGCGCGGTTATCACTCCAGAAAATCGGCGCGGCGCGGCAACGGCTACGATCTGCGCAACCTCGGCGTCGAGGTGCCGCGGAGACCCTGCTCGGTCTGATCCAGCCTGACAGCCGCATCCAGTTCAGCGAGACGATGCCGGGCGGAGAGGCCAATGCGATCTTCTATCTGGTCGACCAGGCGGGGCTTGAGGGCGCAACCGCGACCTCCGGAGTCCTCGCTTGCGATGTCTGCTTCCGCCCGACGCGATCACCGTGCGCCGACAGACCTGCAGGCAGCCGATCAGGCGGGTGCCGGCGCCCGCGGCGTCAACTTCGTCGCGCCGGCCGTCGTCCAATTCCTCAGGCGGCGCCTGGACGCCGGCTTTGTTTCCGTGAATCTCGCCATGCCGCATTGCACAATCGTCTCGCCTGCGCAAAATGCGGCATGATCCGCAAATCCCTCACTGTTCTGGTGATCGATGAAAACCACATCCGCGCTTCGATAATCGAAGCGGGATTGCGGGAGGCCGGGCATCAGCAGGTCACGGTCATCCACGACGTCGCCGGCATCGCGCGGCGGATCGCCGAGATCGAACCCGACGTGATCGTCATCGATCTCGAAAATCCCAACCGCGACATGCTCGAAAACATGTTCCAGCTTTCGCGCGTGGTGAAGCGGCCGATCGCCATGTTCGTCGACCGCTCGGATCAGGCTTCGATCGAAGCTGCGGTGGAAGCGGGGGTATCGGCCTATGTCGTCGACGGCCTGCGCCAGGAGCGGGTCAAGCCGATCCTCGACATGGCGATCAGCCGCTTCAACGCCTTCTCGCGCATGGCGCGCGAACTGGAAGAAGCCCGCAGCGAGTTGGAGAGCCGCAAGGTGATCGATCGCGCCAAGGGCATCCTGATGAAATCGCGCGGCCTGTCGGAGGACGCGGCCTACACGCTGCTGCGCAAGACAGCCATGAACCAGAACCGCAAGATCGCCGAAATCGCGCAGAGCCTGGTGACGGCGGCAGGGCTTCTGGATCCCGAGGAGAGTTGAGAATGGCGGCCGAGCACCGGATCAATGCTGGCTTCATGCCGCTCTTCGACAGCGCCATCCTTGTCGCGGCGAAGGAAATCGGCTTTGCTTTGCGCGAAGGCATCGACCTCACCCTCAACCGGGAAACGTCCTGGGCCAACATCCGCGACCGCATCGCCATCGGCCACTTCGATCTGGCGCACATGCTGGGGCCGATGCCGATCGCCTGCAATCTTGGGCTGACGCCGCTCGCCTCCGATACCGTCGTGCCGTTCTCGCTCGGCCTCGGCGGCAATTGCGTGACGGTTTCGAACGCGGTCTGGGCCGGCATGGCCGCGCACGGCGCCCAACCCGATCTCGATCCGGCGCGGGCCGGCAAGGCATTGCGAGCGCTGATTCGCGAACGGGCGAATGGCGGCGGCGATCCGCTGCGCTTCGCCGTCGTCCATCCGCATTCCGGGCACAATTACGAATTGCGCTACTGGCTCGCCGCCTGCGGCATCGACCCGTCGCGTGAAATCGAGATCGTCATCGTGCCGCCCCCCTTCATGGCCGACGCGCTCGCCGCCGGCAGGATCGACGGCTACTGCGTCGGCGAACCCTGGAACAGTGCCGCGGTCGTCGCCGGCACCGGCCGCATCGCCACGGTCAAGGCGGCCATCTGGAAGACCAGCCCGGAGAAAGTCGTTGGCGTGCGCAAGGCATGGGCGGAAAGAGAGCCGGACGCGCTTTCAGCTCTGCTGCGTGCGCTTCATCACGCGGCGCGCTGGTGCCAGGATCCGGCAAACCGTGACGAACTCGCGGCCCTGATGGCGCAGCCGGCCTTCCTCGGGCTTGCGCCGGCGCTGCAGATGCCGATTCTCAGCGGGCATCTGGCGCTCGGCGGCGGCGCCGAACTCTCCGTCGGCGACTTCTTTCTGCCCTTCAACAAGGCGGCGAACTTCCCGTGGAAGAGCCATGCGCTGTGGTTCTACACGCAGATGGTGCGCTGGGGGCATGTCGCGCACACGCCGGAAAACCTCGCTATTGCCCGCGACTGCTACCGCCCCGATCTCTACCGCTCGGCGTTGAAGCCGCTTGGCGTGGCGCTTCCCGGTGCCAATGCCAAGGTCGAGGGCGCGCTGAAGGCCGCGACTCCGGTCGGTTCGGCGGGGGCAAGCCTGGTGCTCGGTCCCGATGGCTTCTTCGATGGCCAGATATTCGATCCCGACGAGATCGACGCCTACATTGCCGGCCAGAAATTGGCGCGCGCTGAGGCCTGATCATTTCTCCGGCATTCTTGTGCGCTGCACAAAAAATGTGCGTGCAACTGCGCTAATGAACAATCCTTGGCTTGCTCGCCCAGCGGCCCGGCGCGCCGAAGATTGTGGCATGCCGTTGATCTCATTGATGTTTGTCACCCATTCCGAAACTGGCACGGTTCCTGCTTTGTAATAGGCAGACTCTTCTCGGGTCACGGAATAGGCGTCCAATGGCGGGCGCTACAGGCAAAGCTGCCGCTCAGGTCAACACGCGATCCCGGATGGACGGACGCGCGCGGCCTGGCCGGCGGCTTTTTTTGTTTTGGTCGAACACGCAATCGACGGCGCCGATCCCAAGCCGCGCCCAACCGGAGATGACGATGACGAAAAGCACCAATAGCCATTCCGCCCAAACGGCGATCAGCCGCCGGGATTTCCTGAGGATCAGCGCGGCCACCGCGGCAACGCTGGCCGCGGCGCGTGCGCTGCTGCCCTCCGGCGCCTATGCGGCGCCCGCCGCGCCGGAAGTCACCGGCGCCAAGCTCGGCTTCATCGCATTGACTGATGCAGCACCGTTGATGATCGCCAAGGAGAAAGGCCTGTTCGAGAAATTCGGCATGCCCGATGTCGAGGTGCTCAAGCAGGCCTCCTGGGGGGCGACGCGCGATAATCTGGTGCTCGGCGGCGAAGCCAACGGCATTGACGGCGCCCATATCCTGACGCCGATGCCTTATCTGATGCACACCGGCAAGGTGACGCAAAACAAGCAGCCACTGCCGATGGCGATCGTGGCGCGGCTCAACTACGACTGCCAGGGCATTTCCGTCGCCCAGGAATATGCCGGCACCGGCGTCGGCCTCGACGCCTCCAAGCTGAAGGACGCCTTCGCTGCGAAAAAGGCCGCAGGCAAGGAGGTGAAGGCCGCCATGACCTTCCCGGGCGGCACGCACGATCTTTGGCTGCGCTACTGGCTGGCTGCCGGCGGCATCGATCCCGACAAGGACGTCTCGACCATCGTCGTGCCGCCGCCGCAGATGGTCGCCAACATGAAGGTCGGCAACATGGACGTGTTCTGTGTCGGCGAGCCGTGGAACGAGCAACTCGTCCACCAGAGCGTCGGCTTCACCGCCGCCACCACCGGCGAACTGTGGAAGGGCCATCCGGAAAAGGCGCTCGGCCTGCGCGCCGCCTTTATCGACAAGTACCCGAACGCCACCAAGGCGATCCTGATGGCCGTCATGGAAGCCCAGCAATGGTGCGAGGCAAAAGAAAACAAGGACGAGATGGCCGCCATCATCGGCAAGCGGCAGTGGATGAACGTGCCGACTGCCGACATCATCGGCCGCCTCAAGGGCGACATCAACTACGGCAATGGCCGCGTCGCCAACGGCACCGACCTCTATATGAAGTTCTGGAAGGGCGGCGTGTCCTATCCCTTCAAGAGCCACGACAGCTGGTTCCTCGCCGAAAATATCCGCTGGGGCAAGTTCGCGCCGACCACCGACATCAAAGCACTGGTCGGCCAAGTAAACCGTGAGGATCTGTGGCGCGAGGCGGCCAAGGATCTTGGTGTCGCCGCGGCCGATATTCCGGCGTCTACGTCGCGAGGCACTGAAACCTTCTTCGACGGCAAGATATTCGATCCGGAGAACCCGTCGGCCTATCTCGACAGCCTGAAAATCAAGGTGTCGGCCTGAGCCTGACAGGGGATGCGCGGCAGGCGGTGGCAGCGCCGCCTGCCTTGCACCTGCCGCCAAGGAGTTTTTCGAGAATGTCTATCCAAGCCATCGAGGACCGCAAGGTGAAGCCGTTCCCCGCACCGGCCAAGCCCGCCGAGGTCATCGCCTTGACCGCCAGGGCGCGGCGCCGCTTCGACCCGGCCGCGGTCGCCGCCAAGCTGGCCAGCACGCTGGTGCCGCCGGTCATCGTCATCACCATTATGCTCGTCGTCTGGCAGGTCGCCTGTTCGTCGCCCACGGCCAGCCTGCCACCGCCGAGCCAGGTGTGGAACGAGGCCTATGACCTGATCGCCCACCCGTTCTTCGACAATGGCCCGCAGGACATCGGACTCGCCTGGCGGGTGCTGATGTCGCTGCAGCGCGTCGCCATGGGCTTCGGCCTGGCAGCAATCGTCGGCGTCGCGCTCGGCGCGCTGGTCGGCCAGTCGATCTGGGCGATGCGCGGTCTCGATCCGGTCTTCCAGATCCTGCGCACGGTGCCGCCGCTCGCGTGGCTGCCGCTGTCGCTGGCGGCGTTCCGCGATTCCAGCCCGTCGGCGATCTTCGTCATCTTCATCACCTCGATCTGGCCCATCATCATCAACACCGCGGTCGGTGTCCGCAACATCCCCGAGGACTACCGCAACGTCGCCCGTATCCTCCGGCTCAACCAGTTCGAGTTCTTTGTGAAGATCATGGTGCCGGCGGCCGCGCCCTACATCTTCACCGGCTTGCGGATCGGCATCGGCCTGTCCTGGCTCGCCATCGTCGCCGCCGAAATGCTGACCGGCGGCGTCGGCATCGGCTTCTTCATCTGGGACGCGTGGAACTCGTCGCGCCTGCCCGACATCATTGTCGCGCTCGCCTATATCGGCATCACCGGCTTTTGCCTCGACCGCCTGGTCGCGGCGGTCGGCGTCTTCGTCACCCGCGGCACAACGGCAAAGTGAGGAGAGGGACGATGACGGCCTATCTGAAACTCGACCACATCAACAAATCCTTCGCCCGCGGCAGCCAGGTCAGCGACGTGCTGAAGGACATCCGGCTGACTATCGACAAGGGCGAATTCGTCTCGATCATCGGCCATTCCGGCTGCGGCAAGTCGACCTTGCTCAACCTGATCGCCGGCCTGACCAAGGTCTCGGCCGGCGCCGTCCTGCTCGAAGACAAGGAGGTCGACAGCCCCGGCCCGGAACGCGCCGTGGTGTTCCAGAACCACAGCCTGCTGCCTTGGCTCACCGTCTACGAAAACATCAACCTCGCGGTATCAAAGGTCTTCGGCGGCAAAAAGAGCCGGGCCGAGCGGCATGAATGGATCATGCGCAATCTCGATCTCGTGCAGATGGCGCATGCCAAGGACAAACGTCCGGCCGAGATTTCGGGCGGCATGAAGCAGCGCGTCGGCATCGCCCGGGCGCTGGCCATGGAGCCGAAGATCCTGCTGCTCGACGAGCCCTTCGGCGCGCTCGACGCGCTGACCCGCGCGCATCTTCAGGACGCGGTGATGGATATCCATTCGAGGCTCGGCTCGACGACGATCATGATCACTCACGATGTCGACGAGGCGGTGCTGCTGTCCGACCGCATCGTCATGATGACCAACGGGCCGGCGGCCACCATCGGCGAGGTTCTTCCCGTGCCGCTGGCCCGGCCGCGTCGGCGCATTGAGCTTTCCTCCGACCGCACCTTCCTGCGCTGCCGCGAGGCGGTGCTGAAATTCCTCTACGAACGCCACCGCTTCGTCGAAGCCGCGGAGTAAGGCCATAATTGGAAACTCGTCATCATCATCGGCAAATCTGCATCGGCAATGGGCAATCTACCGCATTGCACAAATATTATGCTGCTGTGCAAGGCATTTTGACTAATCTTTGATCCGCTGCCGAGCTTGGTCAAAAGTCGCGCGGCTGCGGTTCATATTGATTTCATTCTATAATTAAGAGCGCTGTCGAATTGGCACGCTTCCTGCTTTCCAAAATGTAGGGTCCGCAAGGGCCAAGTGACACGGCGTCCAATGGCGGGCGCCACAGGCAAAGCTGCCGCTCAGGTCCACACGCGCTCCCGAAATCCCGGACGCGAAGACCTGGCCGGCGGCTTTTTTGTTTTGACGCAATCGACACGCTGGTCCCAAGCGGCGCCAACCGGAGACGACGATGACGAAACGGATCGGAACTGGCGCGTCCCTCGCGGACTTCACGCGCCGCGATTTTCTGGCCGCCAGCGCGCTGACGGCGGCGCTGTTCACCGCCGCGCTCCTCCTCTTTCCCGCCGGCGCCAAGACTGACGGCAAGGGTCTTGAAGTGACCGCGCAAAGGTCGGTTTCAACCAGTTCGCCGATGCTGCGCCGCTGACAGTCGCGAACGAACAGACAAGGGCGGTGCCTCCCACGCCGCAAACCGGAGCCAGAAAATGACCGCAAATCTCCCAGCCGCGCCCAGCCAGGACAGCGCTCCCCGGCAGGCGCTTGCCATGTCCACCATCGCCTTCACCGTCTGCTTCGCGGTGTGGACGATCTTTTCAATCATCGGCGTGCGCATAAAGCAGGAGTTGGGGCTGAACGAGACGGAGTTCGGCCTGCTCGTCGGCACGCCGATCCTCACCGGCTCGCTCGTGCGTATGGTGCTCGGTGTCTGGACCGACCGTTTTGGCGGACGGCTGGTATACACCGCGACCATGCTTGCGGCGGCGGTCGCGACCTTTCTGCTCGCTTTTGCGCACACCTACGGGCAGATGCTGGTCGCCGCATTAGGCGTTGGGCTCGCCGGCGGTTCCTTCGCCGTCGGTGTCGCCTATGTCTCGCGCTTCTTCCCGGCCGGCAAGCAGGGTACGGCGCTTGGCATTTTCGGTGTCGGCAATGTCGGCGCCGCGGTCACCAAGTTCCTGGCACCGTTCGTGCTTCTTTCCTGGGGCTGGCAGTCGGTCGCGCTGATCTGGGCGGCAGCACTAGTCGTCATGGCCGCCGTCTTCTGGTTCACGACTGGCGACGATCCGGTCATCCGCGAGCGCCGCGCCGGCAAGGCAGCGCCCAAGAGAAGCTTCTTGCAGGAATTCGCGCCGCTCAAGAACCTGCAGGTCTGGCGCTTCGCCTTCTATTATTTCTTCGCCTTCGGTGCATTCGTGGCGCTCTCGCTGTGGCTGCCCCGCTACCTGATCGGCGTCTACGGCTTCGGGCTTGCGACCGCCGGCATGATTGGCGCGGCCTATTCAATTCCGGCAAGTATTTTCCGCGCCTATGGCGGCGTGCTTTCCGACCGGATCGGCGCCCGCACCGTGCTCTACTGCACCTTCGCTGTCAGTGCCGTCGCGACTCTCGTTCTGTCTCTCCCCTCGGCAGACTACGTCGTGCGCGGTATCAGCGGGCCGATCGCCTTCCATTTCGAGATCGGCCCGCTTGCCTTCATAGCCGTTGCCTGTGTGCTCGGCTTCTTCATGAGCCTTGGCAAGGCCGCCGTCTACAAGCACATCCCGGCTTACTATCCGCAGAGTGTCGGCGCGGTCGGCGGCGTTGTCGGCATGATTGGCGGGCTCGGCGGCTTTATCCTGCCAATCGCCTTCGGCGTGCTCAACGACCTCACCGGCGTCTGGTCGAGCTGCTTCATGCTGCTCTTCGTCATTGTCGCCACCTGTTTTGCCTGGATGCATTTTTCCATCCGGCGGATGGAGCGCACGGCGTCTGACGAAGCTTCAGGCCTTTCCTACGCGGCTGAGTGAGAGCGGAGTGGATCAGGACATGACCGAGAAACTCGTCATCATCGGCAACGGCATGGCCCCCGGGCGCATGCTGGAGCATCTCCTGGAAAAGGCGCCTGGGCGCTACCAGGTCACCATCTTCAACGCCGAGCCGCGCGTGAACTACGACCGCATCATGCTGTCGCCGGTTCTGTCGGGAGAAAAGGCCTATGAGGAGATCATCATCCATGGCGACGGTTGGTACATCAAGCACGGCATCACCCTCTACAAGGGCCACAAGATCGTCGCCATCGACCGGCAGGCAAAGACCGTCACCTCCGATCATGGCGTGACCGAGCCCTACGACAAGCTCGTCATCGCCACCGGCTCGGTGCCGTTTATCATTCCGGTGCCAGGCCATGACCTGCCGGGCGTGCTCACCTATCGCGATCTCGACGACGTCCGGGCGATGATGCTTGCCGCCCAGTCGCGGGCCAAGGCTGTCGTCATCGGCGGCGGCCTGCTCGGCCTGGAAGCGGCTGCGGGTCTGAACGCGCAGGGCATGGACGTCACCGTGCTGCACGTCATGCCGACGCTGATGGAGCGTCAGCTCGATCCGGCCGCCGGATATCTCCTGCAGCGCGCCGTCGAGCAGCGCGGCATCAAGGTCATCACCAAAGCCAACACCCAGGCGATCACCGGCAACGGCAAGGTCGAGCGGGTGGAGCTTGCCGACGGCACAGTCATTCCCGCAACGCTCGTCGTCATGGCGGTGGGCATCAGGCCGAATGCGGCGCTGGCGAAGGAAGCCGGCATTGCGGTCAATCGCGGCATCGTCGTCGACGCCGGCATGCGCAGCAACGATCCCGATATCTACGCAATCGGCGAATGCGCCGAGGTCAACGGCCAGGTCTACGGGCTGGTCGCGCCGCTCTACGAGATGGCGCGCGTCGCCGCCAGCCATCTGGCCGGCAATGAGGCGGCGGCTTTCGTCCACATGGACACGCCGACTAAGCTCAAGGTCACCGGCATCGAGCTGTTCTCTCTCGGCGACTTCGCCGAGGGCGATGACCGTCAGGAGATCGTGCTGCGCGATGCCGCGGCCGGCGTCTACAAGCGCCTCGTACTCAAGGACGACCGCATCATCGGCACTGTGCTCTATGGCGAGACGGCGGACGGCGCCTGGTTCAACGACCTCAAGAAGAAGCAGACCGACATATCCGAGATGCGCGATACGCTCATCTTCGGCCAGTCCTACCAGGGAGGCGCCCCCCTGGACCCTATGGCGGCCGTTGCAGCCTTGCCGGATGATGCGGAAATCTGCGGTTGCAACGGCGTATGCAAGGGAAAGATCACCGGCGCGATCACGGCCAGGGGCTTGACCTCGCTCGACGATGTGCGCGCCCACACCAAGGCGTCGGCCTCCTGCGGCTCCTGCACCGGGCTGGTCGAAAAGCTGATGGTGCTGACCATCGGCGACAAATACAACCCCGCGGCGGTCCAGCCGATGTGCAGCTGCACCGCGCTTGGCCATGACGAGGTCCGCCGGCTGATCAAGGCCAAGGGCCTGAAGACCATTCCCGCCGTCATGCAGGAACTGGAGTGGAAGACCTCCTGCGGCTGCGCCAAATGCCGGCCGGCGCTCAACTATTATCTCGTCTGCGACTGGCCCGACGAATACGCCGACGATTACCAGTCGCGCTTCATCAACGAGCGCGTCCACGCCAACATCCAAAAGGACGGCACCTATTCGGTAGTGCCGCGCATGTGGGGCGGCGTCACCAACGCCGCCGAATTGCGCGCCATCGCCGACGTCGTCGACAAGTTCGAGATCCCGATGGTCAAGGTCACCGGCGGCCAGCGCATTGACATGCTCGGCATCCGCAAGGAAGACCTGCCGGCGGTATGGGCCGATCTCGGTCAGGCCGGCTTCGTCTCGGGCCACGCCTATGCCAAAGGACTGCGCACGGTGAAGACCTGTGTCGGCTCGGACTGGTGCCGCTTCGGCACGCAGGATTCGACCGGCTTGGGCATCCGTATCGAAAAATTCATGTGGGGCTCGTGGACCCCGGCCAAGGTCAAGATGGCGGTGTCGGGCTGTCCGCGAAACTGTGCCGAGGCGACCTGCAAGGATGTCGGCGTGATCTGCGTCGATAGCGGCTATGAGATCCATTTCGCCGGCGCCGCCGGTCTCGACATCAAGGGCACCGAAGTGCTCGGCCTGGTCAAGACCGAGGACGAGGCGCTGGAGCATATCGTGGCGTTGACGCAGATGTATCGCGAGCAGGGTCGCTATCTTGAGCGTATCTACAAATGGGCCAAGCGCGTCGGCATAGCTGAGATCAAGCGTCAGATCATGGACGATGGCGAGAAGCGCAAAGCCTATTTCGACCGCTTCGTCTTTTCGCAGAAATTCGCCCAGGTCGACCCATGGTCGGAACGTGCTTCCGGCAAGGACAAGCATGAATTCCGGCCGATGGCTTCGGTCGGCTTTGCCCAGGCGGCGGAGTAGGCGCGTGTTCCCGAAAAGTGGAATGCGGTTTTCGGACAAGAACACGCGCAAAAGAGGAATGGCCAGATGAATTGGGTATCGATCGGCACGCTCTCGGACATTCCGCGTCGCGGCGCGCGCTGCGTCGCCACGCCGGAAGGAACGATCGCCGTCTTTCGCACGGCCGACGATCAGGTCTTTGCCATCGACGACCATTGCCCGCACAAAGGTGGGCCGCTCAGCCAGGGCATCGTCCATGGCACGGCGGTGACCTGTCCCTTGCACAATTGGGTGATCTCGCTGGAGACAGGCAAGGCGCTCGGCGCGGACGAGGGCGCGGTGCGCACCATTGCGGTGCGGATCGACGGCGAGCGGCTGTTCATTGCGCTGGAAGCGCTGGCCAGCCGCGCGGCGTGAACCATGCAGATTGATGAAGCGCGCGAGGTGAGGACCACCTGCCCCTATTGCGGGGTGGGTTGCGGCGTGCTGGCGAAGGTCGCCGCGGACGGTGAAATAACCGTTCGCGGCGACCCGGACCACCCGGCGAATTTCGGCCGGCTCTGCTCCAAAGGCTCGGCGCTGGCTGAGACCATCGATCTCGACGGCAGGTTGCTATACCCGGAGATCTACGGTCGCCGCACCGACTGGGACGAAGCGCTCGACCTTGTCGCTTCGACCTTCTCGCAAACCATTGCCGAACACGGCCCTGGTTCGGTCGCCTTTTATGTTTCCGGCCAGTTGCTGACCGAGGACTATTACGTCGCCAACAAGCTGATGAAAGGCTTTATCGGCTCGGCCAATATCGACACCAATTCGCGCCTGTGCATGGCCTCGTCGGTCGCCGGCCACCGCCGCGCCTTTGGCTCGGACACCGTTCCGGGAAATTACGAGGATCTGGAACTTGCCGACCTGATCGTGCTGGTCGGCTCCAATCTCGCCTGGTGCCATCCGGTACTCTACCAGCGCATAGCCGCCGCCCGGGAAAAGCGGCCCGAGATGAAGGTGGTGCTGATCGACCCTCGCCGCACCATGACCTCAGACATCGCCGACATGCATCTGGCGATCGCGCCTGATGGCGACGTCGCTTTGTTCACCGGGCTGCTCGCCTATCTCGGCCAGCACAACGCGCTGGACCGCACCTATATCACGTCGCACACGACCGGCTTCGGGCAAGCGCTTTTCGCCGCCTCGGCGCTCGATCTTGCCGGCATCGCGGCTGCCACGGGTCTCAGTGAGGACGAACTGGCCCGCTTCTACAGCCTGTTTGCCGCGACGGCGAAGACGGTGACCGTCTACAGCCAAGGCGTGAACCAGTCGTCTGCGGGCACCGACAAGGTCAACGCCATCATCAACTGCCATCTGGCCACCGGCCGCATAGGCAAGCCCGGCGCCGGGCCGTTCTCGGTGACCGGCCAGCCCAACGCCATGGGCGGCCGTGAGGTCGGCGGCATGGCCAACATGCTGGCCGCCCACATGGAGATCGAAAACCCCGAGCACCGCGAACGCGTGCAGCGCTTCTGGAATGCCCCAACCGTCGCCGAAAAACCCGGCCTGAAAGCGGTCGAGATGTTCCAAGCGGTGGCCGACGGACGCATCAAGGCGCTGTGGATCATGGCCACCAACCCCGTCGATTCGATGCCGGACGCCGATGCCGTCGAGGCGGCGATCAAGGCCTGCCCTTTTGTCGTGGTCTCGGACGTGCTGGCCAAGACCGACACGGTCCGCCACGCCCATGTCCGGCTGACGGCCACCGCATGGGGCGAAAAGGATGGCACCGTCACCAATTCGGAGCGCCGCATCTCGCGCCAGCGAGCCTTTTTGGCCACGCCTGGTGAGGCAAGGCCAGATTGGTGGATCATCGCTGAAGTCGCCAAGCGGATGGGCTTCGGCGAGGCTTTTTCGCATGTGTCGCCGGCCGACATCTTCGCCGAGCATGCCGCGTTGTCGACATTCGAGAATGACGGGGCACGCGATTTCGACATCGGCGCCTACGCCGGGATCGATGCAGGGACGTATGAGGAGTTGGCGCCATTCCAATGGCCAGCGCCGAGCCAGGGCACCCCCCTCTGGCCTGGCGGCCATCTCCCTCTCAAGGGGGGAGATTGGATGTCGCCACCGGTTTCGCCAATCGTTGCCATTGCTGAAAAGGCGGTGCCGGCAAAACTGTCAATCTCCCCCCTTGAGGGGGAGGTGGCCGGCAGGCCAGAGGGGCGCGCGCGGCGCCAGCTGGAGGACAAAAGCACCCGCTTCTTCGCCAACGGCAATTTCTACACACCCGACGGCAAGGCACGCTTCATTGCCATCCGCCCAGCCGCACAAACCCGCACCAGCCCGGACTTCCCGCTGGTGCTCAACACCGGGCGCGTGCGCGACCATTGGCACACCATGACGCGGACCGGCAAGAGCCCGCGCTTGTCGCAGCACATGGCCGAACCGTTCGTCGAAATCCACCCGTCGGATGCGCAGCACTTCGGCATCGGCGATGCCGAGATCGTCCGCGTCTCGACTGCCCATGGCGAGGTGCTGGTCCGCGCCCTGGTGACGGTGCGCCAACGCCAAGGCTCTGTATTCGTTCCGATGCACTGGACCGATCAGTTCTCGGGCCGCGCGCGCGTCGATGCACTGGTCGCGCCGACGACCGATGCGATTTCAGGCCAACCGGCCTCGAAGAATGTTGCCGCCCGCATCGAGCGGTTCGCCGCCACAGCCTTCGGCTTCGCCGTGCTTGCCGAACGGCCCGCATCGATCGACGCCGATTACTGGAGCCTCGCCCGCGGCCCCGCCGGCTGGCGGCTTGAAATTGCGCTGCAGGACAGCCGCGACTGGACCGGGTTTGCCGCCTCCCTGTTAGGCATGGAAGGGGAGACGCTCGCCTATCACGACATCGCCAGCGGGCACCATCGCTTCGCCCGTTTCGCAGGCAATAGGCTGGTCGGCGCGCTCTATCTTGCGCCAACCCCGGTGGCGGTGTCGCGCGGCTGGGCAGTCGAACAACTTGGCGCTGACCATGCCAATCGGCAGGCGCGGCTGGCGATTGTCGCCGGGCGGCCGGGCGGCAACAGCGTCGACCGCGGTGCCATCGTCTGCGCCTGTTTCGGGGTTGGTGCCAACCAGATCGCGGAAGCGGTACGCGGCGGCTGTACCAGCGTCGCGGCAATCGGCGCCGTCCTTCACGCCGGCACCAATTGCGGCTCTTGCCGCGCCGAGATCAAGACCATTATCGACGGGCGGCGTCTGCAAGCTGCGGAGTGAATGCGCCGAGAAACTCTGCCGTGCCGCCGCATGATGCTTACTAGCAATTTACAAACCACGGGCTACCAACGTTCTGACTTCGATTCGCTCGGAACGGGAGCCTCATGAGCAAAGCCCTGACCTCATTCGCGCTTGCCGCCGCGCTGGCGGCCTTGCTGATGGCGCTCTGCCTGATGGTGGCCAGGCATGGCTATCCCTATGGCGCGATCGGCGCCAAGCGCTTGAGCGACATCGCCGATGCGGGGACGTTCATTCCGCTCGCGGCGATGTATTTTTTCAGCGCACTGCTGATGATGGTTCTGCCGATCAGGCTCGCTGGCATCGTCCTGACACATGCCGCCGATGCGATCTTCTGGACGGTCATCTTGTTGTTTGCGGTCATCGTTGGATGTCTCGCCGCGAGATTTGCTTTCGGTCAGCGCGATGTGCTCCCGGCACTGCTGAACTGGCGGTTCCTGTTTGTCGCAGCCGTCGTCGGATGCCATCTCTTCATCAACGAGCTGCGCCGGAACATCCTGTTGCGAAGCCTGTTCTTCGTCGTCTTCGCCGCAGCGACACTGGCCTGCCTGTTTTGGTCCTTCACCATCTGAGCATGTGCGACCCGTCGGGCAGACGGCCTAATTCTTGTCGACCGGCTTCGAACGCATTCGCGAAACGGTCTCACGCTCGGCCCGCTTCGAACGCATCGGCGGCAGGCCGCGGTCGACCAGGTCCATGTCTTCCAGCACCATGTCGCCCATCCGCTTGAAAGCGATGTCGAGCGCACCCGCCCGGTGGGCGGAGCGCAGGAACCCCGGCAATGTGCGGACCGGGTGATCCTGGGCAAGCGGCTCCTCAGGAAAAACATCGCTGGCGGCGACGATATGGCCGCTGCGGACGACGTCAATCAGTGCCGGGAAATCGACCACGCCGGCTCGGCTGAGCAGGATGAAAGCGGCTCCCTTGCGCATCCTGGCAAACGCCTCGGCGCCGAGGAAGCCCTGGTTTTCGCTAGTCACCGAAGCGACGACGAAGACGAAATCGCTGTTCGACAGAACGTCGTCGAGAGAGGCGGGCTCGACGCCGTTTTCGATCAGGATCGACGGCGGCAGCCACGGGTCGAAGACTTTTGTCCGCGTGCGAAAGCCTGACAGCAGCCGGTTGAGCGCACGGCCAAGATCGCCGAAGCCGATAATGCCGACATCCGCGCCGGAAAGAAGCCGCGCCGCCCGGTTGCCGTCGCCGCCCCACAGCTCCTTGCCCTGACGAAAGGCGAGGTCGGCGTCGACGATGCCGCGGGCGAGGTTGAGCGCCATGGCAAGGCCGAGCTCGGCCACCGGTTCGGCAAACACCAGCCCGGTGGTGACGACATGGATGCCGCGCGAAAACAGCGTCTCGTAGGGCATGTTGTTGATGAGGTTGCTCTCGACATTGAAGATGCAGCGCAGCGCCTTCATTTTTTCCAGCGTCTCCGGCGTGATAGGTGGCTGGCCGACGATGTAGCGCGCCTCGCCAAGGATATCGGCCGGCAGCGCCGCCACCGCTTCGGGCGATATTTCGACGATGCGGTATTTCGATCGAAATTTCGCCAGCGCAGCCGGCGTGAAGATCAGGTCGAGCGTGCGCGGTTCGGGTGCGCTGATCACCAGCGGCAAGGCGCTGTCGGACATGATGCTTTCCTCCCGTGCGATCGGCGTCGCACCACACTGGAATCGTCTTTCCCGCCCCGACACCTATCACATGCCTGTCGAGGAGGAGAAGTTTGCCTGGCTTCGGCCTTGCGGTGCGGCGGTCGGTGGTCCAGATAGACGGCGATCGAAGGACGACAAGGAAGACAGCGACATGATCCCGTTTCGAAAGAACCTCATCGATGGAGAGTGGGTAGGCGATGCCGGCTCCCGTAACATCAACCCGTCCAATCTCGACGACGTGGTCGGCGAATATGCATCGGGAGGCGCCGAGCACGCCCGGCAGGCCATCGCGGCGGCGAAGGCGGCATTTCCGGCGTGGTCCCGATCGGGCCTGCTGGCCCGCCATGCGGTGCTGAGGAAGGCGTCGGACGAGATCACCGCGCGGAAAGATGAAATCGGCCGGGCGTTGGCGCGCGAGGAAGGCAAGACGCTGGTCGAGGGCATCGGCGAGACTGTCCGCGCCGCCCAGATATTCGACTTCTTCGCCGGCGAGACGCTGCGCCTGTTGGGCGAGCTGGTGCCGAGCGTGCGGCCCGGCGTCGGCGTCGAGATCACCCGTGAAGCGGTCGGCGTCGTCGGCATCATCACGCCGTGGAATTTTCCGATCGCCATTCCGGCTTGGAAAATCGCTCCGGCGCTGGCCTACGGCAACACCATCGTCTTCAAGCCGGCGGAACTCGTTCCGGAGAGCGCCTGGACTATTGTCGACATCCTGCACCGCGCCGGGCTGCCCAAGGGTGTGCTTAACCTGGTGATGGGCAAAGGTTCGGTGGTCGGCCAGGCCATGCTCGACAGTCCTGACCTCAACGCGATCACCTTCACCGGATCGGTCGGCACCGGCAAGCGCGTCGCCGCCGCCAGCGTCGAGCACATGCGCAAGTTTCAGCTCGAAATGGGCGGCAAGAACCCGCTTGTCGTGCTCGACGATGCCGACCTTGCCGTCGCTGTCGACTGCGCCATCAACGGTGCCTACTTCTCGACCGGCCAGCGCTGCACGGCGTCGTCACGGCTGGTGGTGACGGACGGCATTCACGACCGCTTCGTCGAGGCGCTCAAGGACCGCATGGCCAAGTTGGTCGTCGGCGACGCTCTCGATGCCAAGACCCAGATCGGGCCGGTTGTCGACCAGAGCCAGTTGAAACAGGACGAGGACTATATCGCCATCGGACGTCAGGAAGGTGCCGATCTCGCCTTCGGCGGCGAGCGGCTCGATCGTGAAACCCGCGGCTTCTATTTGCAGCCGGCGCTGTTCACCGAAACCACCAACGCCATGCGCATCTCGCGCGAGGAGATTTTCGGACCGGTCGCCAACGTCATCCGCGTCAAGGATTATGACGAGGCGCTGGCGGTGGCCAACGACACGCCGTTCGGCCTGACCTCCGGCATCTGCACCTCGAGCCTCAAGCATGCCACGCACTTCAAGCGCAATTCGGAAGCCGGCATGGTCATGGTCAATCTGCCGACGGCGGGCGTCGACTTCCACGTGCCTTTCGGCGGGCGCAAGGGATCGAGCTACGGCCCGCGCGAGCAGGGCCGCTATGCCGCAGAGTTCTACACCACGGTGAAGACCGCTTACACGTTTTCCGGCTAAGAAAAGGCGGCAGACCAGCCAGGCAGCGAGCAAGTCGATGGCATCTGAGAATACGGACCTGACCTGGCTCAATCCGCCGCCGCACCACGCCTTCGGCAACAATACGGTGCATGTACGGACCGGCGAGGAGACCGACTTCTGGCGCGAGACGTTCTACGGCTTCTGGCGCGACAATGGCCATTTCCTCTATCGTGAGGTCGAGGGCGATTTCAGCGCCGAAGTCACGGTCAAGGGGCACTATGAGGTGCTTTACGATCAGGCCGGGCTTATGGTCCGCCTGAGCGAGACGCACTGGATCAAGGCCGGCATCGAATACACTGACGGGCTGATGTATTTTTCCGTCGTCGTCACCAACGATGCCTCCGACTGGTCGCTGGCCAGCATTCCGGCCGATCCGGACGGGGTCAGGATCCGCCTGACTCGCCATGCCGAGACGATCCGCGTCCAGTATCGCGACGCATCCGACAAGCACTGGAAACCGGTGCGGCTTGCCTATTTCCCCCCGTCGAAAACGGTCGATGTCGGCATGATGTGCTGTTCGCCGCAGCGCGAGGGCTTCGAGGTGACATTCAGCGATTTTTCGATCGGCCCGCCGATCTCGCGAGAGCTTCACGACTAAGGCGCCGCGATCCGGTCGCGCGGTTTGCGTCCGGCCTGCCTCAGTAGGTCGCCCGGCCGCCGGAGACGTCGAAGACGGCAGCCGTCGTGAACGAGCATTCCTCGGACGCGATCCAGCAAATCAGCGCCGCCACCTCATCGACCTCGCCGAACCGCGCCATTGGTATTTTGGACAGCATGAAGTCGATGTGCTGCTGGCTCATCTGCTGGAAGATCGCGGTGCGCACGGCCGCCGGCGTGACGCAGTTCACCGTCACCCCGGTCTTGGCCAGTTCCTTGCCGAGCGACTTGGTCATGCCGATCACCGCCGCCTTGGAGGTGCTGTAGGCCGAGGCGTTCGGGTTACCTTCCTTGCCGGCAATCGAGGCGATGTTGACGATCCTGCCGTAATTGCGTTCGAGCATATGCGAGACCAGCGCCTTGTTGCAGAAGAAGACGCCGTTGATGTTGATGTCGATGACCCGGCGCCAATCCTCTACGGAATACTCCCAGGTCGTCATGTTCGGTCCGGTGATGGCAGCACTGGTGACAAGGACATCGACCGCGCCAAGCGCTTCGATCGTCTCTCCGGCGGCGGCTTCGACCGCTAGGGGGTCGGCAACGTCGAGGGTCACGCTGTGCAGGCCTGGAACAATGGCCTTGGCCTGCTCGATCTGGGCGGCATCGCGATCCCATACCGAAACACGCCCGTCTTCGTCGGTGATCCTTTGCGCGACGGCCAGGCCGATGCCTGAGGCGCCGCCGGTGATAACGGCAGATCGTCCGGCAAATCGTCCCGCGAAACTCATCGGCATGTGTCTTCCTCCCAATGGGCGGCGAATGTGAAGTCAACGGCGGACAAGTTCAAGCGCGGACTTGCAACCTCAGAACAGCTTATGATGGGCCAGCACCGGTCAATTGTACGGCACTGCCTTCTGGCCAAATCGTCTCGCCCGTATGGAGAGCCCGATACGGAGAGAACGGCTGGAACGACGCACCCGGTTGGCATCCGGGTGACAGGCTGCGCCGGATGGGTTATATTGCACTGCACAATGCGAGCGCCTGCAGGCGAGGCTCCCATCGATCCGACGAATCGGCCCACGAGCGGCCCATGAAATCGGCATTGAGCTGCAAGGACGGAAAACCGCTATCGAGATGAAGATTCCAAAATCTCTGTTGATCGATCCGGACAAGAACACGGTCTACGGCAGCTTTGCCGTTGCCGTCTCGATCTGGGCGTTTTCCTACTCGACCATTTTCGGCCAGGCCATGATCCTGGCCTACTATGCGGTCTGGCTACCGCTCATCCTGGTCGACTACCGCAAGATATTAAGGCACGCTTCCAGCGCCTGGCTTCCGCTGGCCTTCGCAACCTATGTCTGCTTCTCGGTGTTCTGGTCGGCAGCTCCCGGCACCACGGCAAGGACGGCCGTCCAATATTGCTCCCATATCGCCTGCGCCTACATTGCCGCGCGCACCGTCAGCGTCCGGACCTTGACCATAGGTGCCCTGATCGGGATTTTCGTCGTCCTGCTCTACTCGCTCAAGGTCGCGAGCTATTCCTACGACGTTCTCGATGGGACGTATAATTTCGTCGGCGCGTTCAGCTCCAAGAACCAGATCGGCTTTGTCGCATCGCTTGGCATCTATTTCTGCGTTGTCTACCTCGCCTTTCTCAGGCGCGGCCGGATAAGCTGTTTGTTGATCGTACCGATTGTCCTTCTATCGGGCTATCTGCTGGTGGTGTCGCATTCCGCCACTTCGATGGCATCTACCCCCGCGGTTCTCGCTCTGGTCGCCCTGCTTTCCATCGGCAAGCTGCTTTCGCTCCGCCATCGCCGGGTGATTTTCATGATCGGTGCGGGCGGGCTGGTCGCCTGCACCGTGATTGCGCTGAATCTCGGGCTGATGGACTTTGTCCTTGGCCTTTTCGGCAAGGATTCGACGCTCACCGGACGAACCTACCTCTGGCAACAGGGCTGGAATGCCGCGCAGCAATCGCCCATCCTCGGCGTCGGCTACGCGGCTTATTGGGTGCAGGGCTTCTCCGAGGCCGAGCGGCTGTGGAACGAATTCTATATCGCCGCGCGAAGCGGCTTCCACTTCCACAACACCTACATCGAGACCTTGGTGGAACTCGGCTTCGTCGGCGCGACACTGCTTTCGCTGATCATCCTGCGCACGCTCTGGGGTCATGTCTCGGCGCTGATATTCAGGACATGGCAAGCCGAGTCCGTGATTCTTGCCGGCGTCATGGTGCTTCTGTTCATCCGATCCTTCGTCGAGGTCGAGACCCTCAATCCCTACATCATGGGATCGTTCCTGCTGTACTACAGCTACTTCAAGCTGGTGAGGGTGCCGGCCGTCGCTCCTTCCCGGTGGAGCGCCGTGAACCATCTAGAGGAACCGGACGCCGTGCGAGGCTAGAGCGGGCGGATCCAGGCGGTTCGTTGCCCGAAGGCCGGCTTGTTTTCTGATCCATAAGATCCCAAACGCAAAAACCCCGCAGACCGCTGCCTGCGGGGTTGGTGCTTTGCTCCGGTGGAAAGAAGCTACTGGATGGCCAGGGGCGCCGGTTTGACCTTGATCACGTCCCCTGGCAGCACCGGCGTGTCTTCATCGGCGGTGATTTCGCTGGTCTTGCCGTCGACCACCCGCACCAGGGAAAATGATAAGGCCGCTGGTTCGTTGTTGCCGTAGAATTGCGGCATGGGGCTGCCCGACAAGGCTTCGGACATCAAGGCCTTTTCCATATTCAGCTTCAGCGTCACCTCGTTGAGATCGGCTTCCGTCTGTTGCCGGTCGGTCGCGAGGCTGGAGTTCTGGGTATTCTCGAGATCGATGGCGTCCTGGGTGGCCTTGCTGATCGACTGCTTGGCCGTGAGAATCGCCGTTTCGTAATCCAGGATCTGGCCCTCGAGGTCGGCGATGGTTTGCTGCGAGTTCAAAACCCGCGTGTTGACGACCAGGCCCTTTTGCGCCAGCGAGCCGATGCCGTTGAGCTGCTCCTTCGCCAGATCAACCTGCTTCTGCTGGTTGACGATCTTCTTCTGCAGCGAATCGATCTCGCTCTGCAGCAGCGCCTTCAAATCGTCGAGCGCCTGCAAGCGCAGCTTGAGTTTCTTCTGGTCGGCCGCCAGGATCGCCGTCTCATCGGCAACGATGCTGGGCAGCTTCGGATCGTCGGCCACCTCTTTCGGCACCGCGAATGCCGGCTTGTCCGCCAGTTCCGCTTCGATGCGGGCGCGCTTGACGGTCAGCCTGACCAATTGGTCTTGTAATACGTCGAAATTGCCCTTCGCATTGATCAGGTCGCGGTCGTAGCGCTGCCCGCTCTCCGGGTTCCGCCGGGCTCCGCCGGCAATGCTCATCGCTTTCAGCACGGACAACCCAGGCACACAAGGATACTGGCCGGGCGATTGCACCTCGCCGGAGATGTAGAATGGCCGGTACTGTGCCATTTCGACGGAAGCCTCCGGCTTGTCGGCCAGAGCGAGCTTGCGCTGCAGCGCCTCGCCGAGCGATGCGGCGATCTCCGAAGTCGTCTTGCCGGATGCGGGCATCTCGCCGACGAAGGGAACCGACAAGGTTCCAGCGGGCCCGACCGTGTATTCTCCATTGATGGCCGACCAGTCACGGAACGTGCCTTCGACGGTCTGCCATTCCGCCACGCGAATGGTCAGCTTGTCCTGTGCTCCTAGGCGATAGTCGTCGGCGAAGGCAAACTGTGGCAAGGCTAGCGACAGCGTCAGGCCGGTCGCCATTGTAAGGCAAGTCGTCAAAAGCCGTACTCGCCGCATGCGTCTGGAGAGAATACCGGTGCAAAAAATATCGATTATATCTGCTTTCAACTGAGCGTTTCCGATCTGGTTTGCCCCGCCCGATGAGCTGCCGATGCCTGAGTTAGGGGCCTGAGTTCCAGGCCCGAATTCTGGACAGTCGCTCGATGCACGGCCAGCAAGCGGCCGTCAGTAGCAGCCTCGCGACATCCAGACCGCGGGTACGGTCTTGATGATGATGCGGATGTCTTCGAACATCGACCAGTTCTCGACATAGTGCCTGTCGAATGCGACGCGGCTGTCATACGAAACATCGTTGCGTCCGCTGACCTGCCACAGCCCTGTCAGGCCGGGGCGCGATTTAAGATAATAGACGGCCGAATTGCCATAAATCTCCAGCTCATCGCGCACCACGGGACGAGGCCCGACCAGGCTCATATCCCCCTGCAGGATGTTGATGATCTGCGGCAACTCATCGAGGCTGAGCTTCCTCAGCACCGCTCCGACGCGCGTGATCCGCGGGTCGTTCTTCAACTTGCGGGTCGCTATCCATTCGGCGTTGGCCTCCGGATTCGCGGCGAGATAGGCAGCAAGCACCCGCTCGCCGTCTGGAACCATGGTGCGGAACTTGAGGCACGGAAAAATCCGTCCTCCGCGGCCGATCCGGCTGTGACCATAGAAAATCGGCCCGCCATCGGAAAACCTGACAAGCAGCGCTATCATCACGAACAGCGGGCTGAGAGCGACCAGGCCGATCAGCGAACCGACAATATCGAAGCTGCGTTTGAGCAGGCCGCCAATCGGTGGCGGAAAATCGACGCCGGCCTGCGAAAAATCCGCATCGGCCGGCTTGGCTACGTCCCTCATGCGTAAACTCCATACGTTGAACGGATGGTTTACCGCACGATACCAAAAAAATGTTGCAGCGCAACACACAATTTCCCAGACGGCTGTAATAGTCGCGTCATGAACTGACTAAATAATAAACTCGTCCTGCACAAAATTTCGCCTTTATGTCGCAAAAGAGACAGATTATGGGCAATTTTGGAAAAACTAGTCCAATTTTGGGGCTGATTTTAGGCGAATCGCTCTTTATACCCTCCTGTGGAGCTTTGCCGTCATTTAGAATTTCAAGATAATGACTGATGTTATGCTAAAATACTATTCAATATTATAAATCTTACTGGAGCGAGTCGATATCCGGCAATCAGTGGTGATGCCGACGTGTGCGTTGCACCATGGCAGAGTCGATCCCGAGGATTCGTTTAAAATTTATTGCGCAGCTGCCCTTGCCGCCTATTGCGCGGCTCAATAGAGTTGCAAATTGTTTCTGTCGGACTATGGACAGATTGGGCTAGGCCGGAAGCAACCGGCCAGAAGCGGGCAACCTAAATAAGCTCGCAGAGTTTAAGGGAGGTGCTCGGGGTGGGCTTGTCGACATTTTTTCCCGAGCCGGTTGATGGGCTATCGGGTATGTCACTGCCAAAGTTCATTATCGGAATGTGTTTTGCGCTGGCGATCGTGATCGTCTGGTCCTATTTAGGCGGCGCGTCGCTCGGTACGACGCTGTTTCGTGTCATCGGCTGCGCTATAGTCATCCAACTGGGTTATTTTCTGCTGGTCTTTGCCATGGTTGCCAGAAATGCCCCGACCCCGGCCGACAAAATCCGCGACGCTGAACGAAAGCTGAGTTCGAACGAAGCGGCCGAAGCCGAGAAACTCAGCGCCAGGAGAGGCCTTCACTGATTTCGGGCCTGGCCGCGGTCTGCGATGTCCATGTGACCTGTGGTTAAGCTCGCCGGTCCCCTGACGAATTGCTCGCCTCAACGACACCGGCAGTCGGCATTCCTGTTCTTTCAATTCCTTGACACTGCGGGCCTCGACGCGCTCGCTCCGCCCCGCCGCCGTCGGGTCGGCGAGGATCAGCAACTGGTTTCTGCCAGTTGAGCGCTCTGATGGAGCGTGTAGGAACGGCTCTGCCAAGCGGCGCATTTCTGGAGCCGTCCCGATTGAGGCTCGCCGCCTGCCCAACCGGGCCATGACACCCAGCAAAATGAAAAACTGGACGGCGCCGATGATTTTGGCGATGCTTGCTTCGCAATTGCAGCATAGGCGTTTGGGCCGATGCATTTCAGAATGGGCGGTGGGGCATTGAGCGGACGGGGCGAGGAAATCCGCGACGGCTTCTGCAACCGAGAGGCATGTCCATGACATCATTCCAGGTCTGCGTGATCATCGCCGCCCGCAATGCGGCGCGGACAATCCCGGCTGCCATTGCATCGGCATTACGCGAGCCTGAGGTTGCGGAGGTTGTCGTCGTCGACGACGCGTCCACCGACGATACCGCGAAAGTCGCCCACGCGGCCGGTGACGGCACGGGCCGTCTTTCCGTCATCCGCTTCGACGTCAATCGCGGCCCATCCTTTGCACGCAACGCCGCGATTGCCGGTTCCAGGTCGCCGTTCATCAGCATTCTGGACGCTGATGATTTCTTTTTCGAAGGCAGGTTTCACAGACTGTTCGCCGGCACCGATTGGGATTTCGCCGCAGACAACATCATGCTTGTCAGGGATGACGCGGCAACCGACGTTTCGAAAATCGTGGCTCCACCGTTCTCGCCCGAGCCGGAATTCCTCGATTTCGAGGGTTTCATCGACGCCAACATCTCCAGTCGCCGTGTGCAACGAGGGGAGCTGGGGTTCCTCAAACCCGTGATCAGCCGCGCCTTCCTCGATCGGCATGGGCTGCGCTACGAAGAGAAGCTGCGCCTGGGTGAAGACTATGAACTCTATGCGCGCGCGGTTGCCCTTGGCGCGCGCTTCAAGGTCATCAAATCCTGTGGCTACGGCGCGATCGTGCGCGCCGATTCGCTGAGCGGACGGCACGAGACTCAGGACCTGAAGCATCTGGCCGATGCCGACCTGGCACTGCTTGCGATCGACAGTTTGCCGGAGGCATCGAAGGCTGCGCTGAGAAGGCACGAGCGGCACATCCGCGACAAATACCGGTTGCGGAAGTTTCTAGACGTGAAGGCTGAGCGCGGGTTGGCACCGGCCGCGGCCTACGCCTTGGCCGGCTCGTCCAACCTCACAGCCGTCGTCCGCGGCGTTGCCTCCGACAAGCTGGATGCGCTGTTTCGCCGCGCTGGTCTCGCTGCGAAGCGTCAGCATGTGCCGCCGCTACGCTTCCTAATGGCCGGAACCAGCACGGCCAACGAAAGCTAGGCACGTCAACGTGCGATGGCGGTAGCCACTCCCTTACCCTTCGGTCGGCTCGCACCATTTCAACGAGATTCATGAGTTTACGATCTAGGTGGTTGCCTATGCGCGCAGGGAATGGCAATCTATGTTGCGGTGCAGCAATTTTGGACGGCCAACCGAACTGGCCCGAGACATACCCTGTCGGAGGAGCTGGACGATGCAAGAAATGTCTTTTGAATGTGGACGGGCACTAAGGCCGTTCACCAGCTCGACGATGATGGGGCGCTGACTGCATGGCCTCGATCTTTCGCTTCCGGTCGAGAGATCCCGCGCGCGACACGCAGACCGACACCTCGCGCCTTGATCGGTTGGCAAAGCTGCTGGACCAGATCTCGGCCGAAGTCGAGGCGGAGAAGAGCGGCCTTGAGAACCGCTACAGGACAACGGCTACCAATGCCGCCTTTCTGGTTGAGGCGATGGAGAACGGAGCGGTCTCCTCTCGCAGGTCTTCCGAAGTCGGCGAACTGACCAGGTCGATTCTGAATTGCGAGCGGCGCATCGCAGCGCTGTCGCGCCAGATGCAGAAGATGAAGGATCTCCGTCATTCGCTGGATGAAATCTTCGAAGAGAAGCGGCAGAACGGTCCCGACATAAGGACCGATTTGTGAAGCCCGCCGATTCCGGCACAGGCTGAGCGAACACCCGGGTCGGCGCAATGGTTTTAGGCACAACACGGAGCTTGGGAGCGACAGAGGTCAAGATCAGGTTGTTTCGTCACGGTTCGAACGATCGCTTTGGGGGCGCACAGCACAAGGTGAGTTTGATATGAACGCAGATCTTAAAAGCACGCCCGCCCCGGCAACCGGAGGCACCCCGTTCACGCGCCCGATCCCAGGCAAGCTGCGGCGGCTCCGTTCAGACGGCGCGTTTCTGCTGGTCGTTCTCGGCAGTCTGGTTGCGGGCCTGGTGCCCGCCGGCGCGCAGGATCTCCCAACCGCGCCGTCCTTTGTCGATGATTTCACCAGCCTCAGTCGCGCGCGCTGGTACATTTCCGACGGCTGGACGAACGGCAAGCATCAGAACTGCACCTGGTCCAAAAACCTGATCGGGCTTTCCGACGGCATGCTGACGCTCGGTTTCGAGAAGCGCAAGCTGAAGGATCGCGAATTCGCCTGCGCCGAGATCCAGACCAAGCAGCGCTTCGGCTACGGCACCTACGAGGCGCGGATGAAGACCGACACGGGCTCTGGCGTCAACGCGGCATTCTTCAGCTTCGTCGGCGATGCCGACAAGCAGCCGCATGATGAAATCGACTTCGAGGTGCTGACCAAGGACACGTCCAAGGTTCAGGTCAACGCCTACATAGCCGGCAAAGGCAAGAACGAGAAACTGGTCGACGTCGCCGGCGGCACCGACAAGGCCTTCAACGACTACGCCTTCGTCTGGGAAAAGGACCGGCTGCGCTGGTACGTCAACGGCAAGCTTGTCCACGAGATCACCGATCCGGCGAAGCTGCCCACCCATTCGCAAAGGATCTATTTCAGCCTGTGGGGCAGCGATACGATGAAGGGCTGGATGGGGCCGTTCTCGGATCCGGGCCGCAAGCTCACCATGCAGGTGGATCGTGTTGCATTCACCGCACTTGGCCAGCCCTGCCAATTCCCCGAATCGCTGGCATGCAACACAAACTAGAAGCGCATCTGAACCGGCCGGGCCGAAGGTGGTCGGAAAACCGAAGCTAGAACAGGCCCGAAGCCTTGAACAGGGATGAAACCGAATGAATTTGACTGTCTTTGGAATCGGCTATGTCGGTCTTGTACAGGCGGCGGTGCTTGCCGAAGTCGGCCATCAGGTGGTCTGCGTCGACATCGATGCAAAAAAGGTCGAGCGGCTCAACCAGGGTCATGTCCCGATCTTCGAGCCTGGGCTCGAAAACATCGTCAAGGAGAACCATGCCGCCGGCCGCATCAAGTTCACCACCGACGCCGCCGCGGCGATCAAGCATGGCCAGATCCAGATGATCGCCGTCGGCACGCCGCCGGGCGAGGATGGTTCGGCCGACCTCAAATATGTGCTGGCCGTCGCCGAGGCCATCGGTCGTGAGATGGACGAGCCCAAGATCGTCGTCGGCAAGTCGACCGTGCCCGTCGGCACCTGCGAAAGGATAAAGGCCAGGATCGCCGCAACGCTGAAGGCGCGCGGGCGCGAGGATCTGGCTTTCGACGTCGCCTCCAATCCGGAATTCCTCAAGGAAGGGTCCGCTGTGAGCGACTGTATGAAGCCCGACCGCATCATCGTCGGCACCAGCAACGAGGACACCGAGGCGGTGATGCGCGAGCTCTACGCGCCGTTCAACCGCAACCACGAAAAGATGATCGTCATGGATGTGCGCAGTGCCGAGTTCACCAAATACGCGGCCAATTGCATGCTGGCGACCAAGATCAGCTTCATGAATGAAATGGCCAACCTGGCCGAGCAACTGGGCGCCGACATCGAGGAAGTCCGCAAGGGCATCGGCAGCGACCCGCGGATCGGCTACCACTTCATCTATCCGGGCCTCGGCTATGGCGGCTCGTGTTTCCCGAAGGATGTGCGTGCCCTGATCAAGACCGCCGAGGCCGTCAAGTTCGACGCCAAGCTGCTGCGTGCCGTCGAGGAGCGCAACAACCAGCAGAAGTCGGTCCTGTTCGAGAAGGTGGACCGCTATTTCAAGGGCAATCTCAAAGGCAAGACATTTGCGCTGTGGGGCTTGGCCTTCAAACCCAATACCGACGACATGCGCGAGGCCCCGGCCCGCACGCTGATGGAAGCGCTCTGGGCCGCCGGTGCCAATGTCCAGGCCTACGATCCCGAGGCGATGCAGGAATGCCAGGCGATCTACGGGCTGCGCGACGACCTGCAACTGTGCGGCACCAAGGAGGCCGCGCTGCGAGGCGCTGATGCGCTCTTGATCGTGACCGAGTGGAAAAGTTTCAGCGCGCCGTCTTTCGATGCGCTGAAGAACGCGCTGACCACGCCCGTTATCTTCGACGGACGCAATCTCTACGACCCCAAGGTCATCGCCCGCCACGGCATCGAATACCACAGCATCGGCAGAATGGCGGCGTGACGCTAGGGCGGTCCAGCAAGGAGCCAGGTCCATGAAAGTTCTGTTTGCGGGCGGCAACGGCTACACGCCGCAGTTCAGCGGTGGCGTTCAGTCGAGCACGCATCATCTGGTCGAGCAGCTGCGCGAGCACGGTCATGACGCCTCGGTTCTGGCGGCGCTGTTCGGTGACGGCATGTTCGGCTTCAAGGCGCGCGCCAAGATGAAGCTGCTTCGCCAACGAGCGGTCATCGACAGCTATCCCGGCTATCCGGTCGTGCGGGCATGGTTTCCCTGGGAGGCGGCGCGCTTCGCGGTCGAACGGCTCGATCCCGATGTCGCCGTCGTGCAGTGCCATAAATCGGTGCCGATCGGAAAGGCGCTGCAGGCGCTCGGCGTGCCGCTGGTGGTCTATCTGCGGAACGTCGAGTTCCACGAATTGGCCGGCGACCTGCGCGAATTGCATTCGGCGCTTTATATCGCCAACTCCGAATTCACCGCGCGCACCTATAAGGAAAAGTTCGGCATCGACTCGACGGTAATCCCGCCGACCATCAATCCCGGGCTCTACAGCACGCCGACCACCGGTGAATTCGTCACGCTGATCAATCCTTACAATGAAAAAGGGTTCGAACTCGCCGTGCGCATCGCCGGCCAATGCCCCGAAATTCCGTTCCTGTTCGTCGAAAGCTGGAAGCTCGACGACGACCATCGGGCGCAGATCGAACAGATCATCGCCCCGCTGCGCAACGTCAGGCTGGAAAGCCGCACCAGCGACATGAAGACCGTCTATGGCCGCACCAAGATTCTGCTGGCGCCCAGCAAATGGGAAGAGGCCTGGGGGCGGGTGGCATCCGAGGCCCATTGCAGCGGCATTCCAGTCGTCGGGTCCCGTCGCGGCGGCCTGCCGGAAGCGATTGGCGCCGGCGGCGTGGTGCTCGACTATGACGCACCGCTCGACGACTGGGTCGCCGCGGTCAGGCGACTATGGAGCGACAAGGCCGAGTACGACCGTCTGTCGGCGGCGGCGCAGCTGTTTTCGGAGCGGCCGCAAATGAACCCCGACAGCCAGTTCGCGACTTTTCTCGGCGTTCTCGACCGCGCCAGGCAAGGCGCGCTGGAGCGTGCCGCCTGATGTATTTCGTCCAAAGCCATGCATGTCGCCTAAAAGCCGGCTCTCGCGCCTGACCAGGGTGGGAGCTGCTTTGGGACAACGACACGCACAACACCAGACGCTTGAGGCGCCTCGCACGGCGGCGATGGGCGTCATCCCTCATCCGCGCGAGCAGATCGCCGACCGGCCTCGAAAGATCGTCCATTCGATGAAGATTTGCTTCGTAGTTGATAAGTTCCCCTCTTTGTCGGAGACCTTCGTCCTCGACCAGATAGAAGGGTGCCTCGAGCGCGGCATGCAAGTCGGCGTCGTCTGCAACGAGACGTCCTTCGGCAAGGACAGCAACATCGACGATCGCCGCTGGCAGGGTCTCCCTGGCAAGGTCGTTTGCTGGTGGGGCGGGCTGGGGCGCTTTCGCCCGACGCTCAGGAGATGGTCGGGCAGGTTCTGGGATAAGCTCTCGACCGCTGTCGACATCGCTTTTGCGCGCAAGTTGCAGAACGCCGATGTGATCGTCGCGCATTTCGGCAATAACGGCATGCGCGTCGCCCGCGCCATGAAACGAGGCCGGATTTCCGCTCCGCTGGTGACCATATTCCACGGCCGCGATGTCGGCGAACCGCTGCATGACAACACGCTCACGCGCTACAAGGTTGTCTTCGACAAGGGCGTTCTCCAGCTCCCGGTGAACGCGTTTTTCCGCGATGCCCTGATCGGCGTCGGCGCACCCCCGGCGCAAGTCATGGTTCACCATATGGGCGTGCGGCCCGGTGAGATCGGCTACCATTGGCGTTCCTGGGACCGGGACACGCTGTCCTTCATCTCGGTCTGCCGGCTGACCGAAAAGAAGGGCATCGAATTCGCCCTTCGGGCGCTCGCCAGCCTGCCGCGGCGCGACTGGGTCTATTCGGTGATTGGCGGCGGCGAATTGCTAGAAGAGTTGAAGAAGCTCGCCGCAAATCTCGGCATTGCCGACCGGGTGACTTTCCTCGGGCCGCGTCCGCATGCCGAGGTCAAGCAGCGCCTGCGCAATGCCCACGTATTCCTGCTGCCTAGCGTAGCCGCGCGAGACGGCGATCTCGAGGGTATTCCGGTGGCGCTGATGGAAGCTATGGCCGCCGGGCTGATCGTCGTCAGCACCTATCACTCGGGCATCCCCGAACTGATCGAGGATCAGGAGACAGGCTTCCTCGCACCGGAGCGAGACGTTGCGGCGTTGGCCCGCAAGCTTGTCTGGGTGGCAGAGAACCCGGACAAATGCGAGCGCATCGCATATGCGGCGCGCCGCAAGATCGAGCAGGATTTCAACGCGGACGTACTCAACGAACGTTTTGCGCAGATCGTTGCTCAACTGGCCGAAGCCAGGCAGCCGGCATGAACGCCAACCCGCCCCCCCAGTTCGGTCGCGTCGCCCTGCGCGGCGGCATGGTGACGATCGGCGCGCAAGGCTTCAAGATGGCGATCCAGTTTCTCTCGGTCATCGTGCTTGCCCGTCTGCTCGTGCCCGAGGATTTCGGCCTGGTGGCTTCCGTCGGGCCGATCGTGGCCTTTGTCGGGCTGCTTCAAAATCTTGGCCTGCAACAGGCTGTGGTCCAGCGCAAGGATATCAGCACCGAGCAGCTCAACCAGGTATTCTGGATCAGTGCGCTGGTGGGGATGGGCAGTGCCGTGGTGGTTGCATGCCTGGCGCCCGCCATCGCTGCCTTCTATGGCGATCAACGCATGGTCGGGATCACCATCGGCTCTGCCTTGCCGCTGCTGCTTGGCAGCCTCGCCGCGGTGCCGCTGGCGCTGATGAACCGTCACTTGCGCTTTGGCCAACTCGCGCTGAACGACGTGATAACCGCTGCTGCCGGACTTGCGACTACCGCAATCACCGCCTATGCGGGACTGGGCTACTGGTCGCTGGTCATCGGCCCGGCGGTTTCGGCTGTTGTCGCGCTGGCCGCGGCATGGCAGGTGGCGCGCTGGACGCCGTCACGGCCGGACCTGAAGGTCGATACCGACATATTGTCTTTCGGCGCCAATCTGACCGGCTTCAATCTGGCCAACTTCTTCTCGCGCAATCTCGACAACATCCTGATCGGAAAATATTCGGGCGCGATCGAGCTCGGCTATTATGACCGCGCCTACAAGCTCCTGCTGTTTCCGCTGCAGAACATCAACCAGCCGCTGACACGCGTGATGGTGCCGCTGCTGAGTCGCATCCATGAGGACAAGGCGCGGTTTCGCGACATCTATGTGCGAACCAATTGGATGCTGGCGGCCATCACTATGCCCGGCATCGCGGCGCTGACGCTGACGTCGGACCAGGTCGTCGGGCTTCTCTTCGGCGAGCGCTGGACGGCGGTGGCGCCGATCTTCGCCTGGCTGGGCATCGCCAGCCTGATCCAGTCCGTCTCGAGCACCACCGGCTGGATCTTCATCTGCCAGGGCAAGACCAAGACCATGTTCCACTGGGGCATCTACTCGTCGCTGACGACGGTCGCCGCCTTCATCATCGGCCTGCACTGGGGCGCCGTCGGTGTCGCGGCGGCCTACGCGATCAGCGGTTATGTGCTGCGCGTCCCGGTACTTGCCGTTCTTGTCCACCGGGTCGGCCCGGTGACCGCAGCCGACTTCCTGGTCATGCAGGGACTATTCATCGCGTCGTCGCTGCTTGCCTGGTCCGTGTACCGCGAGTTGCCGGCATCGCTGACCAGCCAGTCAGACCTGCTCGCGGTGGTCCTGGCGGGTGCCCTCAATTATTCGATCGGCCTGGTCCTCATGCTCGCCCTTCGCCAGTCGCGCAGCGCCCTGTTCACCACGCTTTCCAGCGCCATGCGCAACGCCCGCTAGGCCGGCAATCACCGGCCTCAAAAGCTCACCTGCCGACATCGCCGACGCATGCTCCTCAAGCACTGCCTGAAGGCTCGTCCTGCGATAGAGGTCGAGATTGGCGGTAAGTCTGCCGAGCTTCGCGCTCGCTTCCTCGGGCGTCACCGTGTCGATGTCGAGCAGCAGGTCGGCGACGCCGATCCGCTTGGCAAGTTCCTTGGTCTTGAATTCATAGGCAATCGGCAGCACCGGCGTGCCGACGCAGAGCGACATGATCATCATGTGCATGCGCGTTGCGACGACGAAGTCGAAGCCTTTCACCAGTGCCATCAGTTGCTCCGGCGTGTGGAACGAAGCGTCCACGCTGACATGCTTGGCGATCTCCGGATCTAGTTCGGCAACGATAGCCCGCGCCGTCTTGGAATCATCATGGGCGTATTCCGGCACGCCCTGGCAGGTGGAGACGAAGGTGACCTCCTTGGCGTGGTCCCTGACCAGGATGGTCGCGATCGCGCGGATCGAGTCGATGTAGCGGCGCATGCCGCCCTCGCCGTCGCTGACATAGTTCCAGTGACGGACGGAAATGGCGACGCGGCCGGTGACGGTCGCCGACTGGCAGGAGGCCAGAATTTTTCCGATCCTGTCAGTATCGGCCAGGGCAAAGACGGCGTCGGCCACGACGTGGCATTTGCCGGGGTCTTTCACCATGTCCACAATGTGGCCTCGCGAACGTTCGTCGCGCAGCAGGATGAGCGGGCTCCGGTCGAAGATCGGGCTCAACTCCTGGCGATTGTAACTTTTGTTGAACGGGCCGAGCGATTGCGTGAAGAAGACGGGGTCCTTGCCCAGAATCGCGTCGATCCGGAATTGATTAAGTCGCCGTTCCAGATTGTAAGTCTCGACAAGATAGGTTCCGCCTGTCGTGACCACGAGGTCGGCGTCTTTGTAGATATCGAGACCACGGCGATTGCTTGAGCTGAACAAACGCCCGAGAACGCCGCGGGTGCCGAACCGCCGCAGGGCATTGAGGACGAGCCGATTGTAGATCGGCTTGAACAGGTTCTTCAGCCCGCTGCCGTATTTGTAGCGGAACAGAGATTCCGACAGCAGCTTGTGAAATTCGAGATCAGGATACTCTTTCTTCGTGTAGAGCCTCGCCGCCACCTCCGGCTGGCTGTCGAAGACGTAGAACTGGATATCGTCTTGCACGATCGTCTTGAAAACATGGCGGATCGCCAGGAGAATCGCTGCATCCCCGGTATTCAGGCAGACGGTGTTTTCAACCGCGATCTTCATGGAATGACCTCATTTCGTGAGTAGTCCCGTGCTTCCATCGACGGGTGCGAAGGGCGGATTGCAGGCGGGTTGGCCGAAAATGCTGCACGCCAAGGATGGTCCTCGCGTCGTGATTATTGGCGCGCAGCCCGATGGCAGGCCAACGCGCGGTCCATGTGGCCCAAGCAGAGCGAGATTAACCCATCGATTTTGCAGCGCAACAAAAAACGGGGATCTTTGCTACGCTGCAACCAAAAATGTTGCGATGCAGCAAGAGCTGTACTAGCATTGTCGCGGGCGGGCCAACAGCGGTCGAGTTTTCATGCTGCATGTCTTGTACTTGGTACACGACGTCTCCGACCCGGCAGTGCGCCGGCGGATCATAATGCTCAAGGCAGGCGGCGCCCAGGTTACGCTGGCGGGCTTTCGTCGTACGGCAAGCGCAGTTGCTGATGTCGAGGGCTTGCAGCCGATCGATCTCGGCCCGACTCGTGATGGCCGATTCGCCCAACGTCTGGCCGCGATCATGAAGGCAGTTGTCTCGACCGGCTCGAAGCTGGGCTCAATGCCACGGCCCGACCTCATTGTCGCGCGCAATCTGGAAATGCTGGCGCTTGCCCGCCGCGCCAGATCGGCTTTCCAGGCAACGGTGCCGATCGTCTACGAGTGCCTGGATATCCATCGCCTGCTGCTTCGCGACGATCCGCTGGGATGGGCGATGCGCGGCGCAGAACGCTTCCTGGCTAGGGATGTGAAGCTTCTGGTGACCAGCTCTCCGGCCTTCATCGCCAACTATTTCAAGCCGTTCGGGCAGATTGCCGCCCCAGTCGAACTGCTCGAAAACAAGTATTTCGAGCCAGCCGCGGCCTCGCTGGATGACCGCGCGGCGCCGGAGAACCCCGTAGCGCCGCCTTGGCGGATCGGCTGGTTCGGGGCGCTCCGCTGCCGCCGTTCCCTGGAGCTTCTGGCCGAATTTTCGCGCCGCCTCGACGGCCGCTTTGAAATCGTCCTCAGGGGCCGCCCGGCGCTGTCCGAATTTCCCGATTTCCACGGTTTCGTCGAATCGGAACCCTGGCTCTCGTTTGGCGGGCCCTACCGCAATCCCGAGGATATGGCGGCGATCTATCGCGAGGTCCACTTTTCCTGGGCCATCGACTTTTTTGAGCAGGGCCTGAACTCCGAATGGCTGCTGCCCAACCGGCTCTATGAGGGCTGCCGCTTCGGAGCCGTGCCGATTTCGATGGGAGCCACCGAAACCGGCCGGTTCCTCGACCGGCAAGGCATAGGGGTTCTTTTGCCAGAAGCCACGCCCGAGGCGCTCGAAGTCGCCGTCGGCACGATGGAGCAGCATCGGTTCGGGACATTGAGGGCGCGTGTTCTCGCCCGCAATCCGCGCACCTGGAGCTACGACCGCGCCGATTGTCGGGCGCTCGTCGAAAAGCTCCGCGGGCTGACTGCGGCTCCCGGTCCATATGCTGCCGAAGCATTGGCATAGAAGGACTGCCGATGACGCAAACCGAAATTCCATCCTGCACGATCGTGGTTCCGTGCCTGAACGAGGCGGCCCATATCGGCGCGTTGCTTCGAGAGCTCCGCCCTGCGGCCGAGAGGCTGGGCGCCGTGATCATCGTTGCCGATGGCGGCAGCACGGACGGCACCAGGACGATCGTCGCGGACATCGCCGCAAAAGATCAGCGGGTGACCCTGCTGCACAATGAAAAGCGCTTGCAGAGCGCGGCAATCAATCTCGCCGTCGCCAGGTTCGGGGAAGGCGTCGACTATCTCATTCGCATCGACGCGCATGGCGGCTATCCTGCGGATTATTGCGACCGGCTGGTCGAAGAAGCGCAGGCCACCGGTGCGGATTCGGTCGTCGTCTCGATGCTGACCAGTGGCAGCGGCATGGTTCAGAAAGCAGCGGCAGCGGCGCAGAACTCCAGGCTCGGCACCGGCGGCTCCAAGCACCGGCATCTTTCGGCGGGAGAATGGGTCGATCATGGCCACCACGCACTGATACGGATATCGGCCTTCACCGCGGTCGGCGGCTATGACGAAACGTTCAGCCACAATGAGGATGCCGAACTCGACTATCGGCTCCGCCAGGCCGGTTACCGCATCTGGATGACCGGCAAGACGCAAATGGTCTACTATCCGCGTTCCTCGCTGAAGGGCCTCTATTTTCAATATCTCGGCTATGGCCGTGGCCGGGCGAAGAACGTTCTCAAGCACCGCATGATCCCGAAGATCCGGCAGATGGTGCCGCTTCTGGTGTTCCCCGTGGTTCTTCTCGCCGCCTTTTCCTTCGTCCACTGGCTGGCGGCCGTGCCGCTTTTGCTATGGGCGTCGGTCTGCCTCGGCTACGGCTTTTGGACCGCCGTCAGCCAGCGCAAAGCCGACATTGCGCTTGCCGGGGTCTCGGCAATGGTCATGCATTTCGGCTGGTCGGTCGGTTTCTGGCTGCAACTGCTCGCACCGCGACCGCAGCGCGGGGTAGCGTGATGGACCCGGTCAGGAAAAATCGAAGCATCGATATCTGCGTCTGCACATTCCGCCGGCCGGAGCTTGCCGACACGCTTCGCTCCATAGCGGCCATGGATATGCCCGCGGGATTCGACGTCGGTGTTATCATCGCGGACAACGACGATACGCCGACGGCCGAACAGATGGTGACGACGCTGGCTGCGGAGTTGAAGCTGCCAATGACCTACCGGCACGCCCCGGCCCGAAACATCTCGATCGCGCGCAACGCTTGCCTCGATACCAGTGCGGCGGATTTCGTCGCCTTTATCGACGATGACGAGACGGCCACCGCTGGCTGGCTTGCCGAACTGGTGGCGACGGCGGAAGCAACAGGTGCTGCGACGGTGCTTGGGCCGGTGCAAGCCCGTTACCTGCCGGATGCGCCCGCCTGGATGCGCAAAGGCGATTTCCACTCGACCTTGCCGGTCTGGGTGAGCGGCGAAATCCGCACCGGCTACACCTGCAACGTCCTGCTCAGGATTGGCGCTGAGAGCCTGCGCGGCCGGCGCTTCAGCCTGGCGCGTGGCCAGACCGGCGGCGAAGATACGGAATTCTTCGACCAGATGATCAAGGCCGGCGGCCGCATCGCCTTTTCGCCGGAGGCTTGGGTCGACGAAGCGGTGCCACCTGCCAGGGCGGCATTCGACTGGCTCGGCCGCCGCCGGTTCCGCGTTGGGCAGACGCATGGTCATCTTCTGGGGCGCAACGCACACGGCCTTGCCCGGCTCAAGCAGGTCGGCATTGCCGCGGCAAAGGCCGCCTACAGTTTCCTGTCGGCAATTCCGGTCGCCATCGACCCCGTACGTCGGAACCGCAGCGTGCTTCGCGGCATTATGCATGTCGGCGTCGTCAGCGGCCTCGTCGGGGTTCGTGAAATCCGCCAATACGGCCTGTCTTCGCCGCAGCAAGGGGGCAAGCGTGCAGCCTGACGTGAGCTTCGTGATTGCCGCCTACAATGCCGAGGCGACCATCGATCGGGCGATTGCCAGCGCCGTCGCCCAGCGCAATATCAGCGTCGAGGTCATCGTCGTCGACGACAAGTCGCGCGACCGGACGCTCGACCTGGCAAGATCCTACCCCGAAGACATCGTACGCGTTGTCGCGCTTGAGCAAAACCGTGGCCCCGGCGGCGCCAGGAATGCCGGCCTTGAGCTTGCACGCGGCAGGTGGGTCGCGGTCCTCGATTCCGACGACGCGGTCTATCCCGGGCGACTCTGCACCATGATCGAGCGCGCGGAGAAAGCGGGCGCCGAGATCGCGGTCGACAATCTGCAGGTCGTTCGCGAGGATGGCGTTGCCGAAGAGACGATGTTCCCGGCTGACTATCTGGAAGGCCTCGGTGAAATCTCGCTGGTAGATTTCATCAGCGGCAATGTCCTCTTCGAATCGAGGTTCAATCTCGGCTACCTCAAGCCGATCTTCCAGCGCCGGTTCCTGAACGAGAACGGGCTTCGTTACGATGAAAGCCTGATCATTGGCGAAGACTATATCCTCCTGGCCAGTGCTCTGGCTAAAGGCGGCAAATGCATGGTCGAGCCGACGACGGGCTATATCTACCACATTCGCACCGGTTCCATCTCCCGGGTGCTCGAACTTCATCACGTCGAGGCGATGCGCAGGGCCGATGCCACCTTCGCCGCGACCCATTCCATGGATGCTGCGGCCGAGGCGGCGTTCGCCAGGCGCGCTCGCAGCCTGCGGCGGGCGGCATCATTCCTGTCGCTGGTTCAGCACATCAAGGCGCGGTCGCCGCTCAAGGCGATATGGACGGCGCTCAGCGATCCGGCGGCGGTTCGGCATATGAGCATGCCGATCGCCGTCCGGCTGCGAAGGGTAGCGGCACAGTTTGCCGTAGTGGCGGGGAGGTGAAGGGCTGCAGGTGAATGAAGACAGTTTCGCCGCCTGCGACAGGGTTGAAATCGATCTCCTCAGAAGGAACATGCAATGAAAAAAGTCAGGAAGGCAGTCATACCGGTGGCGGGGCTCGGAACGCGGTTCCTGCCGGCGACCAAGTCCATGCCGAAGGAAATGCTGCCGGTGGTCGACAGGCCTGTCGTGCAATATGCGGTTGACGAGGCGTTCGAGGCCGGCATCGAGCACATCGTCTTCGTCACCGGCCGCAACAAGGCGGTGATCGAGGACTATTTCGACCTGCATCCTGAACTGATCGGAACCCTGGAGCAGAGCGGCAAGAAGGCGCAACTCGAATCGCTTGAAAGCCTGCTTCCCGTCGCCGGCGCGACGAGCTTCATCCGCCAGCAGTCGCCGCAAGGCCTCGGCCATGCCGTCTGGTGCGCGCGCGAAGTCATCGGTGACGAGCCCTTCGCATTGCTTTTGCCGGACATGGTGTCCTTCGGCGGGCGTGGCTGTCTCGCCGAAGTCGCTGATCTTTACGCACGGACTGGCGCAAACGTCATCGCCGTCGAGCGTTGCGATCCGACCGAGACCAGCAAATACGGCATTGTCGGGCGCGGCGCTGATGTCGGCACGGGCTTCGAGGTAACGGCCATGGTCGAAAAGCCGGCTCCTGCCAACGCGCCGTCGAACTTCTACATCAACGGCCGCTACATCCTGCAGCCCGAGATATTCTCGTTGCTTGCCAGCCAGCAACGCGGCGCCGGAAACGAGATCCAGCTGACCGACGCAATGGTGCGTCTCGCACAGACCCAGGCCTTCTTCGCCCAGCCTTTCGACGGCCGCATGTTCGACTGCGGTTCGAAGGAGGGGTTCATCCAGGCCAATATCGCTTTCGCGCTGGCGCGGGAGGACATGAAGGGCCCGATCTTCGAGATGCTGCAGGAATTCGTCCGGTCGCATCAGCGTCGGGAAGAAGCCGCATAATGTCCATTTTTTCGAGGCATTGTGGGTGCGGCTGATGACGCAGGACAGGCCGTTGCGCCGCGCGTAACGCGCACTGTCCGGCGCAAGGTTTGCACCCTATGTCCCGACCTTCGAGGCGGTAGCGCCTGCAAACTAGAATTGGACCGAAGATGAACTATGCCAATTTTCCTGTCGACAAGAGGACGCCATTGCCGGCTTCTAATGCGGCAAACGCCGAAGACTTCATCGACATCGAGCGCCTGCTTGGCATGGCCGCGCGGCAGGCGAAAGTGGTTGCCGCCTGCGCCGTCATCGGTCTCTTTCTCGGCGTGCTCTATTTGCAGACGACGCCTCCTACCTATGTGGCGACGAGCAGCGTGCTGATCGACGAAGGATTGAACAAGGTCGTCGACGACATTTCGGCGGCGTCGGTCAGCATGCAGACCGACTCCGCCGTTCTGAGCCAGATCGAAATACTACAGTCGGCCAGGCTGGCTGGGGTGGTCGTCGACAAGCTGAAGCTCGATCAGAACGACGCTTTCATGAACCCTCCGACGTCGGCCCTGTCGAAGGTTGCTGGCTTTGTGCGCGGTATCGTCCAGTCTGTCCGCCCCAAGCGCGCCGCTAGCACAACCGATGTCACTCAGCTTGATGCTGCGACGCGTGACGCGATCACCGCATCCTCATCGCCCCGTGACTACGCAATCTTCAAACTGCAGACCCAACTCGATGCCGAGCGGATCGGCCGGAGCTTTGTCATCAGCATCTCCTTCCAGGCGACGGATCCGGCGCTTGCGACCGCCATCACCAAGGCCTATGCCGATGCCTATCTAGCCGATCAACTCGATGCCAGCTTCGACGCGACCGAGCGGGCGGCGGTCTGGCTGCAAGGCCGGCTGACCGAGCTTCGTGAGAGCTCCCAGGCGGCTGCACTGGCGGTCGAAAAGTTCAGGGCCGAACACGGATTGGCCGTCAATGACGGCCAGCTGATCAGCGACAAGCAATTGTCCGATCTCAACACCCAGCTGATCGTCGCGCAGGCCGATACAGCACGTGCCGGCGCCCGCTATCAGCAGTACAAGTCGATCGTCGAAAGCGGCTCGGACAACGCGTTCAAGGACGCTGCGATATCGAACGATCAGCCGAGCAGCTCGGTCATCACGACGCTGAAGAACCGCTATCTCACCGTATCCAAGCGACAGCAGGATGTCGAAGCCAATTTCGGCCCGCAACATCCGCAGGCCGTCGCGCTCGCCAAGGAGAAGGCCGACATATCGGCGCAGATTTTCGGCGAGCTGAAGCAACTGACCGAAAGCTACCGCAACGAATACGAGGTCGCTCTGGCGCGCGAAACCGCGCTCCGCGCAAATGTCGCCTTGGCGGCTGGCAAGAGCTCCATCGACAACCAGTCGCAGGTCAAGCTGCGTGAGCTGGACCAAAAGGCGACGGCGCTGTCGACGCTCTACCAGACGTTCCTGAACCGCTATGAGGAGGCCGCCCAGCAGCAATCCTTCCCGGTCGGCAAGATCCGGGTCATCTCGGACGCGACGATGCCGCAGTCGGCCGCAACCCCCCGCACAGCCATCGTGCTGGGGCTTTCGCTGGCGCTTGGCATGATGCTGGGGGCAGGGGTTGGTGGCCTGAATGAATTCAGGGAACGCTTCTTCAGGACCGGCGAGGATGTCCGCGACCGTGTCGGCCTCAAATTCCTCGGCTACTTGCCGGTCATCGGCAAGGCTGGCAAGGATGACCAGCGCAATGGCGGTCAGCCTGACGTCAAAGTCGTTGAATCCAAGACCGCCAAGTCCTCCAAATCCCAGCCCTCCAAAACATTGTCGGCAGCCGAAAAACGTGCGCGGATGCGGGTAACCGTCGATGCCCCGGCATCGATGTTCTCCGAGACGCTGCGCAACGCCAAGATCGCCTTCGACGTCGTGCTGGAGGGCCAGGGCAGCCGGGTCATCGGCGTGGTCTCGGTGCTTCCCGGCGAGGGCAAGTCGACGGTGGCGGCCAATCTTGCCGGGCTGCTTGCCGTCAACGGATCGAAAACGCTGCTGATCGATGGCGACCTGCGCAATCCCGGCCTCAGCCGCAGCCTCGGTATGGAGGCCGAGCAGGGCCTGATGGAAGCTGTGGTGAGCGGGCAGACATGGCAATCGGTCGGCAAGATCGACCGGCAGACCAAGCTGGCTATCATTCCGGCCGTCCTGCGTGGCCAGTTTTCGCATACCAGCGAGCTTCTGTCTTCAGTCGGCATGCGGCGTTTCATCGATAACGCCAAGGAAACCTTCGAATACATCATCGTCGATCTGCCGCCGCTCGGGCCTGTCGTCGACGCCAAGGCCTTCGCTCCGCTTGTCGACGGCTTCGTGCTGGTCACCGAGTGGGGACGCACGCCGCGTGCGATGGTGCAATCCATGCTCAGCTCGGAGCCCTACATCGCCAAGAAGATCATTGGCGCGGTGCTGAACAAGGTCGAACTGAAGAAGCTGGCCAAATATGGCGCGATCGGCGGCTCGGAAAAATTCTTCGACAAATATTCGAGCTACTATCTGGAAAAATCGGAAGCGCGCACCAAGGCAGCCGCCTGAGCGACGACATCGCGTTCAGGAAAATATCAACCTGGCGCGGTTGTCGACGATCCTGAGGGCGGTCAGCTGGCCGGTTTGGAAGGCGCCGGTGTCTATGCCAAGCCGGCGTCCCTCGAGCTTCGGAGTGTCGACCGGCGTATGTCCGTGCACGACATAGCGGTCGAGAAGATGCGCAGCGTCGAAGAAGTCCGAACGGATATTCAGCAGGTCGTCCTCGTCCTGCGCGGCCAGCTCGATGCCGGGCCTGATGCCGGCATGGACGAACACGAATTTCGCCGAACAGACCATGACCGGCAGCGCGCGCATGAAGCTAATGTGGTCGGCTGGAATGACTTCCCGAATGCGCTTGTCGACCTCCTCGCTTGACCCATAGAGATCGGCCATGCGCGACGGGTCGACGCCGTAGGAAAACAGCGTTTGCAGGCCGCCTATTGCCAGCCACGACTCTCTCGAAATGATCCCGTCGAGATAGTTCAGCATCACGACTTCGTGGTTACCGGCAAGGCAGATGCGCTGGAAGCCTTGGAGTGGCGGCGCCAGCAGATGATCGAGCACGCGCGCCGACTGGGGGCCACGATCGACGTAGTCGCCAAGCATGATGATGAGCTTGCGCCCTTCGAAGGGCGCCGAATCGAGCAGGATCTTCTGCTCCAGGGCGCGGAGTTCCTTGTAGCAGCCATGCACGTCGCCGATCGCATAGACGACTGCGCCCCGCGTATCGATCTCCAGCCGCTGGCGTGCCGCGGCCTGGGGCTTTCTCGATCGCTGGAACAGGGTCACGTATGGCATCTCGCATGGCTGTGGGTGCGTCTCGATTCCGAAACAACATGACGACACCGCGCGTGGATACCACGTCCGGCGCCGGTCGTTCCATACCGGAGCTTCGGACGCAACTCGGCTTCGGCGCCCCTTACAGGCCGATGCCGCGCCGGTTCAGCGCGGCGGTGATCTCGTCGAGGATGGCCGGGTCGTCGATCGTTGCCGGCATGGCCCATTCCTCCTTGTCGGCGATCTTCTGCATGGTGCCGCGCAGGATCTTGCCGGAGCGCGTCTTCGGCAGGCGCTTGATCGTCACCACCGTCTTGAAGGCAGCGACCGGGCCGATCCGTTCGCGCACCAGGGTGACAACCTCATTTTCGATGATGCCGGCGTCGCGGTCGACGCCGGCATTCAGCACGACGAAGCCGAGTGGAACCTGGCCTTTCATAGCATCGGCAATACCGACGACGGCGCATTCGGCGACGTCGGGATGCGCGGCCAGAACCTCCTCCATGGCGCCGGTCGATAGCCGGTGACCGGCGACATTGATGATGTCGTCGGTGCGAGCCATGACATAGAGATAGCCATCCTCGTCCATCATGCCGGCATCCGCGGTTTTGTAGAAGCCGGGGAACTGGTCGAGATAGGCTTGGCGAAACCGCTCGTCGGCATTCCACAGCGTCGGCAGGCAGCCGGGGGGCAACGGCAATCTCACCACGACATTGCCAAGCGTACCACGCTTGACCTCATGCCCGGCATCGTCGAGCACGCGGATGTCATAACCGGGCATCGGCACGCCGGGCGAGCCGTATTTGACCGGCAGCAGGCCCAGTCCGGCGGGGTTGATGGTCATCGGCGAGCCGGTCTCGGTCTGCCACCAATGGTCGATCACCGGCACGGTCAATTTCTGCTCCGCCCATTTGATGGTTTCCGGATCGGCGCGCTCGCCGGCGAGGAACAGCGTCCGGAATTTGGACAGGTCGTATTTCGGGACGAATTCGCCCTTCGGGTCCTGTCCCTTGATGGCGCGAAAGGCGGTTGGCGCGGTGAACAGCGCGACGACGCCATGCTCGGCGATCACACGCCAATAGGTGCCGGCATCGGGCGTGCCGACCGGCTTGCCCTCGAACAGGATCGTTGTGCAGCCATGCAGCAGCGGGCCGTAGACGATATAGGAATGGCCGACCACCCAGCCGACATCGGAAGCCGCCCAGAACACTTCGCCCGGTTTGACGCCGAACTCGTTTTCCATCGACCATTTCAGCGCGACCATATGGCCGCCATTGTCACGCACGATTCCCTTCGGCTGGCCGGTCGTGCCCGACGTGTAGATGATGTAGAGCGGATCGGTGGCAAGCACCGGAACACAGTCGACGTTGGCACCCGCGGCCCGCTCCCGCGCCACGGCGTCGGCATAGTCGATATCGTGGTTTTCCCTGAGTTCGCAGCGCAGTTGGTCGCGCTGCAGGATAAGGCAGCTTTCCGGCTTGTGCCGCGACATCTCGATCGCCTTGTCGAGCAGCGGCTTATAGGCAACGACGCGCCCTGGCTCCAGGCCGCAGGAAGCGGAGATGATCAGCTTCGGCTTGGCGTCGTCGATACGGGTGGCGAGCTCATGCGAGGCAAAGCCGCCGAAGACCACCGAATGCACGGCGCCGATCCGCGCACAGGCAAGCATGGCGAAGGCTGCTTCCGGTACCATCGGCATGTAGATGATGACGCGATCGCCTTTTTGGATGCCACGATTCTTGAGCACCGAGGTCAGCGCGACCACCTCGCGCTTCAACTCGGCATACGTGAATTTCCTGATTGTGCCCGAAATCGCGCTGTCATGGATCAACGCGATCTGGTCGGCACGGCCGCCCGCCACATGACGATCGACGGCATTGAAGCAGGTGTTGCACGAGGCGCCAATGAACCACCTGCCATAGACGCCGGCATTGGCGTCGAACACCGTCTTGAAGGGCGAGAACCAGTCGATTGCGCCGGCGGCATCGGCCCAGAATTTTTCCGGGTCGCGTTTCCAGTCGTCATAGACCTCGTGGTAGCGTGACGCCATCCAGCTTCCTCCCCAGGAATGTTTGCTGTCCTTGAAATAGCGTATGCTGGTTTGTGTAACCATGTATTTGTGCGTTTCGTTTGCTGTCGTTCTAACTTGGCCGCAAGTGCGGGTCATGGTGGTCTGGGGGCCGGTATCGTTCGAATTTTCGGCATTAGGGGCAGGGCGCGATGAAATTGCGATATGAGCTTGGGTTTGCCGCGGTTGCGACGCTGGCGGTGGTGCTCGCTTCAGCTGCGCAGGCCGGCGATGCGGCGGCAAGGCGCATCATCGGCTTTTCGCCAGACGGCAACTACTTCGCCTTCGAACAGTACGGCACGCTCGATGCCGGTGCTTCGGATTCGGGCTGGTCGGAGATCGACATCATCGACACGCGGACCGATGAGTTCGTCGGCGGCAAGCCGATCGTCATCGCCGACGAGACGGAGGATTCGACATTGACGCTTGCGCAGGCGAGGGCACAGGCCGCCGAACTGGCGGCGCCCTTGCTGGCCAAATATGCCATCGCGCCGCGCGGCGAGCGGACTGCCTTGGACAGGTTCACCTTTCCCGACGACATGGTCGCCTACAATGACATTGCGCGCCTCGAGCAGGTTTCGCAAAAATGGCTTTCGCCGGCCTATGACGAGCTTGGCACCATCCAGCTCGAGCAGATCCGTGCCGACAGCACGGCGGATTGTTCAGCGAGTTTCGACGCGACGCTGCAAGGCGAAACGACCGGCAAGGCGCTCGGCTTTCGCCTGACGCTGCAGGGTCAGGACGGCAAGCCGATCAAGTTGCTGCATGAGGACAAGGCGGTGCCCGGTTCGAGGAATTGCCCGACTTCCTACAGCCTGTCGGAATCTTACGCATTCACCCCGGATGGAAAACCGGGCGTGCTTGCGGTGCTCGTGCAGCGCTTCAGCCAGGGATTTGAAGGGCGCGACCGCCGTTTCATCGCCGTGACTGGCCAGGCGCACTGAGGCAACGCGCTGAGACGTAGTCCGCTACCCGAGTTTGTTGTCCCTAAAGCGGGAGGGCAGCGAGCATAAGTCCGACCCCGCCGACGATCAGCAAGGCGGCTGCCAGCACCTTTCCATGGCGCTCGAAACCCGTCGGCGCCCGATCCCAATTGTAACGCATGCTCGAACTCCCCAAACCCGCAGATTCTTTATCTTACGCAGGGTGAGGAGGGCAACCTGTCTGGCGATGCGCGGCGTTGCCGATACCGGTCTTGTCACCGACTATTTCTGGGGCATTCTCCGCCGCTACATGCCCCAGCGCAGCGCGGCCGTATGTACCGGTGCATCCCACCAAACAGCCGCCTCGTCGTCGAGCATGCTCAGCGTGATCGAACAGCCGGCCATATCGAGCGAGGTCACATAGGACCCGACCAGCGACCGGATCACCGTCACGCCGTGCTTCTCGAAGATTTTGCGGGCGCTGTTGTACATCAGATAAAGCTCCATCAACGGTGTGCCGCCAAAGCCGTTGACGAAGAGTAGCGCCTGGCCTCTGGCACCGTCGCCCAGGTCACCCAGGATTGCGGTACAGATCTCCTCGGCGATAGCATCGGCGCTTTTCAATGTGTCGCGCCGCCTCCCAGGCTCGCCGTGGATGCCGACCCCGAACTCCATCTCGCCGTCGCCGATATCGAAGGTCGGCTTGCCCGCCGCCGGCACGGTGCAACTGGTCAGCGCCACGCCCATCGAGCGCGTCGCGCCGTTGACGCGCTCGCCGAGCGCCTTCAACGGCTCCAGTGCCATGCCTTGTTCGGCCGCCGCGCCGACGATTTTCTCGACCACCAGCGTGCCGGCGACGCCGCGCCGGCCGGTGGTGTAGGACGAGTTTTCGACCGCAACGTCGTCATTGGTCACGATTTGCATCACGCCTTCCGACATTTCAGCGGCCATGTCGAAATTCATCACGTCGCCCTCGTAGTTCTTGACGATGAACAGGCAGCCGGCGCCCGTATTGACGACTTCGGCCGCCGCCATCATCTGGTCAGGCGTTGGCGAGGTGAATACCTGGCCGGGGCAGGCCGCATCCAGCATGCCGTGCCCGACGAACCCGCCATGTAGCGGCTCGTGACCCGAGCCACCGCCGGAGATCAGCGCCACCTTGCCCGGTGTGAGCAGCTTGCGGCGGACAAATTTGTGTTCCTCGCCAAGCGCCAGGATATCGGCATGCGCGGCAACGAAGCCGTCGAGGCTCTCGGTCAGCACCGTATCGACCGAATTCAAAAATTTCTTCATGGCCGTCCTCCCGAAATAGCCCAGCGTCAGCTGCCCTTGCCGGCGATGCTGGTGATCTTCTGGATGAAATCGTTGACCGCCCGGTCGAGCGCCGCGTTCTGCTTGTCGTCGCCGAAATCGGGAACGATCAGCGAGACATGGCGTGTCTTGCGCAAGCCTGCGGCCAGCGACATCTTTCCCGGATGCGCCCGATGGTAGGCCTCAAGGAAATGATCGCGTTCGGCCGGGCTGAAATGGCAGACGGAGAAGATAGCCGGCAAATGCTTCGACGGGATCGGCGTCGAATAGGCCGGGCTGGAAATCTGCGTGACGAAGCTGCGATGCTTGCCCAGCGCATCAGCGAGGCGCTGGCGCATGCCGGACGGGCGCTGGTCGATCACCTGCGACAGGATCGTCTTGTAGGCGCGGATCGCCTCTTCGGGGCCGGATTGCGACGCCTTGTCTGCCATACCGGGGCCTAGATCGAAACGTCCGCGATGGCCGCCTTGGCCATCGCGAGTTGGGCGGGAGCGACGGAGAGGTCACGCAGGCCGGTTTCGAGCAGCGCCGGGATCGAGGCGGGGTCGCCGCCGGCATCGCCACACAGGCTGACCGGGATATTATGCTCGCGGCCGAAGGCGGCAACCGAGGCGATCAGCCGGAGCACGGCCGGATGCCTGACGGAATTCAAATGTGCGACCGACGCATTGTCGCGCGCGGCGGCCATCACGTATTGGGTCAAATCATTCGAACCGATCGAGAAGAAAGCGGCCTTGGCGAATGCCTCCGGTGCGATGGCCACCGACGGCACCTCGACCATGATGCCAAGCGGCGGCATTTTGTGCGCGATGCCGCGCGCCAAAAGGTCAGCCTGCTCCTCAGCGAACAGCGCGGTGGCGTGTTCATACTCTTCCGGAACGGCGATCATCGGGAACATCACCTTCAGATTGCCGTGCATGGCGGCACGTAGCAAGGCGCGGATCTGCACACCAAAGACCTCCGGACGCATCAGCGACAGCCTGATCCCGCGCAGGCCAAGGAATGGATTACCTTCCTCGACGGTCAGGCCCGGCACAGGTTTATCGCCGCCCGCATCGACAGTACGGATCGTCACCGGCCTGTCGCCTGCCCATTCCAGCACTCTACGGTAGGCGCGATATTGCGTCTCCTCGTCCGGCAGCGTCTTGCCGAACAGGAATTCGGTCCGCATCAGCCCGACACCGTCGCACGCCGCAGCATCGATGCGGTCGACATCGGACGGATCGGCAATATTCACCTGCACGTGGACCGCTATGCCGGTCTTCGTTGCTGCCGGCCTTGTCAAATAGGCTGCCGCTTTGTCGCGATGCGCCGCGAAAGACGACGACGATCGCCGGAATGCGTCGATCTCCACTTTCGAAGGCGCCAACACGATGCCGCCATGTTCGGCATCGAGCAGTGCGATTCCGGCAAGGTGAGCCGGCGAAGCACCGGGCCCGGCTACCCCACGCGCTACGAGCCCCAACCCCACCACCATTGGCACGCCGCGTGAGCGTGCCAGCATTGCGACATGACTTGCGGCACTTCCGGCCGTAAGTGCTATGCCGCCGCCGGCACTCCAGTCGGTTTCGAGGAAGCGCGTCGGTGCGATATCCTCGCCGTAGAAGATCGCACCTGCCGGCGCGGCAATGTCGCCGCCCCCGGCAAGCGCGCGTAGCACCTGGTCGCGTATGTCGCGCATGTCGGCCGCGCGCGCCCGGAAATAGTCCTGCTCGGATGTTTCATAGCCGGCTATCTCGGCGTCGAGCGCTTTTCGCCAAGCCACATCAGCAGCCATGCCCTCGGCAATTCGCTCAAAGGCCGGGCCGGTCAGCGCGTCGTCCTCCAGCATGGCGAGCTGGAATTCGAGGATACCGGCCGCCTCGCTGTCGCTGGTTTCCATCAATGTCGCGAGCCGGCCTGCGGCAATGGAGATGGCGGCCTCAAGCGCCGCCTTCTCGTCCGCGGCAGTCGCCTTGCGGACATAACGCACAGCAGCCTGGTCCAGATTGAACAGCGGCCCCTCGGCATAGCCGGCCGATGCCGAAATGCCCTGCAGCCTAAGCGGTTCGGGCATGGTCCTTGCCTTCGTCGAAATCGCGCCGCACCAGCTCGACCAGTGCGCCGACCGCCTCGCCGGCGCCGTCCCCTTTGGCTCTGATATGCAGGACAGTGCCTTTCGGCGCTTTCGCCGCCATCACCTTGACGATGCTCTTGGCGTCGAACCATGGCCCGTTGGCGGCGAGCGCAATCTCGACGTCGGCCGAAAACGTCTTGGCAAGCTTGGTGAACTTCACCGAAGGACGCGCATGCAGTCCCACCTCATGGGTGATCAGGACGCTGGCTTCGGCTGCTGCGGACATGCTTGTCAAAATTCCCGTTCGTTCACGACGGCGACAATTCGTGCGCCGTCGCCACCACTTCCCTGAGCGAGGCGCCGCCGGAAGCCTCGGTCGCCGCCATCACCGCGCCTTCGACGATCGGCGCATTGCAGACAATGATCTTCTGGGCGCGTGGTTCGCCGATCATCTCGACCGCCATCTCGCTATTGGTCTCGGCACCGCCGAGATCGACGAGGATCGCGACCCCCGCCTCCGACCAGGCCTTGTCGATGGCGTCCATGATCGCCTCGACATTGGTTCCCAGCCCGCCATGGCCGTTTCCCCCGCACCATGCAAGCGGCACTTCGTTGCCGACCATCTGCCGCACCATGTCGGCGGTGCCTTCGGCGACCAGCGGCGAATGCGATACGATGACGATGCCGACATTGCTCATGCGCGCCTCTCGATTGCCTCGGCTACGGCCCGCACCAGAAGCGCAGTCGAGCGTGCGCCGGCATCCATATGACCGATCGAACGGTCGCCAAGGAACGAGGCGCGCCCACGCAGCGCCTTCATCGGCACGGTCGCGTCGGCCGCGTTGTCGGCGATCTCGACGATGTCCGCTGCCGTCTTTCCCTGCAGCAGGGCCTCATGCACCGGCTGCAGCACATCTAACATGGTTTTTTGCCCGGCCTGCGACTTGCCTCTGGCGGCAACCGCTTCGATCGCCTTGCCGAAGGCCGCCGCCAGGTCGGCGCGACCCGGCGCGGCGGAAATCTCCTTGCCGAGCGCCATGAACAGCGTGCCGAACAACGGACCGGAGGCTCCGCCGACGGTCATCACCAGTTTGGTGCCGATCGCCTTCAGCGCCTCGGGCAACGGCTTTGTCGCAAACGCGCCGGCCTCGGCCCGCACTGCCTCGAAGCCGCGTCTCATGTTGAGCCCATGGTCGCCGTCGCCGATGGCCTGGTCGAGACTGGTCAGCTCGTCGGCATGTGCGGCGATCGTGTTTGCCGCCGCCTCGATCAGCCTGGAAATATCCGCTGCCGCCATATCACCCATGCTCCTGGCCCCTGCGCTGCCGGCAGTACGAGAAAATTGCATATCCGGCAATTGAAGCATTCTTTTCCCCAGTCAAGCGGGTTCGAGCAACGCAGCGAGGGCAGTGAAGACCTCGGCGACGGCAAAGGCGCCGGGGTCGACCACGCCGTCGAGCTGGCTGCCAATATAAGCGGACCGCCCGGCCTTGGCCTTGCGCATGGCAGCGGTGGCCTCGGCGCCGCGTTGCGCCGCGACCGCCGCATCTTCCAGACTCCCCCTATCCAGCGCCCTCAAGGCGGGTTCCAGGGCATCGATCATCGTGCGATCGCCGACCCTCGCTCCACCATAGAAGGACATCCGATCGAGGCCGGCGAGAAGCGCCTTGGGAAGCGTTTCGCCAGACTCCAGCGCCTGCGCGGCGGCGGTGAAGAAGATCGACAACAGCACGCCGCTAGAGCCGCCCATGCTGGCGCTCAGGATGTCGCCGACGACGGCGAGCGTTGCGGCAGGGTCAGCGAGCGGCAGTGTTGCAATGCGGCCAAGCACACTGCGCGCACCGGCCGCCACTGTCGATCCGGTGTCACCGTCTCCCGCCTTGGCATCCAGTCCGTTCAACGAGCCTTCAAGCGAGATCAGCCGTTCGCAGACCGCGACAACCAACCGGTCGGTGCGTGCGTCCTGGCTGGCTTTCGACGCGTTGTTCGGGCCGGCGGCTTTGGCCATCGGCACGACGCTGGCTTGGCGAACGGCTCTTGCCGGCAGCCAGGCGTGGGGGCCTACCGGCGCCCGCAACGCCGCTTCGCGCGACGCATCGAGCCGGATCAGCGACAGGGAAAAGCCGTTCATGTTGAGCGCGGTCATAAGCTGCCCGGGCCCGATTGTCAGCGTCACCTTTTGCGCCAGCGGTGAAGCCAGTACCGCATTGGCGACAAGCAACATTTCCAGCGGTGGCACCGAACCGAGATTATTGATCAGCAAGGCGTAGTGGCTGACCGGATCAAGCCGCGCGGCAAGGCGCTCCGACATGATCGCAACCAGCCTTTCGGCACTTTGCACCGCAATCCGCTCAACGCCCGGTTCGCCATGGATGCCGAGGCCGAGTTCGGCATCGTCCGCCCCGAATCTTTCTTCATGGCTCTGGCCGGGGATCGAGCAGGATGACAGCGATATGCCGAGCGAAACGATATCCGCCGCCACTGCCCGCGCCGCCCCGGCAATCGCCGCCAGGTCAATGCCGGCTTCCGACTGGTGGCCGGCGATCTTGTGCACGAACAAGGTGCCGGCCAGGCCACGCGGCTGGGCAATGTCCGGCAGGGCGATATCGTCGGCGACAATCACCATCTCGACCCGGAAGCCTTCGGCGCGCGCCTTCTCGGCTGCCAGGCCGAAGTTGAGGCGATCGCCGGTATAGTTCTTGACGATCAGCAGACACCCGGCGGGACCGGTCACCGCGCGGATGGCGGCCAATACCGCTTCCACGCTCGGCGAAGCAAAGATCTCGCCCGAAACCGCCGCCGTCAGCATGCCAATGCCAACAAAGCCGGCATGGGCAGGTTCGTGCCCGGCCCCGCCGCCGGAAATGACCGCAACCTTGGTCTTATCCCAGTCCGCGCGGAGAATGACCTTGATCTCGGGATAGCCGTCGAGGCGAGCGAGATCGCCGGCGCCGGTAGTATCGAGGAAGCCGTCCAGGGCCTCAGTTACGATCGTATCCCTGCGATTGAAAAAATGCTTCATCGAATTGGTCCAGTCCGGTGCCCGAAATTGCCGGTTGAAAGGTGCCAGGAAAACACTCGCGCAGCGCTCACATCAGCCGTCGCCCATCGGGGCCGAAATACAGCGGCGAGCGATAGCGGATCATGATCTTGTCGCCCTGAGCCAGGTCGGTGTCGGGGTCGGTTAGCGTCACCAGCTTCCTGGTCCCCACCGTCACATGCAGATGGTTCTGGTCGCCGAGATGCTCGACCCAATCGACGACGCCGTCGGCATGGCCGTTCGCCGCCTTCTCGATCGAAAGATGTTCGGTGCGAGCACCGATCGTCTTTGTTCCCGCCGGCGCGCCGCCATCCGGCAGCAGTCCGACCGGCAACAAATTGATTGCCGGTTGGCCGAGCCGTGCGGCGACGTGTAGGTTTGCCGGCTCAGAATAGATCGCGCGCGGGGAACCGATCTGCACCAGCACGCCGTCGGCGAGAATGCCGATGCGGTCGGCCATGGTCATCGCTTCGATCTGGTCGTGCGTGACGTAGAGCATTGTGGCGCCGAGTTCCGCCTGGATGCGCTTCAGCTCTAGCCTGAGATCGGCGCGCAGCTTGGCGTCGAGCGACGACAGCGGCTCGTCCATCAGGTAGATCGACGGCTTGCGCACCAAGGCGCGGCCGATGGCGACGCGCTGCATCTCGCCGCCAGAGAGTTTGGTCGAGCGATTATTCAGCTTGTGGTGGATGCGCACCATCTTGGCCACGTCCTCGACGCGGCGGCGGATCTGATCCTCCGGCATTTTCCGTGCTGGCGAGCGCAGCGGAAAGGCGAGGTTGTCGTAAACCGACAGATGCGGATAGAGCGAATATTGCTGGAATACGAAAGCGGTGTCGCGCTCGGCCGGCGACAGCGTCGTCGTGTCGTGGCCGGCAATATGGATCGAGCCCGCTTCCGGACGCTCCAACCCGGCGATCAGCCTGAGCGTCGTCGTCTTGCCGGCGCCGGTCGGCCCGAGCAGCACGACGAATTCCCCGTCGGCGATATGCAGGTCGAGATTGTCGACGGCGACATGCTCGCCAAAAGCCTTGGTCACGCTTTTGATGTGAACGTCAGCCATGATGTGCTCTCCCCTGGGAGGCCGAGTCATGGATTTCGGTGCGCACCGCACGCCCGGATCCTTTTGCGAACAGCGACAGCCGCGCGCTGCTCAGCGCCAGGCCCACATGATCGCCCGGATTGAGCCGGATTTCGGCCGGCACCCTGGCCTTGATGATGCCGTCCGCTGTCTCCACCGCGACGATCTGAGTGGTGCCGAGATATTCCGTGCCGTAAATAGCACCGCGCAGCTTCGAAGCGTCATCGAAGCGGATGTGCTCCGGTCGGATGCCAAGCGCCATCTCGGCCGGCGCGACGTCCTCGCGGATCTCCGGCACGGCCACCTTCGCGCCTTGCACAACAATTTCCCTGGCGCCCTTTGAAAGCCCGCCGCCGAAGCCGAGGAAATTCATCGGCGGCGAGCCGATGAAGTCGGCGACGAACATCGTCGCCGGCCGGTCGTAGATCTCGCGCGGCGTGCCGAACTGCTCGATGACGCCGTGGTTCATCACCGCGATCTTGTCGGCCATCGACATCGCTTCCATCTGGTCATGCGTGACATAGACGGTGGTGGCGTGAATGCGGTTGTGCAGTTCTCGCAATTCATGGACCATCAGGTCGCGGAATTCGGTGTCGAGCGTGCCGAGCGGCTCATCCATCAGGAAGCATTTTGGCCGCCGTACGATGGCGCGGCCGAGCGCCACGCGCTGGCGATCGCCGCCGGCAAGCCCGGAGACCGATTTGTTGAGCAGATGGTCGATCCGCAAAAGCTTCGCCGTCTCCTCCACTCGGCTCCGGATTTCAGCGCCTGGCACGCCTTGCGCCAGCAGTGGAAAGCCGATGTTCTTCCGCACATTCATGTGCGGATAGAGCGCGAACAGCTGGAAGACGAAGGCGATGTCGCGCTCGCGGGCACGCCGCATGGTGACGTCCTCGCCGCCAAGCAGGATCTTGCCGCCGGTTGGCAGTTCGAGCCCGGCGATCATGCGCAACGTCGTCGTCTTGCCGCAGCCGGACGGCCCCAGCATGACGAAGAATTCGCCGTCCTCGACGACGAAGTTGGAATCCTGCACGGCGACGAAATCGCCGAATGCCTTCCTCAGATGTTCGACCCTGATCTCGGCCATCGTCTACTCCGGAAATTTCGAGACGATGATGAACATCGCCGTGCCCGCAAGCATGGTGATGAAGGAATAGGTGTAGAGCACCAGTGCGAAGGGCTGGAGCAGCATCAGGAAGCCGATGGCGATGATCGCGGTGGCGACGTTTTCCATCAGCCCGCGCCTGGCCCAGACGGGCCAGCGCGATTTGCGTTTTGCGGTCATGCTCATTTACGCACCGCGCCAAAGGTGATGCCGCGCAGCAATTGCTTGCGAAGCAGGATGGTGAAGACCAGGATCGGCACCAGAAAGATCGTCGTGCCGGCCGCGACCGCCGGCCAGTCCTGACCGCCTTCGCCGATGATGGTCGGAATGAAGGGCGGCGCGGTCTGCGCCGTGCCCGAGGTCAGCAGCGCAGCGAAGGCATATTCGTTCCAGGCAAAGATCAGGCAGAAGATGGCGGTTGCGGCAATACCGGTGGTCGCCTGCGGCAGCACCGTGCGCCAGAACGCCTGCAGCCTGGTGTAGCCGTCGATCATCGCCGCTTCTTCATATTCGCGCGGGATCTCGTCGATGAAGCCTTTCAGCAGCCACACCGCCAAGGACACGTTGACCGCCGTATAAAGCAGGATCATGCCGAGAGCCGTGTCCGACAGGCCAAGCTCCCGGTACATCAGGTAGATCGGGATGGCGACCGCGATCGGCGGCATCATCCGCGTCGACAGGATGAAGAACAGAAGGTCGTCGGCGAGCGGCACCTTGAAGCGCGAAAAACCATAGGCCGACAGCGTGCCGAGGAAAACCGCGCAAAACGTCGAGCCGAACGCGATAATCAGCGAATTGACGAAGCGCGGCATGAAGTTGGACGGGCCGGCGATCACCATATTGCGCTTGCGCACCGTCTCGTCGCACAGGCCCGTCGCCGGTCCCAGCGAGTTGATGTATTCCGGTGTTTGCCGAGTCCGGGTCGAGAACAAATTGCAGTAGCCCTCGAGGCTGGGCTGGAACAGGATCTTCGGCGGATAGGCGATCGAATCCGGCGGCGTCTTGAAGCTGGTGGCGAAGATCCACAGCAGCGGCACGATCGAGATCAGCGCGTAGGCGACGATGATGGCGCCGGCGACGCGCTTCGACGTGGCCGACGGCGCGACAACGGAATGGGCTGACGTCAGGCTCATCTCTGCTTCACCTTGTTGAGCGCCTTGACGTAGATGTTTGCGAGGCCAAACACTGCGACGAACAGGATGATGGCGAAAGCCGAGGAATAGCCCGTCCGCCAGCTTTCGAAGGCCTGCCGCTTCAGCGTGATCGAGGCCACTTCGGTGGTCGATCCCGGCCCGCCGCCGGTGAGCAAATTGACCATGTCGAACATCTTGAAGTTCTCGATGCCGCGAAACAGCACCGCCAGCATGATGAAGGGCAGCGCCATCGGCAGCGTGATCGACCAGAACTGCCGCCAGTTGGAGGCGCGGTCGACCTCGGCCGCTTCGTAGATGTATTCGGGGATCGAGCGCAGGCCGGCGAGGCAGATCAGCATTACGTAAGGCGTCCACATCCAGGTGTCGACGATGATGATCGACCATGGCGCCAGTGACACGTTGGAGAGCATGCTGATCTCGGTTGCCGGAATGCCGGTGACGAACGAAACGGCGTAGGCGAACAGCCCGATCTGCGGCTCGTAGAGAAAGCGCCAGAAATTGCCGACCACCGCCGGCGATAGCATCATCGGCACCAGGATGATGGTCGTCCAGAAGGCGTGGCCGCGGAACTTGCGGTCGATCAGCCAGGCCAGAGTGAAGCCGATCAGCGTCTGCAGCAGGATGGTCCAGAACACGAAATGCGCCGTCGTCTGCATGGCGATCCAGATGTCCTGGTCGGCGAGGATGCGCTTGTAGTTGGCCAGCCCGAGGTTCTTCACAACCTCGTTGGGCCGATTGGCGCGAAAATTGGTGAAGGACAGATAGATTGCCCAGAACAGCGGAAAGATGTTGATAGCTAACAGCAACAGGATCGTCGGCGAGATGAACAGCCAGGCGAGGCCCTTGTCGCTGATGCCCCGGACCTTGCGGGCCAACGGCTCGGGCGTAGCCCGGGCAACGCTGTCCGCCGTCCGATTGAGCATGGTCAGTCCTGCTTCGGTCACTTGGCTCGTCTCGACAATGGAATTTATCTGAACTGTGTCCCGTGCCAAGTGGCACGGGACGGTTCGGTCATGGGCTCGGGAGGAGCCGTTTACATCTTGCCATCGTCCTGGAAGACCTCGGTCCAGTCCTTGACGAGGCCGTCGAGCGCATCCTTGGCCGAGCCTTGCCCGGCAACGACATAGTCGTGGAAGCGCTTCTGCGATGCCTGCAACAGCGGGGCATAGCTCGGCTCGGCCCAGAAGTCCTTCACGATGGCCATCGAGTCGAGGAAGGTCTGCGCATAGGGCTGGCTGGCCGGGAAGGCGGGGTCCTTGACGACCGCGTTGAGGCAGGAATAGCCGCCGAGCGACCACCATTTGGACTGCACGTCCTTGTTGGCGAACCATTTGATGTATTTGAGCGCGGCTTCCTGCTTGTCGGAATAGGAGACCACCGAGATGCCCTGGCCGCCGAGCTGGGCGAACTGGTCCCCGTCCGGACCTTTGGGATTGACGAAATAGCCGATCTTGTCGCCGCCGACATTCTCGTCCTTCTGCAGGCCTGGCCAGGTGAAGGCGAAGTTCATGTGCATCGCCACCTGGCCGGATTTGAAGGCATCAACGCCTTCGCCCATGTAGCTGTTCGAGGCGCCGGGAGGGGTGCAGCAATCGTAGAGGGCTTTGTAGAACTCCAGGCCCTTCACCGATTTATCGGAGTTGACGAAGCCTTCCATCTCGTAGGGTTTTTTCGGGTTTTCGTACTGGAAGCCAAAGCTGTAGAGCACGTCCATGGCGCCCATGGTGATGCCTTCCGAGCCGCGCTCGGTGTAGATCGACGCGCCATAGACGGTCTTGCCGTCGATGTCGCGCTTCTGGAAGAATTCGGCGATCTGCTTCAATTGGTCGAAGGTCGTCGGCGGGCCGAGATCCCAGCCGTACTTTTCCTTGAATTCCTTCCGCAGCTCCGGCTTGGAGAACCAGTCCTTGCGGTAAGTCCAACCGACGACGTCACCCATGGCCGGCAGCGCCCAGTAATTCGGCGAGTTCTTCGGCCATTCCGAATAGCCGACGACGGTCGCCGGCACGAAATCATCCATGCTAATCTTCTCCTTGTCGAAGAAGTCGTTCAGCTTGACGTAATGGCCGTTCTCGGCGGCACCGCCGATCCACTGGCTGTCGCCGATGATGAGGTCGCACAGCTTGCCGTGCGAATTCAGCTCGTTGAGAAAGCGATCGGCATAGTTGGTCCACGGCACGAATTCGAATTTCATGCCGATGCCGGTTTCCTTGGTGAAGTCCTTGGACAATTCCACAAGCGCGTTGGCCGGGTCCCAGGCTGCCCAGCAAAGCGTCAGATCTTCTGCCCGCGCGACATTCGAAACGGCTGTCGACGCAAAGAGTGTCGATGCCAGTCCCAACGCCAATTTCAAGGTCGATTTCATGCCTTCCTCCCATTTGCGAAACACGTCCGGATGACGGTTTCAAGAGCCCGCTAAACCCCTCCTCCGGGGCCCAAACACAACGACGCGGCGGCGCACCGGATGTTTAGTAATTTGTTTAGTGATGCAATTTTTACTAAACAAAGCAAGCGAATTCGTTGCTGCACCGCAGCATGCTGGACAGGAAAGCAACGTGAGAAGTTGCGGCGACCTGTCTAGGTCACCGTCTTGTTGCTGACAGCCACCGGACGGATCACTGGGGCCGGCGGCAGCAGCGCGCGGATATCGGCGAAGGGGAAGACTGGCTCGAAGCGGAAGGCCTCGGCAAACGATCCGGCCGGGCCGTTGCACTGGCCGGCGCGAAAGGCGTTCTGCGTGCGCGCCGCGTCGACGAAACGCTCGGGATCCTGCGACTGGTGCGCCCTGACAGCGCGCGGTGGTCGCCATGATAGTCGTTCGGCGCATGCGTTATCACCAGATCCGGCCCTATCTCGCCGATCAGTGCTTTGAGCGCCCCGATCAGCGCGGCATCCGCGACCAGCCCGCCATCGGGAAAGTCGAGGAAGCGCGGCGTCACGCCAAGCAGGCCGGCCGCCGCCGTCGCCTCCTTGCGGCGCGTGCGGGCAAGTGCGGCCGGATCGCCATAGCCGCCCCTGGCGCCATCCGTGGCTATGGCAAAAAAGAGTTCTGCGCCTTGCGCGGCATAGGCGGCCATCGTACCGAACATGAAGATCTCGATGTCGTCCGGATGCGCGCCAAGCGCCAATATCTTCACTCTCATCTCTCCCGGAAATGGAAAAACGTGCCCAACGGAATTCTGCTCGCGCTCATCGCCTATGCAAGCTATTCGTGCAGCGACGCCGTTGTCAAAAGCCTGGGCGGGCAGTTCAACGTCTTCGAGATCGGCTTCTTCTCGACATTGTTTGCCGGCTGCTTTCTGCTCTTTGCCAGGCCGGCAGGCGAGCGCTGGCTCGATTTCTGGCGCACCAACCGGCCCTGGGCGGTACAGGCCCGGGCCTGGGCCGGCATCGCCTCGGGCGTGCTCAGCGTCTATGCCTTCACCACCATTCCGCTGGCGGAAGTCTATGCGCTCATCTTTCTGGCGCCGCTGTTCGTCACTATCCTGGCCACGCTGGTCCTCAAGGAGAAGGTCGGCCCGTGGCGGTGGCTGGCGGTGGTCGCCGGCTTTGCCGGGGTCATGCTGGTCGTCAGGCCGGGGTTTCGCGAATTGCATCTTGGTCATCTGGCGGCGTTCATCATCGCCTTCCTGGCCGCCACCAATGTGATCCTGATGCGTTCGCTCGCCGCGCAGGAAAAGCGCACGACGATGCTCGGCGTGCTGATCGGCTACGGCCTGCTCTTCAACGGCGCCGGTGGGGCGGCTACCTCGTTCTCGCTGCCGGATGGCAGGCAATGGGCCTGGCTGGTACTGGCCGGCGGCTTTACCGCCGGCGGCCAGCTGCTGCATCTGCTGGCGGTCAAATACGCACCGGCCAACCGCATCGCGCCGACGCATTACTCGCAGATCGTCTGGGCGGTGGTTCTGGGTGCGCTGTTCTTCAGGGAATATCCGGATTTTCTGTCGCTGGTCGGCTTGGCCGTGGTCGGCGGTTCCGGCCTGCTGACCATGGTGCGCGAGGAGGTGCGGCTCGGCACGGTGCGCTGGAACCCGTTTTCGCGGACCAGGCTTTGAGTCGGCGCCGAGGTTGCGCCGCGACCGCCACCGCTGATATGCGGTTGCTGCCAACTGGCTGCACAGCATAGCACAATGACGACAAAACCCTTGCCGGACCTGCCGGTCTCCGTTGTCTTGCCGGCGCTCAATGAAACGCTGAGCCATGGTAACAGCGCCGTGCTGGTGGCGCCACCCGGTGCCGGCAAGACGACGCTGGTTCCACTGGCGCTGCTCGACGCTGAATGGCTCGGCGCCGGAAAGATCATCCTGCTCGAGCCGCGCCGCCTCGCCGCCCGCGCTGCCGCCCGCCGCATGGCCGAATTGCTCGGCCAAGAGCCCGGCGAAACCGTCGGCTATGCCATGCGCATGGAAAACCGCAGTTCCGCAAAGACCAGGGTTCTCGTCGTCACCGAAGGCGTGCTGTCCCGCATGATCCTCGACGACCCGGAACTGCCTGGTGTCGCGGCGGTGCTATTCGACGAGTTCCACGAACGCTCGCTCGACGGCGATTTCGGGTTGGCGCTGGCGCTTGACGTGCAGGGTGCGCTGAGGCCCGAACTCAGATTGCTGGTGATGTCGGCAACGCTCGACGGCGCGCGTGTCGCAAAATTGCTGTCCGGCGCGCCGGTGATCGAGAGCGCAGGCCGCGCCTTCCCGGTCGACATCCGCTATGACGAGCGGCCGGCCGGCGTCACGATCGAGGACGCCATGGCCAAGGCGATCCGCTCGGCGCTTGCCGGGGAGGAGGGCAGCGTGCTCGCTTTCCTGCCCGGCCAGCGCGAGATCGAGCGCACCGCCGAGCGGCTGGCGGGCAAGGTCGGCGCCGATACCGACATCGTGCCGCTCTATGGTATGCTCGACAACAAGGCGCAGGACGCGGCGATCAAGCCGGCGCCGCTCGGCCGCCGCAAGGTCGTGCTGGCGACGTCGATCGCCGAAACCTCCATCACCATCGACGGCGTCCGCGTCGTCATCGATTCCGGCCTGTCGCGGCTGCCGCGCTATGAACCGGCGAGCGGCCTGACGCGGCTGGAGACGGTGCGTGCTTCCCGCGCTTCCGCCGACCAGCGCGCCGGCCGTGCCGGACGCACGCAGCCGGGCGTCGCCATCCGGTTGTGGCGGGCCGAGCAGACAGCGGCCCTGCCGGCCTTCACGCCGCCGGAAATCCTCGAGGCCGATCTTTCCGGCCTGTTGCTCGATAGCGCAGCGTTCGGCGTCGCCGATCCGACCAGTCTATCCTTCCTCGACCCCCCGCCGGCTCCGGCGCTCACCGAGGCGAGGGTACTGCTACGTGCGCTCGATGCTGTCGATGCGGCAGGACGCCTGACGGATGCCGGTGCCGCGATGCGTAGGCTGGCGCTACCGGTGCGGCTCGCCCATATGGTCGCCGAGGCGGCAAGGACCGGAGAGGCGCTCGAGGCGGCGATGCTCGCCGTATTATTGACCGAGCGTGGCCTTGGCGGCGATGGTGCCGATCTCGAACGGCGGCTGCTGCGCTTTCGCGCCGAAAGATCGCCGCGCGCCACCGCCGCCCGGCAGCTGGCTGAGAGGCTGGCAAAGCAGGCTTCACCCTTCCCCTCCAGGGGAGGGTCGGCGAGCGAGCCGAGCGCAGCGAGACGAGCGAGACGGGGCGGGGTCGTCGATGGCGTGCCCGAAGCGGCCCCACCCCTATCCGCTACGCGGATCGACGCGCCGGGGCGAGCCACGGGTCTCGCCCGTCCTTCCGACCCCCTCAAGGGGGAGGGCAGCACAGCCGGCGCTCTCCTCATCCATGCCTGGCCGGATCGGGTCGCCAAAGCGCGCGGCGAGCGTGGCCGCTTCGTGCTTGCCAACGGCTCGGGCGCCATGCTCGACGCCTCCGATCCGCTGGCCGGCGAGACCTGGCTCGTCGTCGCCGACCTGCAGGGCAAGGCGCAGAACGCCCGCATCACCGCAGCGGCAGCCATCGATGAGGCCGACATCCGCACTGCGCTGGCGGAAAAGATCGAGGCCCGCCGCGAGGTGAGCTTCGACCGCGACAGGCGCGCGGCGCGGGTGCGCGAAACGGTTCGCCTCGGCGCCATCACGCTGTCCGAACGCATGCTGCCGGCGCCGACCGGTGCCGACGCGGATCGCGCCATCCTCGACGCCTTGCGCGAACACGGCCTGTCCCTGTTGCCGTGGAACAGGGAGGCGGAGACGTTGCGGCAGCGGCTCGGCTGGCTGCATCGCGGCCTCGGCGTGCCATGGCCCGATGTCTCCGATGCCGCGCTCCTCGAGCGCCTCGACGACTGGCTGCTGCCGTTCCTTTCCGGCGCGGCATCCTTTGCGGCAATCGATCCCAGCGTGCTTTCGCAAGGCCTGATGACGCTGGTGCCGCACGAATTGCAGCGCAAGATCGCCACATTGGCGCCGACCCATTTCGACGCGCCGTCGGGCAGCCGGCTGCCGATCCGCTATGACGGCGAATGGCCGGTGCTGGCGATCCGCGTGCAGGAACTGTTCGGCCTCGACCGGCATCCGGCGATCGCCAACGGCACTGTGCCGCTGACGCTCGAATTGCTGTCGCCGGCGCACCGGCCGATCCAGACGACGCGCGACCTGCCCGGCTTCTGGCGCGGCTCCTGGGCCGATGTGCGGGCAGAGATGCGCGGCCGCTATCCCAGGCATGTCTGGCCGGAGAACCCGCTTCTCGCCGCCGCCACCAGCCGCGCCAAGCCGCGCGGTACCTGATGCTTCCAGACTGTCATCCCGAACCGAGGCCCAGCTTCGACGGTTTTCGGAAAAGACCTCCGGCTGTTTCCCCTCTATAATCACTGGCCATGATAAACATCCTGCACGCACCCGACTTCCAGCAAAGCCAGCGGCTGCGCCTCAACACGCTGATCAGGTTGCGCTGGCTTGCCATCGTCGGCCAGAGCCTGACCGTGCTTGTGGTCGCTTACGGGCTGAAATTTCCGCTACCGGTCGGCATGTGTTTTGCGCTGATCGCCTGTTCGGCCTGGATGAACCTTTTGCTGACCTTCCGCTATCCGGCGGCGCATCGGCTTACCCCGTTCTCGGCCTTCGCCATCCTGACCTTCGACAGCCTGCAGCTTGCCGGCCTGCTCTACATGACCGGCGGCCTTACCAATCCGTTTTCGCTGCTGATGACGGTACCCGTCGTCGTCTCGGCGACGTCGCTGCCGCTGCGGCTGACCGCCATGCTCGGCGCGCTGGTGATCGTGGCGGCGACGCTGCTGGTCTTTTACCACCTGCCGCTGCCCTGGCATGAGGGGGCGCCATTGGCGATGCCGTTCATCTATGTCGCCGGCATGTGGATGGCCGTGTTCTGCTCCATCGCCTTTACCGCGATCTATGCCTTCCGGGTGGCCGAGGAGGCGCGGCTGCTTGCCAACGCGCTTGCCGCCACGGAATTGGTGCTGCAGCGAGAACAGCATCTCTCGGCCCTCGACGGCCTCGCCGCGGCCGCCGCGCACGAACTCGGCACGCCGCTCGCCACCATCACGCTTGTCGCCAAGGAGATGGAGAAGGCGCTTGGCGAAGATCCGAAATACGGCGAGGACGTGAAGCTGCTGCGTTCGCAGAGCGAGCGCTGCCGCGAAATCCTGAAGCGCCTGACCAGCCTGTCCTCCGAGAGCGAGGTGCACCTCTCGCGCCTGCCGCTGACCTCGCTGGTCGAGGAGGTGACGGCGCCGCACCGCGATTTCGGCATTTCGATCAAGCTTCGGCCGGGCGAGCGCATCGGCCCGGAGCCGGTGGGCCGGCGCAATCCCGGCGTCATTTACGGCCTCGGCAATCTGGTCGAGAACGCGGTCGACTTCGCCCGCAACAGCGTGACAGTGCGCTGGAACTGGAATGAGGCCGCCGTCAGCTTCTCGATCATCGACGACGGGCCGGGCTTTCCACCGGAGATCATCGACCGTATCGGAGAACCCTATATGTCGACGCGACAAGGCACCGAAGCCGGCGGCGGCCTCGGCCTCGGCCTATTCATCGCCAAGACCTTGCTCGAACGCTCCGGCGCGACGCTCGATTTCCGCAATTCAAGCGAGCCCGGCGAGGGCGCTATCGTGCAGATATCGTGGCCGCGCAGCGTCTTCCTCAATCCCGAGCAGGCTTCGGCCACCATGTTCGACACGGCCTAAATTGGACAATAGCGTTGCGAAACTATATTTGCGTAAAAATCAGGCAGCAGGATTTTCAGCACGATGAGTACTGACGAAACGATTGGCGCAATGGTCGAAGGCGAGGATACCTCGCTGCTGATCGTGGACGACGACAAGCCGTTCCTGACGCGGCTTGCCCGCGCCATGGAAACCAGGGGTTTCGTGGTCGAGACGGCGGAGAGCGTCGAGGAGGCGGTTGCCAAGGCGCGCGCCAATCCGCCGGCCTATGCGGTGGTCGACATGCGGCTGGCCGACGGCAACGGCCTCGACGTCGTCGCCGCGATTCGCGAGAAGCGCGACGATGCCCGCGCCATCATCCTCACCGGCTACGGCAACATCGCCACTGCGGTGACAGCGGTAAAGCTCGGCGCCATCGACTATCTGTCGAAGCCGGCCGATGCCGACGATATTTTTGCCGCCCTGACCCGCACCGCGGGCGAACGCGCAGCGCCGCCAGAAAATCCAATGTCGGCCGATCGCGTGCGCTGGGAACACATTCAGCGCGTCTACGAAATGTGCGACCGCAACGTCTCGGAAACCGCACGCCGCCTGAACATGCATCGCCGCACGCTGCAACGCATCCTCGCCAAGCGCGCGCCGCGCTAAAGGGCTCTCATTACAGGCTTGCCCGGCCAGCGCTGTTTGCGCATCATCGCTTGGCGGTGTCGGACCTTGCCGCTGATACGACGGAGGCGACATGCAGGACGAAAAGCGGCTGGTCTCCATGCTGCGCGAATTCCTCGACAGCGAGGCGGCCGGCGGCCTCATCCTGATGGCTGCGGCGGCCTTGGCCCTGATCGTCGCCAATTCGCCGCTGGGCGAGGCTTATTTCTCCGCCCTCCATGCCTATCTCGGACCGCTCAGCGTCTCGCACTGGATCAATGACGGCCTGATGGCGGTGTTCTTCCTGCTGGTCGGTCTCGAGATCAAGCGCGAAATGCTTGACGGCCAGCTGTCGACCTGGCCGCGCCGCGTGCTGCCCGGCATCGCCGCCGCCGGCGGCATGGCAGCGCCGGCACTGGTCTACGTCGCCATCAACCGCAACAATCCAGCCGCTCTGTCCGGCTGGGCGATCCCAACCGCCACCGATATCGCCTTTGCGCTCGGCGTGCTGTCGCTGCTCGGCAGCCGCGTCCCGGGTTCGCTGAAGATATTCCTCACGGCGCTTGCCATCATCGACGATCTCGGCGCGGTGCTCATCATCGCGGTGTTCTATACCAGCGGCCTCTCGCTCGCCTATCTCGGCGCCGCCTTCGCCGTGATCGCGCTGCTGGTGGTGCTCAACCGCATGCGGGTGCTGACGCTGCTGCCGTACATCTTGCTCGGCATCGTTCTGTGGGTTTTGGTGCTCAAATCGGGCGTCCATGCGACGCTCGCCGGCGTCGCGCTGGCCCTCACCATACCGCTGAAGATATCGCCGGGCAGCGGCCATGATCTCGACCATTCGCCGCTGCACCGGCTCGAACACGGCCTGCACAAAGTCGTCGCCTTTTTCGTCATCCCGATTTTCGGCTTTGCCAACGCCGGCGTCTCGCTCGCCGGTCTCAGCGCTGCCGCCCTGGCCGAGCCGCTGACGCTCGGCGTCGCCGCCGGCCTCGTCGCCGGCAAGCTGGTCGGGGTGTTCGGGTCTTCCGCGCTTGCCATCCGGCTTGGCTTCGCCGATCTGCCGGTCAATGCCGGCTGGCTGCACATGGTCGGCATTTCGCTGCTCTGCGGCATCGGTTTCACCATGAGCCTGTTCATCGGCTTGCTCGCCTTCGCCGGCGACGCCGCCCTGCAGGACGCGGTCAAGGTCGGCATCCTCGCCGGCTCTTTCATCGCCGCGCTCCTAGGCGCCGCCGTGCTGCTGGTGGCGCCGGCTGCGGACGGGGCGCAGGAGGCGGAAGAATAGTCGCGCCGTCTCTTTCGGCCTTTCAGGCCACCGTGTCGCGCTACCCGTGCGCGACCATGACGTGGCGGACGGCGGTATAGTCCTCCAGCGCGTAGAGCGACATGTCCTTGCCGTAGCCGGATTGTTTCAACCCGCCATGCGGCATCTCATTGGTCAGCATGAAATGGGTGTTGATCCAGGTGCAGCCATATTGCAGCCGGGCGGCCGTCGCCATGGCCCGCGAAACATCCTTGGTCCACACCGACGACGCCAGGCCGTAGTCAGAATCATTGGCCCAGTTCACCGCTTCGTCAACTTCGGAAAAGCGGGTGACCGAGACCACCGGACCGAACACTTCGCGGCGCACGATCTCGTCCTCCTGCAGCGCGCCGGCGACGACGGTCGGCTGGTAGAAGAAGCCGGAGCCCTCGCCCGGCTTGCCGCCCGTGGTGATCTCGATGTGCTTGAGCTCAGAGGCGCGCTCGACGAAGCTCGAGACGCGGTCACGCTGGCGACGCGAGATCAGCGGGCCGATCTCGTTCTCGGTATCGTCGGGGCGATCATACTTGATGGTCGAGACCGCAGTGGAGAGGTCGGCGACGAGCTTGTCGTAGATCTTCTTGCCGGCGTAGATGCGGCAGGCCGCGGTGCAGTCCTGGCCGGCATTGTAATAGCCGAAGGCGCGCAGGCCGTTGACCACCGCGCCGAGATCGGCGTCGTCGAAGACGATGACCGGCGCCTTGCCGCCGAGCTCGAGATGCGTGCGCTTGACCGATTTGGCGGCAGCCTGCAGCACCTTCTTGCCGGTGGCGACGTCGCCGGTGATCGAGATCATGTTGACCTTCGGGTGGTTGATCAGCGTGTTGCCGACGCTGTCGCCGCGACCGAGCACGACGTTGACGACGCCTTCCGGCAGGATCTCGGCAAGGATTTTCGCCAGCTTCAGCGCGGTCAGCGGCGTCTGTTCCGACGGCTTGAAGACGACGGTGTTGCCGCCGGCAATCGCCGGCGCCAGCTTCCAGGCCATCATCATCAGCGGATAGTTCCACGGCGCGATCGACGCGACAACGCCGATGGCGTCGCGGCGGACCATCGAGGTGTGGCCGGGAATGTATTCGCCGGCGACCTGGCCGGGCATCGAGCGGACCGCGCCGGCAAAGAAACGGTAGCAGTCGACGATCGCCGGGATTTCGTCATTGAGCACGGCATTGATCGGCTTGCCGCAGTTCAGCGCCTCGAGCGCCGCGAAATCCTGTGCAGCAGCCTCGATGCGATCGGCGATCTTCAGGAGATAGCCGGCGCGCTGCGCCGGTGTTGTGCGGGACCAGGTGACGAAGGCTTTTTCGGCAGCAAGCACGGCCGCCTCGATCTGCGCTGGGCTGGCCTCCGGCAGATTGAGGATGGTCGCCCCGGTCTTCGGGTTGAGGATCGGCTCCTCGGTCTCGGTGCCTTTTTCGAATTTCGAGCCGATCAGCATCTGCGTGTCCATGGAAGTCTCTCCCTTGTGAACGAGATCATTTGCCCGAACCGGCGATCTGGTCGCCGTCGCGGGTCAGGTAATAGGCAGCGAGGATGGGGAGCAGCGTCACCAGCACTACCACCATCGCCACGACATTGGTGACCGGACGCTGGCGCGGACGGATCAATTCTTCGAGCATCCAGATCGGCACCGTCTGCTGCTGGCCGGCGGTGAAGGTGGTGACGATGACCTCGTCGAAGGACAGCGCAAAGGCAAGCATGCCGCCGGCCAGCAGCGCGGTTGCGATGTTGGGCAGCACGACATGCCGAAAGGTCTGGAAACCATCGGCGCCGAGATCCATCGACGCCTCGATCATCGAGCCGGACGTGCGGCGGAAGCGGGCGACCGCATTGTTGTAGACGACGACCACGCAGAAAGTGGCGTGGCCGAGCACGATCGTCCAGAACGAGAACGGGATTTCGGCCAGCGCGAAGGCCGAGCGCAGCGCGATGCCGGTGATGATGCCGGGCAGCGCGATCGGCAGGATGACCAGCAGCGAGATGGTTTCGCGGCCGAAGAATTTTGTGCGGGACACGGCAGCGGCGCACAGCGTGCCCAGGACCAGCGCGATGGTAGTCGAGATCGCCGCGACCCGCACAGACAATGACAGCGCCTGCCAGACGTCGGGGCGGTTCCAGGTGACGGCGAACCATTGCGTGGTCAGGCCCGGCGGCGGCCAGACGAAGCTCTTCTCCTCGGTGGTGAAGGCATAGACGAAGATCAGCAGGATCGGCAAATGCAGGAAAAGCAGGCCGCCGGTGGCAGCGAGCTTCAGGCCGATCGGCGCGGATGGGCCACGGTCAGAGCGCATCGAAAGCCCCCATGCGCTTGGCGCCCCAGAGGTAGAAGCCCATGATGACGATGGGCACCACGGTGAAGGCGGCGGCGAGCGGGATATTGCCGGCGGTGCCTTGCTGCGAATAGACGGCCTGGCCGATGAACAGCCGCGAGGTGCCGATGATCTGTGGGATGATGTAGTCGCCGAGCGTCAGCGAGAAGGTGAAGATCGAGCCGGCGACGATGCCGGGCAGCGCCAGCGGGAACAGCACGTTGCCGAAGGTCTGCCCGGGCGAGGCGCCGAGATCGGACGAAGCCTCGACCAAATTGCCCGGCACGCGCTCGAGTGCGGCCTGCACCGGCAGGATCATGAACGGCAGCCAGACATAGACGAAGACGATGAAGGTACCGGTTGAGGAGACCGACAGCGAGTTGCCGCCGACGACCGGCAGCGACAGCCAGGCATCAAGCAGCCACAGAAGATGCAATTTGGCCAGCAGCCAGGTCAGGATGCCTTCCTTGGCGAGAATCAGCTTCCAGGCATAGATCTTGACCAGGTAGCTCGACCACAGCGGCAGCATGACGCCGAGATAAAACAGCGCCTTCCAACGGCCGCGCGCATAGCGTGCCGCATAATAGGCGATGGGAAAGGCGATGACCGCCGCCGCCAGCGTCACCAGCGCCGCCATTGTCACCGTGCGCAGGATAATGTCGAGATTGGCGGCCTGCAGCAGGTCGCCATAGGTCTTCAGCGTGAATTGCCGGTTGATCAGGCCGGAGAACTCGTCGATCGAAAAGAAGCTCTGCAAAAGCAATGCGAAGAGCGAGCCGATATAGACGATGCCGAGCCACAAAACCGGCGGCAGCAGCATGAGGAGCAACAGCAGCTTCGGCTGTCGCCAAAAAATATCCGACACCGCGCCACGCAGGCCGCCGCGTCGCGGCCGGCAGGCGGGCGGCGTGGCGCGCGGCATGACGGTGTCGAGGCTCATCCGAGCTCGTCCATCAAATGCAAATGCTCGCGCTTGAAGGTGAGCACCACCGCCTCGCCTTCCCCCGGCAGCACAGCACCCGCCGGCACGATGGCATGCAGTCGCAAGCCCTCTGCATCGAGCGCCAGTCTTGTCGTGGCGCCGAGATAGTTGGTCGAGACCAGGCGGGCGGCAACCCCTTCGCCGTTGGCCCGGCCAATACGGATGGATTCGGGCCGCAGGCTGCCCCAGCGATACTGGCCGGCATAGCGCTGGACGAAATCCGGCGGCAGCACGTTGGACGAGCCGACGAAATCGGCGACGAAGCGGGTCTTGGGGCGCTGGTAGATGTCTTCCGGCGTGCCGACCTGCATGATCTTGCCGTCATTGAAGACGGCCACGCGGTCGGCCATCGACAGCGCTTCGCCCTGGTCGTGGGTGACGAACACGAAGGTGATGCCGAGCGCCTTCTGCAGCGATTTCAACTCCTCCTGCATGTTTTCGCGAAGCTTGAGGTCGAGGGCGCCGAGCGGCTCGTCGAGCAACAGCACCTTGGGCTGGTTGACCAGCGCACGGGCGAGCGCGACGCGCTGGCGCTGGCCGCCGGAAAGCTGGCCAGGGCGACGGGCGCCGTAGCCGGGAAGCCGCACCAGCGCCAGCGCTTCTTCCGCCGCCTGTTGCCGCTCCGGTCTGCCGACGCCCTTGACCATCAGCCCATAGGCGACGTTGTCGAGCACGTTGAAATGCGGGAACAGCGCATAATCCTGGAACACTGTGTTGACGTTGCGGCGATAGGGCGGCACGCCCTCGGCGCGTTCGCCGAAGATCGAGATCGAGCCCGCCGTCGGCTGCTCGAAACCGGCGATGAGGCGCAGGCACGTCGTCTTGCCCGAGCCGGAAGGCCCGAGCATGGCAAAGAACTCGCCCGGCACGATGTCGAGATCGACCGCGTCAACGGCACGCACGCTGCCGAAATGGCGAGAGACGTTTTGGAAGGAAACGGCGGAGGTCATGGGGCTGTCCTGATCTGTCAGGCTCATCAAATTTCAGGCGATAGCGCTGCCTCTTATCCGCCTGTCGGCACCTTCTCCTCGTATAGTGGACGGGGAGAAGGGAGGCGCTGCAACGCTGGCGACCCCCCGGTTCTTCACCGGGAGAGGGTAAGGGTGAGGGGCAGCGCCGAGCTTCGTAGGTGAGGCGAACTCACCGCCCGCCGATGACGCCGATATAGTCCGACACCCAGCGGTAATAGGGCACGCACTGGTCGTTCTGGGTGGCGCATTTCGAGACCGGTGTCTTCCAGAACTTGATCTTGTCGAAATTGTCGTAGCCGTTGGTCTTGCAGCCTTCCTCCCCGAGCAGTTCGTTGCCCTTGCAGGCGGCGGGCACCACCGGCAGCGAGCCGAACCAGGCGGAGACGTCGCCCTGCACTTTTGGCGACAGCGAATGCTCCATCCACATGTAGGCGCAGTTCGGGTGGGCAGCATCGGCCTCCATCATCGTGGTATCGGCCCAGCCGGTGACGCCCTCCTCGGGGATAGTCGAGGCGACCGGCTTCTTGGCCGCGATCAGCGTGTTGACCTGATAGGGCCAGGAACCGGAGGCGACGACGCCTTCGTTCTGGAAATCGTCGACCTGGATGGCGGCGTCGTGCCAATAGCGTCCGACCAGCGTACGCTGGACCCGCAGCAGGTCGAGCGCCGCCTTGTACTGATCCTCGGTCAGTTCGTACGGATCCTTGATGCCGAGCTCCGGCTTGTGAGCCATCAGGTAATTGGCGGCGTCGGCGATGTGGATCGGCCCGTCATAGGCCTGGACGCGGCCCTTGTTCGACTTGCCGTCGGGAAGCTTCATTTCCTCGAAGACCACGTTCCAGCTCTTCGGCGCCTCCTTGAACACTTCGGTGTTGTACATCAGCACGTTCGGCCCCCACTGATAGGGGACGCCGTAATGGACTCCGCCGACGGTGAACCAGGGCGCATCCTTCAGCCGGTTGTCGACCGTCTTCCAGCTCGGTATGAGGTCGGTGTTGATCGGCTGGACGCGCTTGCCGGCGACAAGGCGCAGCGAAGCGTCGCCCGAGGCGGTGACGAGATCGAAGCCGCCCTCGTTCATCAGCGAGACCATCTCATCGGAGGTGTTGGCGGTCTTGACGTTGACCTTGCAGCCGGTTTCCTTCTCGAACGAAGTGACCCAATCATAGGCCTTGTCGGTTTCGCCGCGCTCGATATAGCCCGGCCAGGCGACGATATTGACCTCGCCTTCGCCTTTGCCGAGCTCCTTGACCTGGGCGATGGCCTGGCCGGAGAAGCTCAGCGCGACCGTCAAGGCAGTGCATGATTTCAGCAATGAATTCATCGTCGATCTCCCATTTTTGCATGACCTCGAAACCGGTTTCGGGTTTCGGAAGAAGGTCATGCGCCCGTTCAAAAACGTTGGATGCGCGGCCCTGAAGGGCCGTGCTCCTCGCATCGGCCCGAAAATCGGAAATCGATTTTCGGAAGGCCCGATGCGAAAACTAAAAGTCTTAGAGCGTACTATGTGCGTCCAATTGGACGCACGTCGCGCTCTAACGGCAGCTTTGTTCCCTGACCGAAAAGTGCTGCGAAATTTCCGGTTTCGCAAATTCATTTATCAGAAAGCCGATATCGATTTTTCCGATACGTCAGCGGCCAATCTTCTCGGGCCGTTGGCGCACCATGCGCTGCGACTGGGCAAGTCCGATGAAGTCGCGCGCCGCCTGCGGCAGACCGGAGCCGCGCCGCCAGACCATGCCGACCTGGACGACCGGCAACGATCCCGAAATATCGCGCGATTCGATGCGGTCGCCTTCCAGCGACCATGGCCGGTAGACGAGGTCGGGCAGCAGCGCCACGCCGGCGCCGGTAGCGACGAGGCTGCGCACCGCTTCGACCGAGCGGGTGCGGAAGGCGACATGCGGCTTGGCGCCGATTGCCGTCAGCAGCTTTCCGGTATTCTCCTCGATCTCGTCGACGGTCAGCATGATCAGCGGTTCCGAGGCGATGTCGCCGATGCCGATGATGTCGGCACCGGCCAAGGGGTGGCCGAGCGGCAGCCACAGCCGGTAGGCCGAGACTTCGAGGATTTCGGACTGCAGTGCCGTGCGGTCGCGCAGGTTCGAGGTGACCATGACGGCAATGTCGAGCTTGCCGCCAATTAACAGATGCTCGAGATAGTCGCCATTGTCCTCGATCGCCGAGACCTCGACACCCGGATAGGCGCGGCGGTAGCGGGCAAGAAGATCGGAAAGCACATAGCCGGCGACCAGCGAGGTGACGCCAAGTTGCAGCCGCCCGCTTGCCGCGGCCTGTTCGCCGAAGAAGGCGCGGCGCGCATCGGAAACGTCGGCCAGGATCTTTCTCGCATGGCGCAGGAACTGGTGGCCTTTGTGGGTGATGTTCAAGCCGCGCGGGTGGCGCTCGAACAGCTCGACGCCGAGATCGTGCTCCAGCTCCTTGATCGCCTCGGTGACCGACGATTGCGAGATCGACAGGTTCTGGGCGGCGCCCGACACCGTGCCCTGCTCGGCGACGGCGATGAAGAACTGCAATTGGCGGATGGTGAAAGCCATGGCCGGACTAAACACGGCAGACGCGGCGCTGGGAAGTGGGTGCTGGAGCAGATCTCCCGACAGAGCTCACGATAGAGCTCAGCCCTCGCTTCCGCCATCGGCAATGCTGAGCCGTGCGCCGGCCTGGGCGAGGGCGGCGCCGATGTCGTGCGGCGGCGGACGGTCGGTCGCGAGTTCGGAAAAGCCGCCGAAGCCGCAGACCTGAACAAGGCCCTGGCGGCCGAATTTGCTATGGTCGGTGACGATAAGCGAACGCTGGCCGCGCGACAGCACCATGCGGGCGAATTCGGCCTCTTCCAGATCATAGTCCATGACGCCGGTTATGGCATCGACCGCACCGGTCGATATCACTGCATGGCTGACGGAAAAGCGGCTGACGAATTCGATGGCCGAGACGCCGAAGGCAGCACCGGAATCGCTGCGCAGCTCGCCGCCGGCCATGTAGACCTTATTGCCGTTGACGGTGGCCAGTGTGCGGGCGATGTCGGAGGAGTTGGTGACGACCGTCAGCCGCCGGTGGCCGAGCAGTTCCCGGGCCAGGAAAGAGGTGGTGGTGCCGGTGTCGAGCATGATCGATTCGCCGTCGCGGATGGTGGCGGCGACCATGCGCGCTATTGCCCGCTTGGCATCGGCGTTCTCGCGCATGCGCCGCTCGAACGGCGCTTCGCCGGCAATCGACGGCAGGCCGACGGCGCCGTGCATCTTGAGGATGGAACCGTCGCTGGTCAGTGGCTTGACGTCGCGGCGTACTGTCTCCAGCGAGACGCCCAGCCGGTCGGCCAGGCTCGCAATGGTCACCGTGCCTTCCTCCTTGAGGAGGCGCAGGATTTCGCCATGCCGCTTCGAGTGGACCATCGGTTCCATCCGGTCGGATTGTTGCACCGCTGACCGCTTCTACGACATAAATGCCACTAACTCCAAGGAATTTAGCAAAATTCGGGCAAAAAACCAGAAAATGCCACAAATTCGCGTTGACAACGCCTCCAGCGTGGCGCGACATTATCGCTGTGACAGGCTCGGAACGGAGGACGACGGCTGAGCCGCACGAAAAATCGCTTGCCCGAACGCCCGGGAGATCGTCGGGTGCAAGGGTACCGAAATTCAGGATCCGCGGGGGCGGATGCCGGCGTCGAAGAACCCGGCACAAAGGGGCTCGTCGGTGCGGTGCGGGATACCGATCCCTAGATCTGCACCGACGAGATCTTCGCGATGCCTCCATTCCTCCGTCCGATTGTCATCGCTGGCCAGCCGTGACATGCGTGGAAAATTGACCCAATGTTGGACGAGATCGTGACTGTCGAAGACCGCATCCGTGCGCTGCCTTGCTGGACCGGCAGCATCGACATCGCGCCGCTTCCGGGCGGGCTGAGCAATGCCAATTATCTGGTCAAGGACGCGGCCGGGCGGCACGTCGTGCGGCTCGGCCAGGACTATCCGTTCCACCATGTCTTTCGCGAGCGCGAGATGATGACGGCGCGGGCAGCGCACGCGGCAGGCTTCGCTCCGGCCGTCCACTACACTGGACCCGGCGTCATGGTGACGGAGTATCTCGGCGCCAAGGCCTATGTCGCGCAGGACGTGCGCGCCGATCTCGGCCGCGTTGCCGCGTTGCTGCGCGGTTTCCACCGGGAGATGCCCGGTCATGTCTCCGGCGCCGGCTTCATGTTCTGGGTATTCCATGTCATTCGCGACTATGCGCGCACGCTGGAGGAAGGCCGCAGCCGCAAGCTGGGCGAACTGCCGCGCCTGCTGACGCTGGCGGACGAGCTCGAGCGCGCGCAAAAGCTGCTGCCGATCGTCTTCGGCCATAATGACCTCTTGCCGGCTAACATAATCGACGACGGTCACAGGCTGTGGCTCATCGATTTCGAATATGCAGGCTTCAACACCGCGATGTTCGACCTTGCCGGCGCGGCGTCGAATGCAGGCATGAGCGACGAGGAGTCCTTCGCCTTCCTCACCGCCTATTTCATGAAGGAGCCGGACCCGGCGATACGGCGCTCGCACGCCGCCATGCAATGCGCGTCGCTGCTGCGTGAGGCGATGTGGGGCATGGTTTCCGAGCTTTACCTCGACGCGCCCGGTGTCGACTACGCCGCCTACGCCGACGAAAACCTGGCGCGGCTCGAAGCCGCCCTGGAAAACTACAGGACAAAATACGGGACGCGGACATGACCTTGCCCGCCCAGGCCGCGATCGTCGTCATCGGCGGTGGCATCATCGGCTGTTCGACGGCCTATCATCTGGCGCGCGACCACAAGGCCGAAATCGTGCTGCTCGAACAGGGCAAACTGACCTCGGGTTCGACCTGGCATGCTGCCGGGCTGGTCGGGCAGCTACGCTCGTCGGCGTCGATCACGCGCGTGCTCAAATATTCGGTCGATCTCTACAAGGGGCTGGAAGCCGAAACCGGCCTCGCCACCGGCTGGAAGATGACTGGCTGCCTGCGCCTCGCCACCAATGGCGACCGCTGGATCGAGTATAAGCGGCTGGCAACGACGGCTAAGAGCTTCGGCATGGACATGCATCTGCTGTCGCCGGCCGAGGTCAAGGAAATGTGGCCGCTGCTGGAAACCGGCGACCTCGTCGGCGCGTCCTGGCTGCCGACCGACGGTCAGGCAAGCCCTTCCGACATCACCCAGTCGCTGGCCAAGGGTGCGCGCATGCATGGCGCAAAATTGTTCGAGGAGGTGCGAGTCACCGGCTTCGAAATGAGAGACGGCCGCATCACCGCGGTAAAGACCAGCAAAGGCGATATCGCCTGCGACAAGGTGGTGAACTGCGCCGGGCAATGGGCGCGGCAGGTGGGTGCGCTCGCCGGGATAAACGTGCCGCTGCAGCCGGTGAAGCACCAGTACATCATCACCGAAAAGATTGATGGCCTGCCGACCGACGCGCCGACAATTCGCGACCCCGATCGCCGCACCTATTTCAAGGAGGAGGTCGGCGGGTTGGTGATGGGCGGCTACGAGCCGAACCCGCAGGCGTGGACGACCGGTCTGCCGGGCGGCGATGTGCCGGACGATTGGGAGTTCCGGCTGTTCGACGATGATTACGATCATTTCGAGCAGCATATGAGCCAGGCGATCGAGCGTGTCCCGGCGCTCGCCAATGCCGGCGTCAAGCAGATGATCAACGGGCCGGAGAGCTTTACGCCGGATGGCAATTTCATCCTCGGTGTGGCGCCGGAATGCGCCAATATGTTCGTCGGCGCCGGCTTCAATGCCTTCGGCATCGCGTCCGGCGGCGGCGCCGGCTGGGTGCTGGCGCAATGGGTCGTCGACGGCGAGGCGCCGCTCGATCTGTGGGTGGTCGACATCCGCCGCTTCTCCGATCTCCACCGCGACCGGCAATGGGTCCGCGACCGCACGCTGGAAGCCTATGGCAAGCACTACACGATCGGCTTCCCGCATGAGGAATATGTCAGCGGCCGGCCGCGCATCGTCTCGCCTTTGTACGAGCGGCTGCAAAAACATCGCGCCGTGTTCGGCTCGAAACTTGGCTGGGAGCGGCCGAACTGGTTCGCGCCGGAAGGCATCGAGCCGAAGGACGTCTATTCGATGGGCCGGCAGAACTGGTTCCCGGCGGTTGGCGACGAGCACCGCCACGTGCGCGAAAAGATCGGAATTTTCGACCAGTCGTCTTTCGCCAAATACGAAATGACCGGAGCCGACGCGCTGAAGGCGCTGGACTGGATCTGCGCCAACGACGTCGCCAAGCCGGTCGGCCGGCTGACCTACACGCAGCTTCTCAACACGCGCGGCGGCATCGAGGCCGATTTGACCGTGGCGAGGCTCGGTGAGGAAAAATTCTACATCGTCACCGGCACCGGTTTCCGCACGCATGATTTCTCCTGGATTGCCGATCATATCGGCAGGGAGTTCGACGTGACGCTGACCGACGTCACGGAGGATTTCGGCACATTGTCGCTGATGGGGCCGCGCGCCCGTGACGTGCTGTCAGCGGTGACCGATGCCGACGTCTCGAATGCCGCCTTTCCATTCGGCCATGTTCGCGAGATCGCCATTGCCGGTCACGCCGTCCGGTCACTGCGCGTCACCTATGTCGGCGAACTCGGCTGGGAACTGCATGCGCCGATCGCGGCGACGGGCGAGGTTTTCGACGCGCTGATGACGGCGGGCGCTGTCCACGACATTCGCCCGGTCGGCTATCGGGCGCTGGAATCGCTGCGGCTGGAAAAGGGCTACCGCGCCTGGGGCGCCGACATTACACCCAACGACACGCCGCAGGAGGCCGGCCTCGGCTGGGCGGTGAAGCTCAGGAAGAATACCGATTTCCTCGGCCGGCGGGCGCTTGAAAAGCTCGATGGCTCGACGCTCGGGAAACGCTTTGCCGGCTTCACTGTCGATGATCCGGACGTCGTGCTGCTCGGGCGCGAGACCATCCTGCGCAACGGCGAGGCGGTCGGTTATCTCACCAGCGGCGGCTATGGCTACACCATCGGCAAGAACATCGGCTACGGCTATGTGCGCAATGCCGATGGCGTCAACGATGATTTCCTCACTTCCGGCAACTACGAGCTGGTGGTGGCAATGGAACGGACGCCGGCTAAGATACACCTCGAGCCGCTTTACGATCCGGCAGGAGCAAAGGTGAAGGCGTAGAGCCTTCCGGTTTCAGCCTCAGTTCACGATGAGCACCAGCCCCCGGCTCGGCACGGTATCGGCCTCGCCTGGCATCGAAACATAGGGCGGCGTCTCTTCGGCGCGCGTGACGGTGCCTTGCGCCTCGAGCTCGGCGATCCGCGCGGCAAACCCGGCATCCCACAGCGTGTTCTTCACTGTCAGCACGATCACCCCGCCCGGCCGGCAGATGCGGATCAACTCGTCCAGACCCTCGGCCCCGACATGGCCGGACGTGAAGACGCCGGCTGAGATGATCCCGGCATAGGCGTCGTCCACGAAGGGCAGCGGTCCGCCAAGCGCCAGGCAGTGCAGCGCTGAATAGACGCCCTTGCGCGCGGCTTGCGCCAGCATGCCTTCCGAGATGTCGAGCGCCTCGACCTGCGGATAACCGGTAATGGCAAGCCATTCGCCGATGAGCCCGGTGCCGGCGCCGGCATCGAGCAGAGGAGCGGCGCCGCGCGCCAGATGGCGGGCCAGCAAGGCAAGGCAGATGGTGGGATGGCGATAGCCAGCCGCCGACATGTCGGCGTCATAGGTGCCTGCCCACCTGTCGTAAAGAGCCGCGACGTCTTCCGGCCGCTTCGCCGCATAGGCTGCGGCGAGCGCGCTCTGATGTTTGCTGTCCGTCATCGCTTTCCGTCGCCTGGTATCGATCCGCAACGCGATCATAGCCAAACGGCGAAAACTGTGGAACCGTCGTCGTCCCAATAATACGGGGAAAGGAGCGAAATCCATGGCGGACGACCGGGCGCGCGCCGCACTTGCGGCCATTCCGATGCTGGCCGGCTATGACGGCCCTCTGGAACGGCTCGGCGGTCTCACCAACCTCGTCTTCAGCGGTAAGGATTTCTGCCTGCGTATCCCCGGCAAGGGTACCGAGGAATACATCAACCGTGCCAACGAGGCAGTGGCGGCGCGGGAAGCGGCGAAGGCCGGCGTCAGTCCCGATGTGCTGCATGTCGATGCCGAGACCGGCGTGTTGGTGACCCGCTTCGTTGCCGGTGCCGAGACGATGTCACCGGGAAAGTTCAAGACTCGGCCGGGCAGCCCGGCACGCGCCGGCAAGGCCTTTCGCAAACTGCACACATCCGGCGCGGTGTTCCCCTCCCGCTTCGAGCTGTTTGCGATGATCGACGATTATCTGAAAGTGCTGTCAACCAAGGACGTCGCCCTGCCTGCCGGCTACCACGATGTGGTCCGCGAGGCGGAGGCAGTGCGCTCAGCACTTGCGGCTCAACCTCTGCCGATCGTCGCCTGCCACTGCGACCCGCTCTGCGAAAACTTTCTCGATACGGGCGACAGGATGTGGATCGTCGACTGGGAATATTCCGGCATGAACGATCCGCTCTGGGATCTCGGCGACCTCTCGGTCGAAGGGCAATTCGACGAGGCCCAGGATGAAGAAATGATGCGCGCCTATTTCGGCGGCGAGCCGAGACCGGCGGAGCGCGGCCGCATCGTCATCTACAAGGCGATGTGCGACCTGTTGTGGACGCTCTGGGGCTTGATCCAGCTTGCCAACAAAAATCCGGCCGACGACTTTCGCGCCTATGCCGACGGCCGGTTTGCGCGCTGCAAGGCACTGATGGAGATGCCGGAATTTTCGCGGCATCTCGCGGCAGCGCGCCGGGGTTAATTCACGCCCTTTGGCACGTTTTCGGGCGGTACCGTGTCGACCACCTTCTGGCGGTGGAAGATGAACAGGCCGGCCAGCACGACGATGGCCGAGCCGATCAGGATGCGCGGCCCAGGCACATCGCCGAAGAAGGCGAGGCCGAAGACCACTGCCCACAACAGCAGGCTGTAATGCAGCGGCGCCAAGGTCGAGGCCGGCGCCAGCTTCAACGCCCTGGTTATCATCAGATGCGCGCCGCAGGAGACGATGCCGAGAAGCAGCATGGCGCCGAAATCGAGCGAGGACGGCGTCTTCCAGCTGCCGAGGGTCAACGCAGCGCCGACCAGCAGCGTGCCGATGGTTTGCCAGGTGACCAGCGAGGTGTCGCTGGTGCCGCGCAGCCGCCGATTGAGGATGATGGCGAAGGCAAAGGAAATGCTGCCGGCGAGCGCGAACATCGACGACAGCGAGAACGCGGCCGAGGACGGCTTCAGCATGATCAGCACGCCGCAGAAACCGACCAGGATAGCCGCCCAGCGGCGCCAGCCGACCCTTTCGCCGAGCAGGAAGTGCGACAGCGCCGCGACATAGATCGGCCCGGCCATGTAAAAACTCATCACATCGGCGAGCGGCAGATAGACGACCGCCGCGTAGAACAGCGCCGTGTCGAGCGTCGTCATCACCACGCGAAGCAGCTGCAGCTCCGGCCGCTCCATGCGAAACAGCTTGGCCGCACCCTGATGTGCAATCATCGGCCCGAGTATGAAAAACGCGCCGATCGAGCGGATCAGCACGACCTGGCCGACGGAAAAACTGGCGACCAGCCACTTGCCCATCGCGTCGTTCAGCGCAAACAGGAAGTCGCCGGCGAGCATCAGCAGGACGCCGGCCAGCAGCACGTTCATGATCGTTGAGTACTGGGCTGCGGGCTGCACCATCCGTTACCGGTTCCTCGCCGTGGGGTACGGTGACCCGCGTCGTAGTCGCAAGCTGCGGCCATGACGAGGCGAAAATCGAGAATTCGGTAAGACCAGCGCCGGAAATCGGCTGGACTAATGCATGTCGCGCAAAAGTGTGCAGCGGTTTTGCGATAACGACACGCTTAAAAACAAGACCTTAAAGCGCGTCGCGTGGGTCCGTTCAAACGCGACGCGCTTTAAGCGTGGCGCCGGTTCACCGTGCCCGGCCTTCCAGCGATCGAAAGCCGCGTGTCCTGCCGGCTGCGCTCGGCCACCACCTTGCCCCTGGCGATGACGCAGAGACGCTCTGGGCGCAGCCGCAGCGCCTCGACTGGGTTGCCGGCATCGAGAACGACCAGGCTGGCGCGCTTGCCGACCGCCAGGCCAAGGTGGTCGAGGCCCATGATGGCGGCATTGACGTTGGTGACCATATCGAAGCAGCGCGCCATCTCGGCCGGGCTCGACATCTGCGCGACATGCAGGCCCATGAAGGCGACGTCGAGCATGTCTGCGGTGCCCAGCGAATACCAGGGGTCGAGCACGCAATCCTGGCCCCAGCCGACGCGGATGCCTTGCGCCAGCATCTCCTTGACCCGCGTCAGTCCGCGGCGCTGGGGAAAGGTGTCGTGGCGGCCCTGCAGCATGATGTTGATCAGCGGATTGGGGATCGCCGAAACGCCGGCCTCGGCAATCAGCGGCAATAGCTTCGAAACGTAGTAATTATCCATCGAATGCATCGATGTCAGGTGCGAGCCGGCCACTCTGCCCTGCAACCCGAGCCGCTGCGTCTCATAGGCAAGCTGCTCGACGTGGCGCGACAGCGGATCGTCGGTCTCGTCGCAATGCAAGTCGACCATCAGGCCGCGCTTCGCCGCGATTTCGCAGAGCTCGGTGACGGAGCGCGTGCCGTCGGCCATTGTGCGCTCGAAATGCGGAATGCCGCCGACGACATCGACGCCTATGTCGAGCGCCCGGATGGTGTTGTCGCGCGCCGTCGGCGAGCGGTAAAACCCGTCCTGCGGGAAGGCGACCAGCTGCAGGTCGATATAGGGGCCAACCGTCTTCTTCACGTCGAGCAGCGCTTCGACCGCCAGCAGGCGGTCGTCGCAAACATCGACATGGGTGCGGATGGCGAGCAGGCCCATCGACACCGCCCAGTCGCAATAGGCGAGCGCACGGTCGCGCACCGCTTCATGGGTCAGAAGCGGCTTCAACTCGCCCCAAAGCGAGATGCCTTCGAGCAGCGTGCCCGAGACATTGATGCGCGGAATGCCGAGCGAAAGCGTGGCGTCCATATGGAAATGCGGATCGACGAAGGGCGGCGAGACCAGATTGCCATGGGCATCGATCGCCGTGCCGGCGCTGACGTTCAGCTCGGGCTCTATCGCTGCGATCGTTTCGCCGACGATGCCGATATCCGCGATCCTGCCGTCGGGCAGCATCCCGCCGCGCACCACAAGGTCAAAATCCATCTAGCGCCACCTCGTTCAAAAAAGCCGTTTCTTTCCATGCAGCGTGCTGCCGCAAGGCGGAACCTTCAGGCGCGGCCCTTCCCTTCTTCCCTTGTGGAAGAAGGTGGCCGCGAAGCGGCCAGATGAGGGGTGTTCCAGCTTGGCGCCGGCGGCACTCCGTCCAGCACCCCTCAACCGTCTTGGCGTTGCGCGCCAATCCACCTTCTCCCACAAAGGGAGAAGGAAAGCCTCTATTCCGGCACGTACCGCACCGCCCCCTTGGCGGCACTTGTCGCCATCGCCGCATAGGCGCGCAAGGCTGTCGTCACCTTGCGCTTGCGCTTTTCTTCGGGCTTCCAGGCAGCCGTTCCCCTGGCCTCCATCGCGGCGCGACGGGCGATGAGTTCGGCGTCGTCGACAGCAAGCCTGATGGTGCGGTTGGGGATATCGATCTCGATCGTGTCGCCTTCCCTGACCAGCCCGATCAGACCGCCTTCCGCGGCTTCCGGCGAGACATGGCCGATCGACAGGCCGGAGGTGCCGCCGGAAAAACGACCGTCGGTGATCAGTGCGCAGGCTTTGCCGAGACCTTTCGACTTCAAATAGCTGGTCGGGTAGAGCATTTCCTGCATGCCGGGTCCGCCGCGTGGCCCTTCATAGCGGATGACGACGACATCGCCGGCCTTGATCTCGTTCGACAGGATCGCCTTGACGCTGGCGTCCTGGCTTTCGAACACTCTTGCCGGACCGGTGAATTTCAGGATCGATTCATCGACGCCCGCCGTCTTCACGATGCAGCCATCGATTGCCAGATTGCCTTTCAGCACGGCAAGGCCGCCATCCCTGGAGAAAGGATGTTCGGCCGAGCGGATGACGCCCTTCTCGCGGTCGAGATCGAGATCGTCCCAGCGGCGGTCCTGGCTGAACGCGACTTGCGTCGGCACGCCGCCGGGTGCCGCCAGGAAGAAATCCCGGACATTCTGGCTGGTGGTGCGCGAAATGTCCCAATGATCGAGCGCTTCGCCGAGGCTTGCGGTGTGCACCGTCGGCAGGTCGCGGTTGATCAGCCCGGCGCTATCCAACTGGCCGAGGATGGCCATGATGCCGCCGGCGCGATGGACATCCTCCATGTGGACGTCAGCCTTGGCCGGAGCCACCTTGCACAGCACCGGCACCCGCCGCGACAGCCGGTCGATGTCCTCCATGGTGAAGTCGACCTCGCCCTCATGTGCCGCGGCGAGGATGTGCAGGACCGTGTTGGTCGAGCCGCCCATGGCGATGTCGAGCGTCATGGCATTCTCGAAGGCGCCCTTCGAGGCGATGCTGCGCGGCAGCGCGGTGTCATCGTCCTGCTCGTAATAGCGCTGGGCGAGATCGACGATCAGATGACCGGCCTCGACAAACAGCCGCTTGCGGTCGGCGTGCGTGGCCAACGTCGAGCCGTTGCCGGGCAGCGAGAGGCCGAGCGCCTCGGTCAGGCAGTTCATCGAATTGGCGGTGAACATGCCGGAGCAGGAGCCACAGGTCGGACAGGCCGAGCGCTCGATGATCCTGACGTCCTCGTCGGACACCTTGTCGTCGGCGGCTGCGACCATGGCGTCGACCAGGTCAAGCGCCTGGGTCTTGCCGGCGAGCACCACCTTGCCGGCCTCCATCGGCCCGCCGGAGACGAAGACGGTCGGGATGTTGAGGCGCAGCGACGCCATCAGCATGCCGGGCGTGATCTTGTCGCAATTCGAGATGCAGACCATCGCGTCGGCGCAGTGCGCGTTGACCATGTATTCGACCGAGTCGGCGATCAATTCGCGCGACGGCAGCGAATAGAGCATGCCGTCATGGCCCATGGCGATGCCGTCATCGACGGCAATGGTGTTGAACTCCTTGGCGACGCCGCCGGCTTTTTCGATCTCGCGGGCAACCAGCTGGCCGAGATCCTTCAAATGGACATGGCCCGGCACGAATTGGGTGAAGGAATTGACCACGGCAATGATCGGCTTGCCGAAATCCGAATCCTTCATGCCGGTAGCGCGCCACAGGCCGCGGGCGCCGGCCATGTTGCGGCCATGGGTGGTGGTGCGGGAACGGTAGGCGGGCATTGAACTGTCCTTGCTGTCTGCGTCGCGCCCAAAGGTGCGGAAAACCGGAATTGAGCCGCAGGCCTTATAGACGGCACACTCTGGTCTGGCCACAATTTTGCGCTGCGCCAGGGTGCGGAACGAGCGGCCAGCCAAAGACGCAGCCGGTCCAGGCCGTAAAAAAGTCAGAAGCGCTGTCGGATCGTGGTTTGCTCGAGCGTCCTTGAGCAGACGGCGGACCGGGCATCAATTGCCAGCCGGCCGTTTGCGAGCGAAACAAGCCAAAACCAGCCCGAGGAGCAAGCGAATGCAAAAGATCACCCCCTGCCTGTGGTTCGACGACCAGGCCGAGGAGGCCATGAACCATTACATCTCCATCTTCAAGAATTCGAAGGTGCTGAGCGTGATGCGCTGGCCCAAGGGCAGCGGCGATAATGAGGGCAAGGTGCTGATGGTCTCATTCGAGCTCGACGGCGTTCAGTTCCAGGCGCTCAACGGCGGCCCGCAATTCAAGTTCACCCAGGCAGTCTCGCTCTCCATCGACTGCAAGACGCAGGAAGAGGTCGACTATTTCTGGGACAGGCTCATCGCGGGCGGTGGCCAGCCCAGCCAGTGCAGCTGGCTGAAGGACAGATTCGGCCTCTCCTGGCAGGTCGTTCCCGAACAGCTGCCCAGGCTGCTGCTGGACCCCGACACGGAAAAGGCTGGCCGCGTGATGCAGGCGATGATGCAGATGAGCAAGATCGACATCGCCAAGATCGAAGAGGCAGCCAAGGGGTGAATGGAACGCGATCTTGCCTTCTCCCCCTGTGGGAGAAGGTGGATCGGCGCGAAGCGCCGAGACGGTTGAGGGGTGTGGGACGGAATGAGACGTTGGTGTTTTCTGGAACACCCCTCATCCGTCGCCTTCGGCGACACCTTCTCCCACAAGGGGAGAAGGGAAAACCAACAGCTCAAGCCGCCCTGTCGCGGACCTGATAATCCTTGACCGCGGTGAAGCGGATCGCCTTCCAGCGCTCGGCCTCGTAGTTGAGCGAGAAGGCGTGCTGGGCGAGGAACACCGGATCGTTGTCGAGGTCGCGGGCAATGTCGCCGCGATGCGCCTCGATGAAGCGCTGGAGCTCGGCCCTGTCGTCGGCCGATATCCAGCGGCAGACGGAAAAGCGCGACATTTCGAAATCGACCGGCAGTGTGTATTCGAAGTTTAGCCGCTCCTTCAAGACGTCGAGCTGCAGGGCGCCGACGACGCCGACGATGGCTGGCGAGCCGTCCTCCGGCGAGAACAATTGCACGACGCCTTCCTCGGCCATCTGGTGCAGCGCTTCCTTGAGCTTCTTGGCTTTCATGGCATCGCCGAGGCGAACGCGGCGCAGGATTTCAGGCGCGAAATTCGGCACGCCGCGAAACAGGATCTCCTCGCCCTCGGTCAGCGTGTCGCCGATGCGCAGCGTGCCGTGGTTGGGGATGCCGACGACATCGCCGGCGAACGCCTCGTCGGCCGTGACGCGGGTGCGGGCGAAGAAGAATTGCGGTGCCGACAGGCTCATCGGTTTCCCCGTGCGCACCAGCTTGGCCTTCATGCCGCGCTCGAGCTTGCCGGAGCAGACGCGCACGAAAGCGATGCGGTCGCGGTGATTGGGGTCCATATTGGCCTGGATCTTGAAGACGAAGGAGGTCATCTTGTCCTCGGTCGCCTCGACCTTGCGGCTGTCGGCCTCCTGCGCGCGCGGCGGCGGCCCGTAGGCGCCGAGCGCCTCGATCAGGTCGCGCACGCCGTAATTGCGCAGCGCCGAGCCGAAATAGACCGGGGTCAGATGGCCCTCGCGGAAGGCATCGAGGTCGAGCGGGCGACAGGCCGCGCGCGCCAGCTCCAGCTCCTCGATGAAGGCCTCGCGCTCGTTCTCCGGCAACAGGCCGGCGACGCGGTTGGAATCGGGTCCATTGACCGGCGTGCGCTCCTTTTCGGCGTCGCCCTTGCGCACCGCGTTCAGCGCCAGATGGTAGGTCCCGGAAAAGGTCTTGCCGCGGCCGATCGGCCAGGTGATCGGCGCTGTATCCAGTGCCAGCTTCTGCTCGATCTCGTCGAGGATGTCGAATGGGTCTCGGCTTTCGCGGTCCATTTTGTTGACGAAGGTGATGATCGGGATGTCGCGCAGCCGGCAGACCTCGAACAGTTTCAGCGTGCGCGGCTCGATGCCCTTGGCGGCGTCGATGACCATGACCGCGCTGTCGACCGCCGACAGCGTGCGATAGGTGTCGTCGGCGAAATCCTCGTGGCCGGGCGTGTCGAGCAGGTTGAAGACGGTGTCCTCGTATTCGAAGGTCATCACCGAGGTGACCACCGAAATGCCGCGCTCGCGTTCGATCTTCATCCAGTCCGAGCGGGTCTGGATGCGGTCCTTCTTGGCCTTGACCTCGCCGGCAAGCTGGATGGCGCCGCCGAACAAAAGCAGTTTTTCGGTGAGCGTCGTCTTGCCGGCGTCGGGGTGGGCAATGATCGCGAAAGTGCGGCGGCGCGATACCGCTTGTTCGATGTCTTCAGCCAATTTCATGGAATCCTGTCTGTGGCGCGGGCTTCTAGCAGCGCTTTTCCAGCGTGTCGAACGGAAACACCGCTGATACCCCGGCAGCAGGTTCAGTCTCTGACGATAGCCGCCTGCGTGACCGAGCCAACGTCATCCAGGCGCATAACCAGCCATTCAGAGTCGATCGAAAAAAATCCTCTTTCCGAACCAAGAATATAAACCAGACTCCAGTCCTCGAAATAGTCCGTCTTCGGCGGCTCGCCGAGCATGGCAACAACTTCTGCCCGCGATTTCCCAACCAACGCCCCGGTCAGCACCAAACCGTCAGCGATGCGATGGCGTTTATGCAAAGGATCCAGCCAGTTGTCGTCCTGCCACCAAGATCGAACGAACGGCAGCGGGCCAAAGAAGACGGCATAGACAATGGCGGCTCCGGCTGCAGCAAAAACCAACCCTTTTATCCAGCGGCGCAAATGACCCTCATGTGATTGAGCTGAACGTTTCCAGTGAGGCGATCGTCATCGACCCGCTTCGAGAGCGGTCCCGGCAACGCCCTTGGTAAGTCTGTAGCATGGTGGCAATGAGGGCAAGAAGTCCTGGGCGTTTGAAGGTACACGGCCGTGAGCAAGAACATCATCGTCATTGGATCCGGCATCATTGGCGCCTCCATCGCTTGGCACCGGCAGAGCTAAGCTGTCGACCTCTCCGGCTGCCGCCGGTTCACGTCCCGACGTCAGGCCGATTCGGTCGCTCGGCTCTCGAAGGCCACCTCCGGAATCCACTCGGCAATTGTGGCGCCGATCCTGTCGGCATGGTCCTCCTGTAGATAATGCGCGCCGGGTCCGAGATCGATCAACCGGCAGTTCTTCAGGCCGGCCGCGAATTCCCGTGCCGCATGCGGCGAGACGAGGGCCCCCGGATCGCCTGAGAAAAGCAGCTTCGGGTAGGAGGAGAGCCGGAGCGCCCGATGGTCGTACTCGCTGATGGCAGCGACATCGGCGGGCTGGCCTTCAATCGGCAGGTCGCGCGGCAGCCGCAGGATCGGCTTGCGCGATTGGGGCGTCGGGAACGGTGCCCGGTAGGAGGCCATTTCCTCATCGCTCATCGTGCGCAGCACCGCAGCCGGAAGCACCTTTTCGACGAAGACGTTGTCTTCCAGGACAAGCTTCTCACCGACGCCAGGCGTGCGCATTGCCTTGAACAATTCGCGCGCCTGCGGACGCTGGTGAAAATCGTCCCAACTCTCGAAGGGGCGGATGAATTCCATGAAGGCGAGGCCGAGGATCCGCTGCGGCCGCCGGGCCGCGAGATGGAAGGCGAGCGCGGTGCCCCAGTCCTGCGCGACGACCACCACGTCACTGATGCCAAGCGTCTCGATGAAGGCGTCGAGATAGCGGACGTGGTCGAAGAAGCGATAGTCGATGTCCGGCTTGCCGGATTGGCCATAGCCGATCAGGTCGGGCGCAATGCAGCGGCCGAACGGCGCCACATGCGGGATGATGTCGCGCCAGATGTAGGACGACGTCGGGTTGCCGTGCAGGAATAGCACCGTCGGACCGGCAGTACCTGCCTCGACATAGGAGATGGTGGAATCGAGTACCGCGACTTCCGAGCGCGGCACCGTTGTGCGGGATTGCTGCTTTTCGAGTTTCGGGTTCATCGGATCAGCTCCTTTTTTACGAAGACTGTTTTGAAGACGATATTCTTGAAACGCTCGAGCGGTTCGGGACTGCGCTCCACCTTCATGCGCAGCATCGCGCCTTGCCAGGAACTCAACAGGAAATCGGCGAGGTCCTCGGCATCGAACGCGTCGGTGATGTCGCCAGCCGCCTGGCCCTCGGCGATGCATTCGGCAAAGGGCTTGCGCCAGCGTTCGAAGATGGCGACGAGTTGCAGCCTCAGCGCCTCACTGTGAGCAGCCGTCTCGAGGCTGAGATTGCCGATCATGCAGCCCCGTGCCCAATCATGCGCCTCCAGCTTCGACGTGATGATTTCGAGATAGCGGCGCAAGCGCCCGACCGGGGGTGTGCCGTCCCGGGCAAGGGCCTGCTCCGCCAAACCGCTCACATAGGCGAAATAGCGGTCCAGCACCTCGCCGGTGAACGCCTCCTTGGAGGCAAAATGATTGGTGAAGGACCCCGGACGGGCATCGGCCGCGGCGACGATGTCGCGTACGCCGGCGGCCGAATAGCCGGAGCTCCAGATGGTTTTGAAACCGGCGTCGAGAAGTTTTTCGCGAAGTGAATGTCTAGCCATGCCAGGTAAAATACGTACGTACGTATTAAAGTCAAGAGGCACATTTGATACGGCTCGCTCTTGGCAGAACCCACGGGCAATGGCATCGCAGTGGTGGCGTTGGAACGAGGAGTGAAGCATGACAGCTGCGAAAGAAGTGATCGTCATCGGCGCCGGTATCATCGGCGCCTCCATCGCCTGGCACCTGACCAGGGCTGGAGCAAAGGTGACGGTCGTTGCCGGCAGCGGCGCCGGCGGCGTCGCGACACCGAATTCCTTTGCCTGGATCAATGCCAGCTGGGGTAATCCGCAGCCTTACTTCCGACTACGGACTCGATCGATGGCCGAATGGACGCGACTGGCGAACGAGGTGCCCGGCATCCCGTTGCAATGGTGCGGCGGCCTGTGCTGGGACCTGCCACGTCCCGAACTCGAAGCCTATGCGGCCGAGCACTCCGCATGGGGCTACGGCATCGAGCGTGTCGACCGTGCCGGAGCGGCCCGCATCGAGCCCAATCTGACCGAGCTTCCCGATTTCGCCCTTTATGTCGCCGAGGAAGGCGTTGCCGAGCCGGTCGCCGCCACGCAAGCACTGCTGGCCGACGCCGAACGGCGCGGCGCGCGAATTGTAGCCGGGACGACCGTCACCGCTCTGGTGCAAGCCAACGGCAGGATTGCCGGCGTCGATACATCCGGCGGGCGGATTGCTGCCGACGAGGTGGTGATCGCGGCCGGAGCCGGCTCTCCGGCAATCGCTGCCACAGCCGGGATAGAACTGCCGATCGAAACGCCGCCCGGCCTGATCGTGCATTCGCGCCCCTACGAAAAGCTGCTCAACGGCCTGGTGATCGGCGACCGCCTGCATATGCGCCAGACGGCGGAAGGCCGCGTCATCGCCGGCTCGGATTTCGGTGGCGCCGATCCCGGCATGGATGCCCCGGCCACCGCCCGCGACCTGTTTGCGGCGATGAAGGCGATGCTGCGCGGCGCGGATGGGCTGGAACTCGATTTCCACACCGTTGGCTATCGGCCGACGCCGGTCGATGGCTTTCCGATCATAGGCCGCGCCGAAGGCACGAGCGGCGTCTATGTTGCGGTCATGCATTCCGGCATCACGCTGGCGCCGGCCGTCGCCCTGTTCGCCGCCCGCGAAATCCTCGACGGCGAGCGCGATCCGCTGCTTGATCCCTACGGACTGGCGCGGTTTACTCAATAGCCGGGCGGACGGCGAAAGCCGCCGGCCAGCGGCTCGATTGCCCTGGCGATCCCGAGCAGGCGCCGCTCCGACCAGCGTTTGCCAACAAGCTGTAGTCCGATGGGCAGGCCATTGCTGTCCTGTCCGCAGGGCAGCGACAGTGCCGGATGGCCGCTGTAGTTGAACACCGCGCCATAGGCCGGCAGCATCCAGTAGCTTTGCGTCTTGCCGTCGACCTCGATCGGCGTTCCCGGCTCGCAATGCGGGAAGGCAGTGGCCATGGCGACCGGGCACAGCAAGGCGTCGCAGCCGTCGAAGAACCGTTCCCACGCCAGGATGGAGCGGTCGCGGCGGGCGAGCGCCTCGAACCAGCGCGAGACCGGCGTCGGCTTCTCCGGTGGTTTGGGCTGCGCCGCCTCCAGCATCATGCCGATCAGCGCACCGCCTTGTGCTAGGTCGTCGTGCAGGTCGAGCTCCGGCAATTTGGCATCCTCGACGATGGCGCCTGCCGACTGAAGCTCCTTTGCCAGACTTTCGACCGCCGCGCTGATCTCGCCGGCCACCGGAAAGCCCGGAAAGGACGGCGCGACGGCAATGCGCAAATTTCTGAGATCCAGCTCCGGCATGGTTTCGACCGGTACCGGCGCAAGGTCGGTATCGCTTCCATCCGGCCCGGCAATGAGGCCGTAGATCAGTGCCAGGTCCTCGACGCTGCGCGCCAGCGGTCCGAGGCAGGACATCAGCCGCACGCTGCGCGGCGCCCCGCCCGGGTCGGGGAAGGCGCCGGCGAGCGAGACGCGGTGCTCGGTCGGCTTGAGGCCGTAGACGCCACAAAAGGCGGCCGGCAGCCGGATCGAATCCTGCATGTCGGTGCCGACCTCGAACGGCGTCATACCAGTGCCGAGCGCCGCCGCCGCACCGCCGCTGGAGCCGCCGGCGGTGCGCTGGAGGTTCCAGGGGTTGCCGGTGCGGCCGAACAGTGGATTGTCAGACTGCCAGTCACCGAGCATCGTCGCCACGTTCGTCTTGCCCACCAGCACGCCGCCTGCCGCCTTCAGCCGGGCAACGACCGGACTGTCTGCCCTCGGAGCATAGTCGGCGAAGGCCGGGAAGCCGACGGCGGTTCTCATGCCGGCGGTTTCATGCGTGTCTTTCAGTGTGAACGGCACGCCATGCAGCGGCCCAAGGGCCTCGCCGCGCGCCTGCGCGTCGTCGGCTTTGACGGCGCGTTGCCGCGCACCGTCCCGATCGAGGGTTACGACGGCATTGACCGCCTTATTGTGCCTGTCGATCTGCGCCAGATGCTCGTCCAGCACCTCTATTGCGGAAACCGTACGGTCGCGGATGGCCGCGGCCAGTTTGGTGGTCGAGGAAAAGACGATATCCATGGTGAATGCTCCGGGCTATCGCGCCGCGATCCTCAAAATGGCGGATTGGCGCGTGGATACAAGCCTGGCTCGGCATTCGACGATGGCGGCGCTTGATCGGGATTGCGCTGCGGGGCCTGTTGAGGGTCGGCGCTGTCCAGCGGCCTCGCTGCGCTCGGTACCTCTGCGGCTTACCGTCCTCTGTTGTGCGTCCGCTCATAGAGCTCACGGATGATGCCGCTTGCCGTGGTCTCGAACAGAAACGGCAAGAAAGCATGAACGAGCGCGGCAAAGGCCGCCATGAACAATCGCGACGAGAACCATGCGGCGAAAGCCATATGGCCGAAATAACTCTCGCCGACCGCGGCCGGGTGAGAGGTGAAAAGTCTTGCGAGCCGTGCGGTCATGTCGATCCCTCCTGCCGGCATGAAGAGCCGGCGATGAGTATACTGGCATGGGTGTTCGGTTCATCGGTCTCAAATTGTCCTTGTGAAAGGCTGAATTTTGGGACAAACATCCCACATGGCGCCGGAAATCGACGAAATAGACCGGAGATTGCTGGCCGAGCTGCAACGCGACGGCACGCTGTCCGTCGACCAGCTCTCGGCAAGAATATCGCTGTCGCGCAATGCCTGCTGGCGCCGGGTGAAGCGGCTGGAGGAGGACGGCGTCATCACCGGCCGGGTGGCGCTGGTCGATGCCGACAAGCTTGGGCTCGGCCTTTCGGTGTTCATCCTGATCCGCACCTCCAACCACGATCCGGACTGGCTGCAAAGATTCCGAGCGGCGGTGACCGGCTTTGCCGAGATCACCGGCGCCTACCGCATGTCCGGCGATCTCGACTATGTCTTGCGCGCCCGCGTTGCCGATGTGAAGGCCTATGACCGGCTCTACCAGCGGCTGATCGCCAAGGTGGCACTATCGGACGTTTCGGCCTCCTTCGTCATGGAGGAGATCAAGGAGACCACGGTCGTTCCGATGGAACTGCGCTGAAGCGGAACTGTGCTGAAAGAAAGCCGTTGATAGCATTGCCGCCGAGTTGACTGGACCGGCGTTCGCGACGATAGGATCAGCCTCATGCGCGCAGCACTTTATCCTACCTCCGTCATCGGTCCGGCTGTCGGCTTCGTCAGGCTGCCGCATGGCGAGGGCTTGCCGCTTCCCGCCTATGAAAGCTCGGGCGCCGCCGGCATGGACCTGCGCGCAGCCGTCCCGGACGACAGGCCGCTCTTGATCCTGCCGGGAAAGCGCGCGCTGGTGCCGACCGGGCTGATCCTGGAAATTCCGGAGGGCGTCGAGGGCCAGGTCCGGCCGCGTTCCGGCCTCGCCTTCAAGCACGGGCTCACCTGCCTCAACACGCCGGGCACCATCGACAGCGACTATCGCGGCGAGGTCAAGGTGCTGCTGATCAATCTCGGTGACGAGGATTTCGCGGTGACGCGCGGCATGCGGATCGCCCAGATCGTCTTCGCCCCGGTGACGCAGGCGACCGTCGAGGAGCGCACATTGGCTGGCGGTACGGCGCGCGGCTCGGGCGGCTTCGGATCGACCGGCACGGCCTGATGAAAATACCCAAGCTCGTCATCTTCGATTGCGACGGGGTTCTGGTCGACACCGAGAACCTGGCCAATCGGCGCCTCGCCGAATGGCTGACCGCGGCCGGCTTTCCGGCCAGCTTCGAATATTGCCGCAAGAATTTCTCCGGCCGCAGCATGGTCTCGGTGCAGAAGGAAGTCGAGGCGACCGGCGTCAGCCTCGGCGCCGATTTCGTCGAGCGCTGGAACGCCGGCCTGCCGGACCTGTTCGCGCATGGCGTCGAGGCCATCCCCTTTGTTCGCGAGTTCATCGAAACCGTGCACGCCGCCGGCATCGCCACCTGTGTCGCCTCGTCGGCACGGGTGTCCAAAATGCACATCACGCTCGGCCAGACCGGACTGCTGCCGCTGTTCGACCATGCGCTGTTCAGCTCGACCATGGTCTCGCGCGGCAAGCCGTTCCCCGACCTCTTCCTGCATGCGGCAGCGACGATGGGCTTCGCGCCCGCCGACTGTATCGTCATCGAGGACAGCGTCGCCGGCACGACAGCCGGCATCGCCGCCGGCATGCGCGTCTATTCCTACCATGGCGACCCGCTTTCCGACCGCGACGGGCTGATCGAAGCCGGCGGCATCCTGTTCGACGACATGCGTGAACTGGCCGGGCTGGTGCCGATCCACTGATCGCCTATGCGCAAGCTGCATGCGCGCCCGATCTCAGACCGGGCGCGGCGCTCCAAGTACTCGGTCGACCGTGTCGCGTATGAGACTGCGCAGATTGGCCGGCCTGTCGAGATGACTGACGACAAGCAGGCCGTCGGCCGCCACTGTTAGCGCGTCCGCTGTGCGGTCCGGATCGGGATTTGCGTCCGCGATCAGCAGATCCCTTAGGATGCCCCATTTCCAGTGACGATGCTTATCGATTGCCTGGCGAACCGGGCTCCTCGGGTCGGGGTATTCGGCCGCGGCGTTCTGGAACGGGCAGCCGCGGTAGCCCGGCTGATCCGCCGCGTCGGCGATGAGATCGAATACGGCAAGGATCATCTGGCGAGGTGGCCGCCGGCCAAGGCTCGCGATTGCCGCCCGTCCTCCCTTGCTGAGCTCCTCGATGTAGGCGCGGACGAGATCGTCCTTGGCCGCGAAGTGATGATAGAACGTCGCCTTGGCAACGCCGGCCTCGGCGATGATGCGGTCGATGCCTACGGCACGGACCCCCTCCAGAGAAAACAGCGCGGTCGCCGTATCGACGATGCGACGGCGCGCAAGACTTTCGGGACGATCGTTGATTCGGGCTGCGGACATGCCTTGACCGTATAGCAGACAGGTCTGTATACATCCACATGTAGACAGACAGGTCTACCTATTAACAGAGGGACCAGCGAACATGGCTTCGATAGTCAGGGAAATCATCGTAGATGCTTCACCGGAAAGCGTATGGGCGACGGTGGGCGACTTCGCCGGCGGCGCCCAACGGATAGCCCCAGGCGTTTTCGTCGACTGCCGGGTGGATGAGGGCGACGTGCGGGCCCTTACTTTCGCCGACGGCAAGATCGTGCGAGAGCGGCTCATCGCCCGCGACGAGCAGAGCCGGCGGATCGTGTGGGGATGGCTCGGCGATGAGGTCACCCACGATAACACCTCCATGCAGGTCTTTGCCGAGGGCGAGGGCCGGAGCCGCCTGGTCTGGATCCACGACACTCTGCCCGACGAACTCGGCGCGTGGCTCGCAGCCGCCATGGATCAGCTGGTGCCGGTTTTCCAGCAGACCCTGGCGAGCCAAGCCAAGCCAACATAGTGAGGCAACGCCAGGGGTTTCCTCTTGGTCGCAAAATGCTCTAGCTTGCGCGCGCCCGACATAACGAGCGCGCGCATGACCTTCTCCCTGCTTCGTTTCATCTTTGCCTGCCTGCTGCTGCCCTGTCTTTGGACGACGGCCAGCGCGGAGGCCGTCAGCTTCCCGGAGCTCGGCAGCGCCGTCCCCGGCCACGGCGATGTCACCTATCTCGATCTCGCCAGGATGGTCATTCCCGATCTGGCCGCGGACAAGGACGGCTTTTTCCGGGGTTCGATTCCGATCGAGATGCGCCACATCGCTGGACCGGACTACGACGGCTCGCCGCCGGCGACGTCGGGTCTTTCCAGCGGCGACGTGCTCGACATCAAGGCCGGCGGCAAGGACCGGCTGGCGATGCTGCTCGACCTCGGCGACTCGCCTGACAGCGCTGAGGGTTATGCCGTGCTGGCACTCTACGACATCACCGGCAAGCCGGCCTTGCTCGACGCGGTCAATGTTGCCGTCGACCGCAGCACCTACTTTCGCGATCCGGGCAAGCTGTCGATCGGGCCCGGCGATGACGTCATCATCACCACGAGCACGCATTTCAATTCGAGCCAGGGCTATGTGATCGCGCCGCTGGTCATGGTCCGCAACGACAGGTTCGAGCTGATCGACATGATCTATACGTTCGACGAAAACCTCTGCACCAACCGAAGGACGCAGAATGCGGCCTTCCAGGCGATTGCCGACGGCCAGCCCTATGCAGCCATCAAGGTTACGGTGACCGACGCGACGCTGCCGGGCGATGAAAGCTGCGACGGCCAGCCGCCGCCAGAGGCGTCTTCGCGCGACATTTCCGTCACCTATCATTGGGACAAAAACGCTTCGCGTTACGTCAAGGATTCCGATGCGCTGGACCGATTGGCAGGAGAGAACGCCAAACGCTTCTGAGCCAACCGCATTTGTTTGCCCGGCGCCTTCCGCCGGGCTAGAATTTGCCTCACATTCTGCACTGGAGGGGAGCATCCATGGACAAGGGCAAGATTTTTCGCGACCTGCATGACTCGATCTTCGTCATGGCCAATTCCTGGGACGTTGGCACGACCAAGCTCTTGGCCTCATTCGGCTTCAAGGCGCTGGCCACGACCAGCGCCGGCTTTGCCTTTTCGCGCGGCCTGCCCGACGGCGCGGTGACGTTCGAGGCGATGATCCATCATTGCCGTGAAGTGTCAGCGGCGACCGGGCTGCCGGTTTCGGCCGACCTCGAAAAGGGCAAGGGCGACAGCGCGACAAGTGCCGGCGAGACCATCTTCGCCGCCGAGGCGGCTGGCCTCGCCGGCTGCTCGATCGAGGACCATACCGGCGAGCCCGCCAAGCCGATCTATGATTTTTCGCATGCCGTCGATCGCGTCGCGGCGGCGGCGGAAGCGGCACGGGCACTGAAACGCGATTTCGTCTTCACCGCGCGGGCCGAGAATTTCCTGTGGGGCAAGCCCGATCTCGACGACACGATCAAGCGGCTGCAGGCCTTCGAGAAAGCCGGTGCCGACGTGCTCTATGCACCGGGCCTGGGCGACATCGAGATGGTGCGAACCGTCTGCTCGGCGCTGACCAAGCCCGTGAACGTCATGGCCAGGCCCGGCTTCACCATCGCCGATCTTGCCATGGCGGGGGTAAAGCGCATCTCGCTCGGCCCATGGCTGACCAATTTTGCTTTCGGCATGCTGGAGACCGCGGCGCGCGAGATCCAGCAGGATGGCACCTTCGGCTTCACCCGCGCCGCCATGCCGTTCGGCAAGCTGCAGGCGCTGTTTGCCAAATCTTCAGCCTAGGTCGGGCCCGGCGAATGACGCTCACCGTCGTCGACATGCACACCGGCGGCGAGCCGCTGCGGATCGTCACCGGCGGCTACCCCGACATTCCCAAGGGCACGATCCTCGAAAAGCGTGCCTACGTGCGCGACTATCTCGATCATCTCAGAAAGATCCTGATGTTCGAGCCGCGCGGCCATTACGACATGTATGGCGCGCTGCTGGTGGAGCCCGACCTGCCGGGCGCCGACCTCGCGGTGCTGTTCATGCACAATGAGGGCTATTCGACGATGTGCGGCCACGCCATCGTCGCGCTCGGCCGCTACGCCGTCGACGAGCGGCTGGTGGCGCCACGCGAGCCGCTGACGACCGTCAATATCGAGGCGCCATGCGGGCTGATTTCGGCTGCAGTCGAGGTAAGGGATGGCAAGGCCGGCGCGGTGTCCTTCGAAAGCGTGCCGGCGTTTCTGTTTGCCCGCGACCGGCGGATCGAGCTGCCGGGCTATGGTCCGGTCGGCTTTGACATCGCCTATGGCGGCGCCTTCTATGCACTCGCCGACTGCCGCCAGTTCGGGCTGGAATTCGGCAGGAATCGGGTGCGCGATTTCGTCGATGCGGCGACCGCGCTGACCAATAAGCTCAAGGCCGAATTGCCGCTGTCGCATCCCGACCATGCCGATCTCGCCTTTCTCTACGGCACCATCCTGACCGACGGACAGGATGCGTTCTCCGATACGCCGACCAAAAACATCTGCGTTTTCGCCGAAGCCGAGGTCGACCGTTCGCCGACCGGCTCCGGCGTCACCGCGCGGCTGGCGACCATGCACGCCAAGGGTCAGATCGAAATTGGCCGGACGCGGCTGTTCGAGAGCATTGCCGGCTCGCGCTTTTCCGGCGCCGTCGTACGCACGGCCACGGCCGGGCCGCATGACGCCATCATCGCCCGCGTCGGCGGCCGCGCCTATTACTCAGGGCGGGCCGAATTCATCGTCGAGGACGATGATGAACTGGGGCGCGGCTTTCTGCTGCGCTAGCTCCCTTCCCGTGCCGAGATCGCCTTGTGCAGGTGCACCATCATGGCGGCGGCGAACAGTGGCGTCAGAAGGTTGAGCAGCGGCACGGCGAGGAAAGCGGCGACCACCAACCCGGCCAGGAACACGGTGATGGAGTGCTTTCTGCGCAACGCCCGTGCCTCGGCCTCCGGGCGAAAGCGCATGGCGGCGAACTCGAAGAACTCGCGCCCGAGCAGATAGCCGTTGACGACGAAAAAGGCGGCGATGTTGATGCCTGGCACCAGCAGAAGCAGCAGGGCGACGATATTGCCGAGGATGACGACGCCGAAAAACCGGATCGCTAGCACCAGCGAGCGCAACGCCGGCACGGCGCGGCCGGGCGGATCGTTTGGATAGTCGGTGCGCTCGACCACTTCGGCGACGTCGTCGAGGAACAGGCCGGCGATGATCGCCGTCACCGGCGCGATGAGCAGCGCCAAGCCCAGCGCAAGGCCGACGCCGGCGACGACGGCGCCCAGCCACCCGGCCCAGGAGGGTAGGGCGGGCAGCCATGCATCGATCCACGGCCAGGCCAGCCATTCGAACAGGCTCTTGATCCCGAACCAAAGCGCCGCCAGCGCCAGCAAGGTCAGCCCCAGCGTCTTCAGGAACACGGAACGGAATGCGGGCGAGAACTGCCGGCTCAAGGCGGCACGGGCGGCGTCGAGGATCACGGCGTTTCCAATTCCATGTCAAACGAGGCCATGGGCGATATTTCGGGATAGGCGGAGACAGGTCGCGAGACAAGCGCAAACCGCGCGATACGAAGCATGCGCTCTGCCCGGATTTATAACTCGCGGCCTAGGCAAAGCCGCATCAAACCGCTAGACCCGCCCGCGCCCGGCGTGGCAGAAAGCCGGTGGGCTTTTGGCGGAGACATGAATTGATGCCGGACTATGACGTGCTTTGTATCGGAAATGCCATCGTCGACATCATCGCCCAGTGCGACGAGGCGTTCCTGGAGACCAACGGCATCATCAAGGGCGCAATGAATTTGATCGACACGAGGCGCGCCGAACTGCTCTACAGCCGCATGGGCCCGGCCATTGAAGCCTCGGGCGGCAGCGCCGGCAACACGGCGGCGGGCGTGGCCTCCTTCGGCGGTCGCGCCGCTTTCTTCGGCAAGGTCTCCAACGACGCGCTCGGCGAAATCTACGCGCATGACATCCATGCCCAGGGTGTCGCCTTCGACACCAGGCCGCTTAACGGCGAACCGCCGACAGCGCGCTCGATGATCTTCGTCACGCCGGACGGCGAGCGCTCGATGAACACCTATCTCGGCGCCTGCGTCGAGCTCGGCCCGGAGGACGTCGAGGCCGACAAGGCCTCGGGCGCCGCGGTCACCTATTTCGAGGGCTATCTGTGGGACCCGCCGCGCGCCAAGGAGGCGATCCGGCAGACGGCTAAGCTCGCCCACGCCGCCGGGCGCGAAGTGTCGATGACATTGTCGGACTCGTTCTGCGTCGATCGCTACCGCGACGAATTCCTCGATCTGATGCGCTCCGGCACCGTCGATATCGTCTTTGCCAACAGCCACGAGATCAAGTCGCTCTACCAGACCGCTTCATTCGACGAGGCGCTGGCGCGGATCCGCAAGGACT